>DAOMFV010000149.1:0-11905 GCA_035430005.1 Gemmatales bacterium
ACCCACGCCACGCTGCTGCCTAGGAAATACTTGGGTTTAGGGCGTTGTGTGCCACTGTGTGATGTACTCGTCACGCAGTGCTTCCAGCGATTGCACCCTTCCACTGCGTGACTGCGTGACGACTACTTTGAGAAGTGTATCATTGCTTCTTGCGCTGTCACACAGTGGCACAGTCCCCGCAACGATAAATGCACAACTCATCGAGGTTGCACCAACCCTGCAGGCACCACACCACCCTGCCTGACGATAATCCCCTGCACCCGGCCCAGATCGAGGACATGTTCGAGTTCGACGCCCGTCGGCAGCGACTTCGTGAAGCTGGTAAGGCGGTTGTCACCCTCCCGCATCCAGATCATGCAGCGCTTGTGTTGCTTCAGCCATGCCTCGAAGGCAGGCGCTTCCCTCGAAGAAAAGACTTCCATCTCTTCACGATTGAGCACGAAGCTGATCGCATCCCAGCTATTGCGATGAGCGACGTAGGGAATGCCTTCCTCCTTGGCGACTTCGATCAACCGTTGACAGGGTTCAACAACCGACACCAGATGGGCATAGTCGGGGATGGCCCGCTGGGTGATGCAACTGGTGACGACTCCGGCGAAGAGGATCGCCACAGCCCAACGTCTGTTGATCAATAACCCAAAGGACTGATTGCGCCAGTAAGACGTGCCGATGAGTACTCCAATTAGCGTTATCAGCGCTGCCAGTGCTAGCAAATCAATACTCGGGGTGCCTTCATGCAAGGCCCATTGGAAGCCAAAGGAACGGAAGCTCACAGCCAAAAGAATGAACAATGAGGTGAGCATAATCGACCAGCGGATTCGAGCTTCACTTGAAAGACAGGAGACGGTGACGATTAACTGCTTCCCCAGCACCACACCCAGTATCGGCAGCATGGGCAGCAGATACGTCGGCAACTTCGCCTTGGCGATACTGAAGAAGACGAAGCACAGAGCACAGAAGAACAACAGGAAGCGCTCGGTGCCTGTCCAGCTTCGCCACCGTGGAAGCAGTGCGAACAGCAGCGCCGGCCAGGGCAGCAGTTCCAGAAACAGGGCAGGCAGGTAGTACCACATCGGTCGTTCGTGGTGGGCCGGCTCGAGGAACCGTTGCAGGTGGTGCCGGATGAAATGTTCGGAACCAAAGCTCTCGTTTGTCATCATCATGATGGCGTACCAGGGCACCGCCAGAGCAAGCACGACAAGGCCATACCAGACCGCATCAAGGAACCGCATCGGTGTGGTGGAACGATCAAGCCAGCGCAAGGCAAAAAGGCACGGCGTGACCAGAATGATGGCGACGGGTCCCTTCGCTAACACGCCGAGCCCACAGAGGATGGCAGAGATAAGCCACCATGCCGGATGCCGCCCTTGTGCCAACGCATGGTGTCCTGCTAATAGTGAACCGACGACCAGCACCGTGAGGACACCATCCAAGAGCAGCATGCGCATCAAGGCAACGTAGCCCAGCATCGTGAGCAGGATGAGGATACCTGCGTTCGCCACGAGGCGACCCAGGTAACGTCGGCTCCAGAGATAGACGATGCAGAGGGTGAGCAAACCCGCGGTGGCAGGAACGAACCGGGCTGCTTCGATGCTGACACCAAAGACCGCATAGCTGCCGGCGATCAGCCAGTAGACCAGGGGCGGCTTGTCGTTGTAGGGTTTGCCTTGCAGCTTCGGGGTGATCCAGTCGCCGGAGCGAAGCATCAGCCGAGGGATCTCGGCATAGCGGGATTCGTCCGGTTCCATGAGCGGCCCATCAAGATGGGCGTAAAGCATCCAGCAGGCAAAGAACAAGAGAAGGAGGCAGTCCCACCCGTTACGCAGCATGGTTAGCGTAAGTACACGCAAACCATGGCACCCAGCAAAGATCTGTGCCACACTCCAGCGGTACTCCGCTGGGGTGTGGTTTCGAGGAACATCGCACCCAACAGCCTGGCTTTTCTCGTTCATCCTGATTCTCAGAAGGAACCCAAGATGTCCCAAAATCTCATGATTTGGTCAATGGCTTCTGCCCCTTCTCTCCGGTATGATTGCAGTGATGTCACCTCTTTTCACTTGCGAGGATTCCATGCTACGTCGTTTCTTGCTCCTGTCGCTCTTGTTCATAGTTGGCACCCTGCGGGCCCAAGACGGCCCGATCAATACGCTTACCGATGCTGAGAAGGCAGCGGGCTTCAAACTTCTCTTCGATGGCAAAACCGCTGACGGCTGGCGGGGGTATAAGCAGAAGACTCTGCCGAGCGGTTGGAAAATCATGGATGGTCTTCTGACCCGAGTCGGTGGTGGCGGCGACATCATTTCCGATGGCGAGTATGGCAACTTCGAGCTGCTCATCGACTGGAAGATATCCCCCAAAGGCAACAGCGGCATCATGTATCACGTGAAGGAAGGTCCTGAAACCGCCTACATGACCGGGCCTGAGTACCAGGTGCTCGATAATGATCGTCACGCAGACGGGAAGAACAAACTGACCCGAGCTGCTTCATGCTATGGTCTCTACCCGGCTACCAAGGAAGTTTGCAAGCCCGCCGGCGAGTGGAATCACACCAGGATCGTCATCAAGGATGGCCACGTCGAACATTGGCTCAATGACGTGAAGGTCGTCGAATATCAAAAGGGTGGCGACGAGTGGAACAAGAAGGTAGCGGGCAGCAAGTTCAAAGCCTGGAGCGAGTTCGGCAAGCCCACCAAAGGCCACATCGCCCTGCAGGATCATGGCGACAAGGTGGAGTATCGCAACATCAAAATCAAGGCGATGGAGTAGTGCTGAATGCTGAATGCTAAGTATGGAATCGCCAGGGGAGACTCTGGCGGTTTTGTTATTGTTGTTACTTTCTTCCTTGCCCTGCGTTATGCAGTGCTATAATACTCGAAGCAGTTCACAACACTGCCCAGGCCGCGACGCGGCGAGGCAGGAGGGGACCCACGCAATGGGGCTGTGTGAACCTGGTCAGGCCGGAAGGAGCAGCCATAAGCATTCGCTCTTTGTGCGTTGGATCAGCCTCTCCTGTCTCGCCCTGTCGCGGCTTTTTTGTCAATGATTTCAAGAGCGGCAGGGCTTGTCCCTGCCGTCAAGCGCTTAACCCACGTCTCCTTCGCCGCTGCACCAACCGCACCACCTCCCCCAACACCAGCACCAATACACTGGCCACTGTCATCCACGCCCATTGCTCCATTGTCAGCGGATAAGTCGAAAACACCACCCCGCCAAACTGGGTGATCACAAACTGTCCCACAAAGATAATGGCGGCGATGGCCCAGAAGTAGGCGTTGTCGAAGGGGCTATCAAACACCGACCGGCTGGCGCCGAACCGGCGGACGTTGAAGAGGTTCCAGAACTGCAGCATCACGTAGAAGGTGAAGAAGATCGACAGCCGTTGCTGGGCGTTCTCCGCAGCGAGCCTGGAGTCGGGTGTCGAATCGGGCGAACGCAGGATGTGCTGGGCTGCTTCATAATCGAACGAGCCCTCTGATTTGAACCAGAAGAGCAGGGCGGTGAGCAGCACGACGAAGAGCGTAGCCATGCCCACCATGTTCCAAGCCATTGCCTTCGTGATGATGAAGTCACCCGGCTGGCGGGGTGGGCGGTTCATCACTGAGGGATCGGGCGGCTCGGTTGCCAGGGCGAGGGCGGCAAAGGTATCCATGATCAAGTTGACCCAGAGCAGTTGCATCACCGTCAGCGGCGTGCTGCCCCCGGTGACGAAGGCAGCGATCAGGGCCAGAGTGAGTGCTGAGAGGTTGATCGTCATCTGAAACAGAATGAACCGCTGAATGTTCTGATAGAGCGACCGGCCCCAGAAGATGGCGTTGACGATACTCTTGAACGAATCATCAAGGAGGATAATGTCGCTGGCTTCCTTGGCGACGGCGGTGCCGGTCTTGCCCATGGCCAGGCCGACATCGGCATAGTTCATGGCGGGGGCATCGTTGGTGCCATCGCCGGTGACAGCGACGACTGCGCCACGCTGTTTGAGCAGCCTCACGAGACGGAGCTTGTCGAGCGGTCGGGCACGGGCCATTACCTTGACCAGCCCTACTGCTTGCTCAGCGGCGGCATCATCGAGGGCAGCGAACTCCGGTCCAGTGAGCAGATGACCCGGTTGATGATCGTCACCATCATTCCACAGGCCGATCTGCCTGGCGATTTCCCGGGCAGTGGCGGGGTTGTCGCCAGTGACCATCTTCACAGCCACCCCGGACTTGGCGCAATCGGCGATGGCATCTGGCACTTCGGGGCGAATCGGGTCGTGGATGGCGAAGAAGCCAAGCCAGGTCATGCCGTTAGCGAGGTCTTCCAGCTTGGTTCCATCCGGCAGAGCCGGCGTTGCAGGGCGTCCCCGGTCGGAGACCGGGGACGAGATGGTATCAAGGTAAGCCATACCGAGAGTTCGCATGCCACGAAACTGATATGTCTTCAGTTCATGATCAATCTGCTGACGATGGGCATCGGTGAGGAGTTGCTTGCCGGTAGCGGCCAATTGATCCTGACAGCGGGCGAGAATGATCTCAGGGGCGCCTTTGACGTGGAGGATTCCGCCACTCATTCCAGGTGCCTGGCCGAGGGTGCCCATGAACTTTCGTTCCGTCGAGAACGTCCATTGACGGGTCGTCTGGAAGCGCAGCCGCCAGGTGGTGTAGTCGATGCCGTGGGCCTTGAGCCAGAGCAGGGTAGCAGATTCGGTGGGGTTGCCTATAGCGTTCGTTCCGCCGTTCTCTTCACTGAGATGGGCAGTGCTGTTAACACTGAGGGCTTCGGCGAGCAACGATGTGACGGGCGAGTCGGGCAGTGAAGACTGTGCCACACTCCGTTGGTACTCCAACGGGGTGTGGATGCTTTCGCTCACTTCAGACACAGTTTTCAGAGCAGGTATGTGAACAGCATGAGTAGCCATCTGGTTCATCGTCAACGTGCCGGTCTTGTCGGTGCAGATGACGGTGGCAGCCCCGATGGTTTCACAGGCATGCATGCGGCGGACGAGGTTGTTGCTGGCCGTCATCCGTCGCATCGAGTAGGCAAGGGCCAACGTCACGCTCATGGCCAAACCTTCAGGGACAGCGACGACGATGATGGTCACCGAGACCATGAAGTATCTCAGCAGGTTGTCCCCTGCTCCATGCGAGAGCCAGGTGGCGGGGTCGGTGGTGATCCAGCCCATGCCGATGAGGGCAGCGACACCGAGGGCGAAGAAGAGGACGCCGGCGAGGATCGTGCCGACCCAGCCAAGCAGTGATTCGGATTCGAGCCAGGAAGGTGCAGAGAACTTCGAGCTGGACAGTTCCAGCCCATCGTAGATCATGGGCAGCCAAACCCGGATAAGGGCGAGGAACACGCTGACGATGAGGACAGCGACGAAGGCCCATTGTTCAGCAGGCATGACGATGCGGCCGGCCAGCCAGGCTTGGAGGAGCAGGCCGAAGAAGGTGAGGATGGCAAAGCCCAGGCCCAGCACGCCGATGAACTGACTGAGTCGGGCGAGTTGCTTGTTGAGTGGCGTGGAGTCAGTCCGTTCTTCGCTGGCGGCACGGGCAGTGGTGCCAATTTCGGTGGCATCGCCGACCGATGTGACCTCGATGATCCCCCGGCCATCAGCGACGAAGGTACCACGCAGCAGGCGGTCTTCGGCGTAGGCACTAGATTCTTCGGAGGATAGCTCGGCAGGAGCCTCGCCCTCCCGTACTCGTTTACTGACCGGCACCGATTCGCCAGTGAGTCTCGACTCATTGATTTGTAGATTGACTGCTTCGAGCAGCTTGCCGTCAGCGGGGATTTCCTCGCCGAGTTCCATGAGCAGCACGTCACCAGCGACGACATCCCGTTTGGGAATCGTCAGTACTTTCCCTTCTCGAATCGCTTTGACCGGCACATCGTCATCGATACGGTTAAGCAGTTCAAACTCTTTATTCGCCCGATGTTCGTTCCAGAAGCCCAGAAATGTCGAGAGCAAAATGGCGATCAGGATGCCGAGCCCTTCGATGTACTCGCCATGATAAGCCCCGGCAACGATGGCGATGGCGGCGGCGATGATCAGAATACGGATAACCGGATCGTTGAACTTTTCTAAGTAGAGCTGCCACCATGCTGCCCGTTTGGGGGGTGTGAGCACATTGGAGCCATGTACTGCCCGACTCTGCTGCACTTGGTCAGCACTCAGGCCCGTAAATGGCAGCGAATGGGTGGTTACGTTCATAACTCATCATTGAGGAAAGGGCGCACAAACCCGGTTATGGATTGGTAAGCCTGTCAAGGTAGCCTATGAAGAATCCAGGATAATTGGCCTAGCTTTCCACGTCCTCCTTGGCTATATCTTTCCCATCATTCATTGATTCGGTCCAAGCCAGGGAGGGCTCAACCATGTCAGTCACCGAGGATGCCCGTCGCAGTAATGCCCATATTCATCCGACGGCGCTGGTTTCTGAAGACGCGGTGCTAGCTGATGATGTGGTCGTTGGCCCATACTCCATTATCGAAGGCAGAGTACGCATCGGGGCCGGCACGATTCTCCATGCCCGCGCTCATCTCATCGGACCTGCCGTCATTGGTGAAGGCAACGAAATCTACAGCAATGCCATCATCGGCGAGAAGCCTCAGCACATGATGTACAAGGACGAGCCGACCAGCGTCGAGATCGGCGATAACAACGTCCTGCGGGAAAACGTGACGATACACCGGGCCACCACTGGCTCCTGGCTGACCAAGATCGGCAACGGCAACTACCTGATGGCCGGCGCCCATATCGCCCACGACGGAAGAGTGGGCAATAAATGCATTCTCGCTAACAACTCGCTCATTGGCGGGCATGTCGAGCTGGCTGACAACGTCTTCATTTCGGGCAATGCTGCTGTCCACCAGTTCTGCCGCATGGGTCGCCTCTCGTTCCTGTCGGGAACGTCGGGCACCACGAAAGACATTCCTCCGTTTATCATTCAGCAGAACATCAACCATGTCGTCGGCGTGAACATTATCGGCATGCGTCGGGCGGGCCTGAGTTCCGCTCAGATCAATGCCATTCGCCGGGTGTATCACATCATGTATCTGCAGCACCTTTCGGTGCCGAACGCCTTGGCCGAGTGCGAAGCCGAATTAGGGCACATCGATGTGGTGCAGGAGTTCATCAAGTTTGTGCGTGAATCCAAGCGTGGCATCAACGGCTGCGTCGATGGCACCAACGGGATGCTGGAACTGGCAGCATAGTGCTTAGGGCACGCTGTGCGTGCCTTTCATGAGACTACCAATTGTCGCCATGAAACAATGGTGACGCGACTTTGTTGTTGTGAGGCACGCACAGCGTGCCCTACCTTCTGTATGGCCTTTTGCACCGTGGCGGCGAGAGAATCTCGTTGAGAACAAACACCGCCCGCATGCCGTCACGGGAGGCGAGGAGTGCCTTGGCATGATGGATCGGGGCTGATTCGGTGCCACGGGGAACGATAGGGGCCGGCGGCGTGATCTGGTAAGCCGAGGCAACGGGCCGGGGGGCGACGTTCCGCATCGGTTCCGGCATCTGTTCGATGATGACCGCACTGACAAGAGGTTCCTGCTCCATCACCTGCCGTTGTTGCACCTGTCGCTGCTGCACACGCACAGGCTTATTTGGTGCGGCTTGTACCTTGGGCTTAGGTGGCTGTTGCACCTGCGGAGGCGGAGCGTTTTGCCGAGCCTGCTGCTGCTTCCGGCGATTGACTTCTTCGAGGAAGCGATCAATTTCAGCAGAGGAAGGACGTGCCTTGGCCATGATCTCGTATCCGGTATTTTCAGGGAATGTGCCACACTCCGTCTGTACTCAGACGGGGTGTGGTTGCAATCGCTCGGAACCACACCCCGACGTGAGTACACACCGGAGTGGGGCACAGTGTTAGTTGATATTCGGTCGTTGTTGGTTCGCTCCGGTGCCGGCGATGGAGGAGCGCATTTCAGTGTCGGAGACCAGGTTGCGCATACCGTAGTAGTCCATCACGCCCATCTTGCCGTCCTTGATGGCGAAGGAAAGGGCCAGCGGCACCTGAGCGTCGGCTTCGACGACTTTGGCCCGGTTCTCTTCGACCAAGGCACGCATTTCCTGTTCACGGGCCACGGCGGCGGCTCGACGCTCTTCAGCCTTGGCCTGGGCGACTTTCAAATCAGCCTGAGCCTGTGCAGCCTGCAGATTGGCACCGATGTTCTCGCCGACTTCCACGTCGGCGATATCAATGGAAACGATGTGGAACGCCGTGGCGGCATCGAGGCCCTTATCGAGCACTTCACGGCTGATGATGCTGGGGTTAGCGAGCACAGCCTTGTGATCATCAGCGGAACCGATGGCTGAGACGATACCCTGACCGACACGGGCGATGATCGTTTCTTCAGTAGCGCCGCCGACGAGGCGTTCGAGCTTGGTCTGCACTGTCACACGGGCCTTGACCTTGAGCTGAATACCATTCTTGGCGACGGCATCGAGAGTGCGAGCACCCTTGGTGGGATCGGGGCAATCGATGACCTTGGGATTCACGCTGGTTCGCACAGCGTCGTACACATCACGACCGGCGAGGTCGATGGCGGCTGCGGTCTTCCAGGGAAGATCGATGCTCGCCTTGTAAGCGGCGATAACGGCGGCAGCGGTTTTGGGCACATTGCCTCGAGCGAGGTAGTGAGCCTCAAGGTCGCGGGTTTCTACCCGCACCCCGGCCTGGGTAAGAGCGATCTTCTGCTGCACGATCATGCTGTAATTGACTTTGCGCAGCATCATACCCACGAGCGTGGGGATGCTGATGTTCGCCCCGGTGAGCCAAGCTTGAATCCATAAGTTGAAGAACTTGAAGAAGAGCAGGATGAAGACCAGGGCGATGATAGCAACAATCGCCAGGCCTACGTAGCCGATGATCGTTCCCTTATCGAGCCCAGCCTGAGCGAAAAGTGCGGAAGCGGTCAGAGTTGCGAACATGGAGAAACCTTTCCCGGTGTACTGCTACAATGAAATTGCTTGTGACCTTCGATTGTCATGATATGAAAGCGTCTGTCAAGAAGTTATTCGTATTGAACGGGCAGTAGATTGTTTTTGAGGACGAAATGATCGGAAAGGATCGTTTTGCCGCTCTCTTTGCTACACTACAGGGCGGTTGCAGTACCGGTGGGTATCCCTTATAGGAATAGACTCTCGCAGAGGCGCGGAGACGCAGAGGAACACCTTATTTCTCCGCGCCTCTGCGAGAGTTATTTGGGAAAAGTATCGACAGTATTAACTACTTCACTTCACCACCCGGATAGAGATGCTCAAACATCTGCTTGAGCTTGCCGAGCGCCATGCCGCCCGAGACCCCGCCACATTTCTCGACGGTGACCATGTTATCGGTGACAGTCCCGGCGATATCGAGCATGAAGCCCATGCCGATCGAAGCGGCGAAGGTATTGTCTTTCCAGGTGACGTTGTCGTTGTAGCTGGTCTTGGCGAGCTGCGACTTCATCAACTCCAGAGCCTCGGCTTGCGGTTTGCCGGTACGCCACTGTAACTCAGCCATGGGTTCACCTCATGTGAAAAAGAGTTTGCAGAACATGCATCAGGCATTCAGGTCAGTGGGCAAATCGTCTAGCTCATGCGGGTTAACCATTCGTACCACCAACTGGCTGCCATTGACGGCAACCACCTTCACATACTGCCCGGCATCGACGAAGACGCCTTCGGTGGTGCTATCGTATCGTTTCCCCTTCAGTTCGGTAGCCCCGGAAGGCTGATGCAGGGTGAGCGTTCTGCCGATCTGGCCCTGGAGCTCTTCAAAGGCCTGCTGGGCTTCGGTCACCACCAATGCTTCTTCTTCAGTGGGTTCCTTCAGGAACACGGCTTTGCCCATAGGCGTGTAGGGCCAGTAGTAAAAGAGCGCCCCGCCAATGACGGGGAGCAGCACGAGCAGCCCGACGATGGTAATGATGCCCGTCATCGTGCCGCCCCCTTCACTCTCCGGAGTGAAAAAGATCAGCACCACGCCCGCCCCTACGAAGAACAGGGAGAGGATCATCATCAAGCCGCCGGAGGGGAGAAAGATCTCCAGCGCCAGGAAGAGGATGCCCAGAAGAATGGCGACAATCGCCCAAGTCATAGTTCATCCTCAAACAGATTTTACGATTACTTTAACGCCATCGATTTCAATGATCTGAACCCGTCGCCCGGCATCGACAAAGCCACCCTCGGTGGTGACATCAATATAGTCATCACCGAAGCAGGCACGACCCACAGGTCGCAGTTCAGTCACAGCCGTGCCAACCGCTCCCAAAAGGGAAGGGGAAGAGGCAGGGGGAATGCTGCCTGCGGCTTCGCTGGTCTCTTCATCAGGGGGCGGCAGCATCAGCCAATGGAACATCGGCAGGCTCGGCAGGAACCGGGCTACTGCAAACGCCCCCATGATGGAGAATAACAGTCCTCCGCTAAAGACCCCGAAGTTGCGTGCCAGTCCCATGTATTCGTCCGGAGTCTGAGGCCATTGCTTGACGACCACCAGTGACAGGCCCAGCAGCATGAGGATAATGCCGCTGACGCCGGTGACGCCAAAGCCGGGCAGCACAAAAATTTCGACCGCCAGCAGCACGATACCGAGAAGAAAGAGCAGGATAGCCAGGGCATTTACCTGCCCTGAGAGCCAGGAGTGTGCCCAGAACAGGAGCAGGAAGCAGACGGCCGAGACGATGATGGGCACCGTGGTGCCGGGCGCCTTGATTTCCAGGATCAGTCCCAGGAAGGCGATAATGGCCAGCAGCGTGGTCGTGGCTGGGTGTTGCAGGAACAGAACGAGATTATCGAGCCAGTTGGCCCGCATGATAATGACATCACCGGCGGAGATGCCGTAGAGCCGGAAGACTTCGCTAATCGACTGCACTGCGCCGAGGTCTTTCGTCACCACGGGGCGAGCTAGGCCCATTTCTATGGCCTGAGCGGCTGTCAGGACCAGCAGTTGCCCCTTCTTCTTGATGACGTTCTTTTCGACCCAGCCGGCGCGGAGTTCGGTTTTGTCTTTGATCTGCACTGCCAGGTTCTGATCGGGCTTATTGGGATCAGGCACTTCCTCGACCTGTACCAGTTCGAGGTTCAGTTGAAACATGCCACGAACAATGATTTCAGGCACCCCGGACTTTTGCACAATGTTGATCAGGCTCTGTTGCCGTTCGTTGATCAGCGTCGCATCAAAAGGAACGTTGGCAGCCTGATAGACGAGGTTGTTCACATCGCAGATTTTGGCATCCGGGCCCACGACGATCTCATCGCAGGCCAGGGCGATGAAATTGGCGGTGCCGGTGCAGTTCTCAGGAATATAAGCGACGGTCTTGATGCGTCGTTCGCCGTGAGTCTTATCGATGAGATCGTTCGCCAACTGCGTGGCGCTGGCAACCGTTTCGGGGCCGCCATTCATGTTGATCAGGTGAAAGATGATGCAGTTGACCTCTTCCTTGATGGCCCGGCGAACCTTGTCCAAGGCCATTTCGAAGGTGCCGTTGCCGGCGTCGCCGCTGATTTCGATGACAGCAGCCTTGGGGTGTTCGGGAAGCGGATTGCGACCGATAGGTATGGCCACTCTGGTGGAGATTTCATTCTTGGTGGGATAGACCCGCTTGATGAGGCCCAGTTTCTCCGCTTCGTCAGCCCGATAGATGCCGAGCGTTCCAGCCCGCAGAAACTCCTGAGGTTGCAACCGGGCATCGTCCTTGCCGATGAGGTGCTTGTCGGAAACAGGCAGGTTGAATTCATCGCATTGTTGCTTACTTAAGCGAAACTGCTGGCCGTCCTTATCGAAACGATAGACGACCAGTTCGGGTTTGAGCATCTTGATCAGGAGAGCGACCGGGATGCCCCGATTATCGCCGACCTTCATGAACGCGGCGACTTTCGTGACGTCGATAATACCGCTCTTTTCTAGGACACGTTGATCGAATCAGATTG
>DAOMFV010000150.1:0-11869 GCA_035430005.1 Gemmatales bacterium
CAAAACTATGTCTTGATGAGCACTGTCAAAATTTCCTGTTTCGTGATCTGCCAGCACTGAAGTTCAAATCCCAGACCACGCTGCACTTCCACGAGCAGTTCCATCCATGCCTGAGGTGTCCAGACATGTTGCCGGATGCGTTGAGTATGTTGCAGCGCGAGCTGTAACCGTTCTTCGGGATCTTCCCCGGCACCATGTTCGATGAAGACGGCCCATTCTTCGAGATGCCCAGGCCAGGAACCGCTTGGTCCATGGACAAAGTCGGCAGCCAGGTGGCCCAGTGGCGTGACCGGGCGATGATGATCAGCAGTCAAACGCTTGTCGGCAACGCTCAGAAATGCATGCCCACCCTTTCGCAGCACCCGGTGCATTGCATGAAAGGCTGCGAGCACGTTGCTGGAGTATTCCAGCACCCGGCAGGCGATGACGAAGTCCAGCGAAGCGTTTTCGATGGGTTCGAGCGATTCCAAAGAGGCGATGCCGTCGAGTGCCTTCAGCGAAGCAGCTTTGTGCGGATACAGAGCAGCCAGTTCAGCTTCGGTGCAGCGGTCGTAGTAACTGATCTCAGCGTGAGGAACCAACACGGGTCGGGCGAGCGCCCCGATCTCGATCCCGTTGCCATTGAGATACTTTCGGGCCAGGGTCGTGCGGGCGGATCGCAGCCGAGTGCTGGGTCGATTGAGAACTTGTGGCATGAAGGTCTCCTTACCAGAAGAGTCATCCATCCCTGGATGACTTGGTCGTTTCATACGGCGGACACAAGTCGAGCCGACGTGCTGACGTTAACACCGATCAGCCCACCTCGGCTTTGAGGCCCTGGGCCATCTTCACTTCCTCGGCATGGTTGACTGTCCAGGCGATCTTGTGGGTCACCGCTTCGGTCAGGGCTGCGGCAGAGGGGTGGCCGTTGCCACTCTTCTTCACACCGCCAAATGGTAAATGCACTTCAGCGCCAATGCAAGGCAGATTGACATAACCCATCCCGAATTCACATTCTTCACGATAGTAGCGCATCTTGCGGAAATCTTCGGTGATGACCGCCATCGAGAGGCCAAACTCGACATCATTGTAGATACGGACTGCGTCGGCATCGTCCTTGAAGGGCACCAGGGCAACATGCGGGCCGAAGACTTCTTCCCGCACCGTTCGCTTGCCTGGCAGATGCTCCTGACGATACACGAACGGCGAAACGAACCAGCCGTGAGCATGTATGCTGTCGCCCATGCGACCGCCCTCGATCAGCACAGTTGCCTTCTCTGCTTTGGCCAGATCGTTGTAGCTGAGCACCTTGTTGACTGCCGATTCATTGATGACTGGTCCAGTGAAGTTAATCGGATCAAGCGGATGCCCGATGTTCAACCGTTTGACGGCATTGATATACTTATCAGCAAACTTGTCGAAGATCTTCTGGTGGACCAGCATGCGCCCCGCGGAGACGCAGCGCTGGCCGCTGGTCTTGAATCCGGCCAGCACGGCACAGGTGACAGCCAGATCGAGTCGGGCGTCTTCACAGATGATGACAGCTGATTTCGACCCCATTTCGTTGGCGACGATGCGGTCATAGAAGTCAGCCGAGATTTGCTGAATCTTGTGTCCCACTTCGTAGCTGCCGGTGAAGAGGACAATGTTGACTTCACGGTTGCGGACGAGCGCTTCGCCGGCCACGCCATCGCCATGTACCAGGTTGACGACGCCGGGTGGGAAGCCTGCTTCGAGGAAGAGTTCAATGAGCCGTTGACCAATGGCTGGCGTATCTTCGCTGGGCTTAAAGACGGCGGTGTTGCCCTCCAGCAGTGATGGCCCGAGCATCCACAGCGGCACGGCGAAGGGGAAGTTCCACGGCGTGATGACCGCGGCGACTCCCCACGGCTTGCGGCGCATGAAGGCATCCTTCTCCGGTATTTCGCTGGCGATCACGTCGCCATTGGGCATGCGGCCTGAACCGAAGACATATTGCACCATATGCAAGCCTTCGATCACTTCCGCACGGCATTCATTGAAGATCTTGCCGCATTCCCATGCCATGAGTTGTGCGAGGTTATCGACTTCACGCTTGATGATCTGAGCGAGATTGTCGAAGAGTTCTGCCCGGTAGACCCGGCTCTGTCGCCGCCAGGCTGGGTAGGCTGCCCGTGCGGCAGCAACTGCAGAGTTGGCTTCCGTAGCGGTTGCCTTGGGGAACTTGCCGACGATGATGCGGCTATCCGCCGGACTAGTGCTATCAAAGAAGCCGGCACCTTCGTGCTTGTTGCCTGCGATGAGATGATGACCTTGAACAGGCGGCGGTGCGATGATCTGACTCATATTGCATACCGAAAAGGAGCGAGGTGAATGCTTCAATTCTATGAGAATGATGGTTGATCATTCCAGTGGTTGCCGTGGTCAATCTCTTCAAAGTTGGAATCTTCCTGCCTCAGCACATTTCCCAGAACCATTCGTGAAGGCTCTGTGTCTATTTCACTAATCTTCGTCGGGTTGCTCCGGTCGCACTGGACAAATGACCCGAAGAAAAACTATAACAATGTTCTCCTCTCCGATTCGTTGACTCACCTCCCCCGTCAACTCTCTGCCTCTCCAAGTCTCCTCTCATTGACTGGTTTTGTTCGCAGAGAAAGATATATGAAACACGGCTACCTGATCGATATGGACGGTGTCCTCTACCGAGGTTCGGAAATCATTCCCGGCGCGGAAGAGTTCATCCGGCAGTTGCGGCAGCGCAACATCCCCTTCCGTTTCCTGACCAACAATAGCCAGCGAACCCGGCTGGATGTGGTGGCTAAGCTGGCCCGCATGGGCATCGAGGTGGAGGAGGAACATGTCTTCACTTGTGCCATGGCCACCGCCCGCTTCCTTGCTCAGCAGAAGCCAGGCGGCACGGCGTTTGTAATCGGCGAGGGTGGACTACTCACCGCCCTCCATCAGCATGGTTATGCTGTCGTCGATCACGACCCTGATTACGTTGTCGTCGGCGAAGGGAGAACCTTCAATCTGGAACTGGTTGAGACTGCGGTGCGTCTCATCAACAAAGGCGCGAAGCTGATCGCCACCAATCTCGATCCCAACTGCCCGACGCACAATGGCATCCGTCCCGGCTGCGGAGCGTTCGTCGCCCTGCTCGAAACCGCTACCGGCGTGAAAGCCTTTAGCGTCGGCAAGCCCAGCCCGATCATGATGCGTGCTGCCCGTAAGGAACTCGATCTGACCACCGACCAGACGACCATGATTGGCGACACGATGGAGACTGACATCCTCGGCGGAGTGCAACTCGGCTTCCACACCGTCCTCGTTCTCAGTGGCGGCACCAAAGAAGCAGACCTGGAACGTTCCGCCTACCACCCCGATATGGTCGTCGATTCGCTCGCCAACCTCGTTGAGGTACTCGAAGAGAACGACTGGACGCCTCCCTGGGTGGGTATTGCAGAGCAGGTGTCGAAGGAGCGACCGGCGAAGGCCTCGTTACGGCGAGCTTTGAAATACGCCACCTCCGCAGCAAGGAGATGATGCCATCCCGCTCCCCTCTCCCCCCGGAGGGAGAGGGCTGGGGGTGAGGGGGAGCGGTGACAGTGCCTCATATCATGATTTGATATTCCTCATGTGTCATAACCATGCCCTACAGCCAATCCCTGGCCCACCGCCTTCGCGACTGCCTCGACCGCTACCCCCATATCCTCGAAAAGAAGATGTTCGGCGGACTAGGCTTCCTGCTGAACGGCAACATGCTCATCGGCGTGTGGAAAGAGTACCTCGTCCTGCGCCTGGGTGTAGCTCAGGCCACTGAAGCTTTGAAACAAGAGCATGTCAAAGCCTTTGACGTTACCGGCAAGCCGCTCAGTGGTTGGGTGATGATTGCTGAGGACGATATCGATGATGATCTTGATCTCAAGCAATGGCTGAGTCAGGCAATGGAGTTTGTGGGTACGTTGCCGGGGAAGTAGAAGCCGATGAGTACATCTCGAACTGATATCCTATTTCCGATAGTAATCGGCATAAGGATTACTCGATTCCTTCTGCTCGCTGGTAGTTACAACTGGCTTCGCCAGCCAGCCTGCAACTGCGAGCAGGGCGAGTGTCGTCAGGATCACTGCTGCCACCGATGCCCAATACCGTTTCTGAAGCCAAGGCAGCTTGAGTAGTAGAACACTGAACGGCGAGATGATCATCAACACAGCGCTACTGATTGGTAGTTCCGCGAACTGTTGCCCGGAAAGAACCAGTCCCATGAGGGTGACACTGAAGACGCCTGCTACCGCCTGCCAACTGATGGTCTTCCAACGCATCTGGATCAGTGCCAGGCCGCCCAATGTACAACCGAAGGCGATACTAACAAGACCGAGGCTGGCGGAACCACTCAACGTCAGCAGGCCACCAGTTATTCCCGCTACCAGCGCCCAGTTGCCGAGAGTGAGCCAACTCAGGTTCATGGGAAACGGCAGCGATAGACCAGTCATGAGCATGGTCAAGGTCACAGTGACGACACAGGCCCACAACCAGCGCGGCTCTGCAATGGAGGTCATCTGCCATGCCACAAAGAAGCTGACGGCGATATTCAGCAGGAATAAGAAGCCGTGTTTGACAAAAGACTTCTCCTCTCTCCAGGCGGTTTCTATGCCGGCGATTAGGCTTACCAGCAGGGCGAAGTAGGGCAGTCTGCGTGTCACATCGGCGTGCCACCACGTTTCACTGCTGCCTCGGAGCAACCAGTCTGCTGCTAGGAAACTGCCTGCCAGGCTCAGAGCCAACAGAAACCCTGACAGGCTCTGCCAGCTGCGGAGCAGATTTGTCAGCACCAATCCGAGCAGGGCAATACCCACCGGGATCACTACGAGTTTCACAACGATGGAGCCTTCAAAGCTGCCCATGATGATTCCCTGGATATTGAATAGGGCGCAAGGTCACTGCCCCCCTCACCCCCGGCCCCTCTCCCTCCGGGGGAGAGGGGAGAAATAACAATAACTTACTTGCGGACCCCTTCCACGCTGATGAGCAGCCAGACGTTGTCTTCGAGCAGTTCAGGCATGAACTTAATGCCGAAGTCGCTGCGCTTGATGGTGAAGTTCGTCTCGAACCCCAGGCGATGATCCTTGAAAGGTGAATCGCCTTCACCGCTCTTGGTGAGCGTGAAGGTCACCGGCTTCGTCACACCGTTGATCGTCAGGTCGCCGGTCACTTCAAACTTACCGGCACTGACTGTCTTCACAGCGGTGCTCTTGAACGTGCTGGTGGGGAACTGCTTGACGTTGAAGAAGTCAGGGCTTTTGAGGTGCTTGTCACGGTCAGGGCTGTTGGTATCGATGCTGTTCGTCTTGATCTCGATGTTCAGGGTGCTCTTGCTGCCATCCGCTTCATCGAGGGCGAAGGTGCCTGCGATTTCGTTGAAGCGGCCATAGGTGTAAGAAACGTTGATATGCTTGATGCGGAAGATCACGCTCGAATGAGCGTTATCGACACCATAGGTGCTCTCGATCTTTGATGAACCCGCGCCCATCGTCATCAGCAAAGCGGTTAACAGAAGTGACATAGCGAACCTCCTCAGTAAGGAAACAGATCGTCGCGAGGATTGCCCTCGCAACAATGTTCAGGTCAAAAAAACTCAGGCACCGGTATTGCGGATCTCTTCGAGCAGGTCGATAAGCGTCCGCATCTTGGCTGCGCTGAGGTGTTTCAGTTGTTTCTTGTGCATGTCCTTGATCGGTTGATCCAGGCTGTTGACGAGCTTGAGCCCCGCCGGGGCGATGCGGGCGATTACCACCCGCCTGTCGGTCGTTGACCGTTCCCGCTTGACGAGTCCTGCCTTTTCGAGACGATCAAGCAGCCGGGTCAGGTCAGGGTCATACGAGACCATCTGCTCGGCAATCTCATGGCAGGGGATGCCTTCCTCGCCATGCCCACGGAGAATCCGAAGGACATTGTACTGGCTGCCCGTCAGTCCCGTTGCCTTGAAGAAGCACATGAATGGCCGAGTCAGATACTCTGCCGACCGCATGATGTTAAGGAAGAGTTCTTCCTCCACCACATCAAAGGGCTTCTTCTTACGCAGTTCGGTTTGCAGTCGTCCAGCCATGACGGTGTGATAGTCGTTGCGAGGACTATTGTCAAGAGGAAATATAATGAGAGCGTTACCTGCTGATAGCCTGTCCATGCGATCGATATTTAGCTTTCCCGAGATTATTCTGGACTGCCTTCCCACTCTTTGTGGTCCCTACTCATGCCATCAGCTATCCATGATTCAATTGTGGAGTACATCTCTGTGCTAGGAAATTCGCCGCATTCTTGTCCGCTGCTCCATGGCAAGTGAACGACAGCAAACTTTGATCCGCCGTCTTTGATTACTTCAAACAAGATGTCATCGCAATCTCTTCTTCGTGCTACGGCTTTGAATCTACATCCCCACAAGGTATGCTCAGGATGAATTTCGCACGCAAGTTCCTTTACCAAATTCTGGGCATAGCTTTCTACCGCTTCCCAAGGCGCAAGGTAGTTTGGATTTCGGTTCATGTTAAGCCCTTGGCAACTTGGTCTTGCCTCAACACTATGCAGAGGATGGTTACTTCCTTCCCCGCCCATTCCTTTCCTCAGGCCTGTCTTCGGCAGTGAGATGCACCGATTCGACAGCCATGTAGAGATCGCTGAGGATGGACATCGCTTCGTGGGCCATGCCGAACCACTTGGGATTGCCGACGCAGGCAGGATGGCAGAGGAGGAAGGCGTCGATCTGGTCGGAGATGACACTGGTGCGGTCGAGCAGTTCATGGCAGCCGACGGTACCCGGCCCGTTCTGAGCCAGTTCCTCGCGCATCTCGGCCAGGTATTCTTGTCGCAGGGCTTCGGCTTCGTTGGGCATAGGAACTTTCTGGCGAGTGGGCCAATGGCTCAATTGTTTTTGTCTGTCAACAATAGTGTATGAAGCGTCTACCGAGCAAATGGCAATCAGCTACACTACGACTTCCCCAAAAACTCCTTCACCGCCCGGAAGAACCCCGGCGGATGGGCGTTATGGCTTTCACCTTCGATCTTGTAGAAGGTCTTGTCCTTCGTTTCCGCAGCTTCGTAGAGTTGCTGGCCATGATGAAACGGGATGACTTCGTCGGCATCGCTGTGGCCGATGAGCAATGGTTTCTGATAGTTGGCGAGCTTGCTCTTATTGTCGTAGAGATGCGACATCAACCACTTCACAGGGAAGATGGGCATCAGTTCCTGGCCACGATCTCGGATGGTGGTGAAGGGGCTGAGCAGGATCATGGCACGGTGATCTTTCTTCACCGACAATTCACAAGCCATCGCGCAGCCGAGGGACTGGCCCATGAGGATGATCTTGTCAGTGGGAATCTTCTTCGTCTCGGTGAGCCAGGTGTAGGCGGCAACGGCGCTGGCGTAGCAGCCGAGTTCGCTGGGGCTGCCGGTGCTTTTGCCGAAGCCGGGGTAGTCGTAAATGAGGACGTTGCAGGGAAACTCCTTTCGCATGGCTTCGATGATCCAGGCGTGGTTGGAGAGATTGCCGGCGTTGCCGTGATTGAAAAGGATGGTGAAAACGGCTTCTTTCTGGGGACACCACCAGGCGTGAATCGAATCGCCGGCGCTGCTCTTGAGCGTTTCATCCTCGAACACCAACCGGGGCGGCGGCGACCAGTACTCGCTTGCAGAGTAGGGGTGATAGACCAGATTCTTTTCGAAGCCGAGCAGCAAGCCAAGGGTTCCCAGGTAGATGATCAGCATGATGAGCACACTCAATCGCAGGCGTTTGCGGGCAGCGGGCTGGCCGATGCGTTTCACGTCGGCACGGTAAATGTACCAGCGCAACAGTATCAGGAACAAAATGACGAGCCACACCAGCATCGCTTTATTAGAGCATGGCGTAAGATAAGGCACAAGGAAATGTTCCTGCACCTTCAACTCTCTCCGCTTCTCTGCGGTTCAATTATTACCGCAGAGGACGCGGAGAATAGAACGCAGAGGACGCAGAGAAGACAATGGAGACTTAGATGCTCGTCATTCTCCTGGCACACCTGCTCCTTCTCCCGACTGAGGGCAAACCGATGTACCCACATCCCAAGATCAACATTGGCCACCGAGGGGCTTGTGCTTACGCGCCGGAGCACACGTTGGCTTCGTACCGGCTGGCTCTGGAGATGAAGGCTGACTTCGTGGAGCCAGATCTACAGGTCACCAAAGATGGCGTGCTCATCTGCATGCACGATGCTACGCTCGAGCGTACCACTAATGTCAAAAAGGTTTTCCCGGATCGAAGCAAAGAGATCAAACGTAAGCAGCACTGGGTTGTTGCTGACTTCACGTTGGCAGAGATCAAAACGCTTGATGCTGGCTCATGGTTCGACAAGAAGTTTGCTGGGGAGAAGGTGCCGACGTTGCAGGAGATGATCGAGCTGGTGCGGGGTAAGGCGGGCATCATTCCGGAGACGAAATCGCCTGAGGCCTACGACAAGAGTGGGCTTTCGATGGAGAAGTTACTCATGGATCTTCTCAAAAAGAATGGGCTGGATCGCCCCGGGGCTGATCCGAAGACGCCGGTGGTGGTGCAGTCGTTCAGTTTGCCGAGCCTGCAAAAGATGAAGAGGGAGCTGAAGTGCGAGCTGCCTTTGCTCTACTTATTTGAGAACAGCGAGGAATTGGTGTTCACCAGCGACTTCTGCAAGAAGCTCAAGCTCGAAGTGGATGGCGTGGGGCTGCATAAAGAATTGGTTCAAAGGCAACCTGGGCTCGTCAAGCTGTGTCATGAAGCGGGGCTGACGGTGACGATCTTCACGTGTCGTTCCCGGAAGACTGCTCCGTTCCCCGATGTGAAGACGGAGATGAAGCACTATCTCGATCTCGGGGTGGATGCGATCTTTACGGATAACCCGGATCAGTTTCCGAGAAAATAAGGAGCCAGAATGCACTTCCAAGCTCAAATGACAGTGTTATTAGATGAACCGATGAAGGTTGAGGGCGATCAAAAAGGTGAGGATGTAATTGGTTACATCATCATGTTTGGCATCAATGCCCCCGATTTGGCTTCAGCTGCCAAGTATGCACATGATGTTGCATTACGACCAAAGCAGCCTGATGGGACGTTTCGCGAGTTCAGTGGTGTGGTTGATGAAGCGGAGATTCAGAAGATAGAGAAGAGTCATTGGGAGGACTTCATTCTGCAAAACGCCAAGAGAATCGATCAGGAAGGAGTCTACTATTCCACTGGATTGATCTTCTTCAGCGCGGATGAAAAAGAATAGAGCGTTGATTTATTGCGATCATCATTCAGCAGGCGCTACGACCCCTACAGGGTCGCCTGAGCAATATCTCAAACGACAATAACCCAGGGCGTTGCCCTGGGTTATCCTCTCTCGCCCCTTTGGGGCTAATGTTAGATCGACTTCGTCGGTACGAGTTCTTGTCGCCGCTCCATCACGCGGAGCGTGATGGCAACTTTAGAACTGGTCGAGGAAGAAGTGGTTGCCTCGGTAGTAGCGTTTGTTCTCGAACAGGGGGTAGCTGAAGTTCTGATCGAGGTAGGGAGGATAAGCCATCCATGAAGGGGCGGGCTGGAAGTGCTGACCCTGGATGGGCCAACGCTGATAGTTGGGAGCGTAGCTGTGGGGGAAGTAGTAGTACGGATAGTGATACATCCGATTGATATCGTCAGCCTTGGCGGTATCAGCGCCACCAAAGAACATCCCCAGACCGAGCAGGCCGGCCAGAAGCAGCGTCGTGCCGCGAGCGAACATGTGTGTATCCTCCATGAAGCAGCGTTCCCACGGCACCATCCGTGGCGTGCAGCCTACCGTACTAGTTTCGGCCAAAGCAGCACACGAATACGAAGTATGCTGGTGACTTCGGCCAACTTCTTGAGCCTTTCCGTTCAGAAGATGCCGGGCGTGTCGAGGGCACCTGTTTTGGTCAATGTGCCGGACAGGCTTTGCCCATTCCCATAAATCAGCTAGGTAGGCATCCTTTTCTCTCAAGTTCGATCCATGAACCAAACCGACGTGTGGGACAACCCGTTTCAGAGCCGCTATTCCAGCCCCGAAATGCTGGCCCTGTGGAGCCCGCAGCGCCGCATCGGTGCCTGGCGACGCCTCTGGGTCGCCTTGGCTGAGGCGGAGTGTGAACTGGGCCTGCTGGCTGAGGATGGCACCCCGCGCATCACCCAGGCACAGTTGGCCGAGATGAAAAGCCATCTCGACGACATCGATTTCGAGAAGGCGGCGAAGTACGAAAAGCAGTTCCGCCATGATGTGATGGCCCACGTGCATACCTTCGGCGACTGCTGCCCCTCGGCACGGGGGATCATCCATCTCGGGGCGACCAGTTGCTACGTTACCGACAATGGCGACCTGATGCTCATGAAGGAAGGGCTGCATCTGCTGCGGGGGCAACTCGTGGCGGTACTCGATGCCCTCGCAACATTCGCTGAGACGTGGAAGGCGTTGCCGACGCTGGGGTACACTCACTTTCAGCCTGCACAACTGACGACGGTGGGGAAGCGGGCGACGCTGTGGATGTACGATCTGGTGCATGATCTGGAAGAGATCGAGCATCGTTTGCAGACGCTCCGCTTCCGGGGGGCGAAGGGAACGACCGGCACCCAGGCGAGTTTCCTGTCGCTCTTCAAGGGCGACCATGCCAAGGTGCGTGAACTCGACCGCCGGGTGGCCACCAAGATGGGGTTCGACAAGGTGCATGCGGTCACCGGGCAGACCTACACCCGCAAGGTCGATAGTCAGGTTGTCAGCAGCCTGGCGGGGATCGGCGAATCGGCCCACAAGGCGGGGAACGATCTTCGGCTGCTTCAGCATCATCATGAAGTGGAAGAGCCGTTCGAGAGCGATCAGATCGGTTCCTCGGCGATGGCGTACAAACGCAACCCCATGCGGGCGGAGCGGATGTGCGGCCTGGCCCGGTTCGTGATGAACCTCACCGCCAACGCCGCCCAGACGACGGCGACGCAATGGCTGGAACGCACCCTTGATGACAGCGTCAACCGCAGACTGACATTGCCTCAGGCGTTCCTCGGCACCGATGCCTTGCTGCGGCTCTATCTGAACATCGCCCGGGGGCTGGTCGTGCATCCGGAGATGATCCAACGCAACGTGATGCAGCAACTGCCGTTCATGGCGACCGAAGAAATCATGATGCGAGCCACCCAGGCCGGTGCCGATCGGCAAACGATTCACGAAGCAATCCGGCAACACAGCCACGCCGCCATGGCCCATGTGAAGGCGGGGCGTGGGAATGATCTGCAGGATCGGTTGACTGCTGATCCGTTGTTCCAGGGCATCGATATCAAAGCCCTCTCCAACCCGGTGCATTTCATCGGGAGATCGACGGAGCAGGTGGAGGAGTTTTTGCGTGAAGTGGTGCAGCCCATTTTGGCGAGGCATGGGGCATCGAGGAAGATGAAGGCGGAGATTAGTGTCTAACAAGAGCGGCGCAGCGTAAGCTCGCCGGTGATGGTGGCAGAGTTTATGCACACACCACCGGCGGGCTAACGCCGCGCCGCTCTTGAATCATTCTCTCAGGTGATGTGGCCCCATTTCTCTGCTTTTGGGAAGGTGAAATCAATCGTTCGGAGGAGACTGCATTGTTAATGCGGCATAGTCAGAGGAGTACCATCAGACTATTGCACCCCTGCAGATATCTCATTTATGCCAGACACTTCGCCGGTTTGAATAGGAATCTCACGTCCTTGTCCACCTTCTAACAATGTGACGGCGAATCGAATCTTGAAATGTTCACAAGCTGCTTTCACCAACGACAGGATGTGTAGAGCATCTTCTGTAGGGGTAAAACTGCAAAACAAACGAATACCGATGGTCTTGTCTCTAGAGCCTGTTATGAACTTATCTGTAAGCAGATGCCGATGTTAGGTCAATGA
>DAOMFV010000151.1:0-11842 GCA_035430005.1 Gemmatales bacterium
ACTGGTTTACCGCTCTGTCCCAGCTTATGCTAGATCAATGTCAACACGGCCTAGTCACCGCCCCCTCACGCGGAGCGTGAGGGCAACTCTACTTCACCCGCACCACCACCATCGTCCGGTCATCTTCCGCATGCTGCCCCTGCGTAAACTGCTGCACGCTTGCATCGACTTCATTGAGTAACCCCTGAGCGCTGACGCCGCAATGACTCAACACCTGATCAAGCCGTTCGGTGCCGTACATCTGCCCTTGAAAATTATGGGCTTCGGTAATGCCATCAGTGTAGAAGACGATCTGATCGCCCGATAGCAGTTGCACCTCCTGGTTGACGTACTTCGTTTCCGGAAAAATCCCCAGCGGCAGAGCTGGGTCGCCTTCCAGCGTCAGCAGCGTATCGTCCGAACAACGTTTCACCCGTGGCGGCGGATGGCCGGCGTTGGCGTAGGTCATCTTCCGGTTGACCGGATCGTACACCGCATAGAAGGCCGTAACAAACGCTTCCACATCGTTGGTGTAAACCGCCGAGAGTCGCTGATTGACATACTCAAGCATCTGCCCCGGAGGCGCAGCCGGGCCGGGGTAACTGTGAACGATGCTGTGAGTCACTGCCATCAGCACCGCAGCCGGCGTGCCATGCCCGCTCACATCGGCGATGAGAATGCCCCAGAGGTTGCCTGGCAGCGGAAAGATGTCGTAGTAATCGCCCCCTGCCCTGGCCGAAGTCTGGTAGAAAGCCGCCAGATCGAGCCCCGGCACCTTGGGCAACACTTTAGGCAGCAGCGAACGCTGAATCGCCGCCACCGCCTTCAGTTCTCTATCCACAGCGTCGAACGCCTGCTGCACCTGCTCGCGCAGCACCAAGTTATGAGTTGCCCGGCCGAAAAGGTTGCTGATCCAGAACTGCTCCGGGAACGTCTCCGGATCGAACCCGTCGGGTTGTGATCGAAGAATGACGACCATGTTGGTCGATTCGCCCTGATCGAAGTGCGGTATCGCCATCAATGAATAGTAATCTTTGAGATACTCATAGGCCGGGTCGTCCGCGGTGATATATAGTTCATTGATAAGCCGAGGCTTGCCATCGTAGAGGAGTTCCGCCAGTAGGCCGCCCTGAAGCAAGGGCAGCTTGTCCGTGTCCTTCCATGGATTGATCGTCGTCTTCCATTTCGACGACCGGGTGACGCGGTAGTAGGGTTTGGTCAAGCCGCGCCGACTCAGCGAAACGAACGAGTTCGTCGGCGATAGCTGGCGCACTCGTGAACCATAGGCCTGCACCATCATCTGCGGATCGGTGTGCGTGCTCATGTCACGCATGGTCTCAACAATATGGTCCAGCCGCTCCTGCCATGGCACCGGCTTGGGGATAGGTTCAGGCATGGATAAAGCTCTAAGAAGAATGAATGGCATCATTCTATGCTTCGACCATTGTTGCAGGATGAGAATCAAGAGCGCCATCGTTCATCTTCTCTGCGTTTCTCCGCGTCCTCTGCGTTAAACAAATCCTAATGAATAGAAGTCGCCCTGTGATCCTCCATATTCTGGCGTAAACTGTCTTTCGATTGCTTCGCCTCTATTTTTCCCTGTAGAAAGACTCCCCACGATGCAGGCTCTCACCTTTGATCGCTTCGGTGGCCCCGAGGTACTAAGGTACCAGGAAGTGCCTGATCCGATCGTGCCGCCGGGCCATGCCCTGGTTCGCCTGCATGCCATTGGGCTGAACTTCGCCGACATTTATCGTCGTCGGGGAAACTATCATCTCATCGGGCAACCTCCCTACATCGCCGGCTATGAAGGCGCTGGAACGATTCTTACCGCACCGTCCAATTCTCTCAACTTCCTGCCCGGTGGTCGCGTCGCTTTCGCCGATATTCCGCTCGCTAATGCCGAACTGGTAGCGGCGCCGCTGGAGAAGCTCATCCCTTTGCCCGAAGACATTTCATTCGATACCGCTGCCGCTTTACTGTTGCAAGGACTGACTGCTCACTATCTGGTGCGCGATAGTTACGCCGTTCAACCGAGCGATGAGGTTCTGGTGCATGCCGCCGCTGGCGGTGTTGGCTTGTTGCTGATCCAGATGGTGAAACAACTCGGCGGGCGAGTGTTCGGTTTGGCTTCTACCGCAGCCAAGCAAGCCGCTGCCCTCGAAGCTGGCGCCGAGGCGGCAGCCTCCCCAGCCGACAACTGGGTTGAGGCGGTCAAAACCTGGAGCAGCAAAGGCAAGGGTGTTTCCGTGGCGTACGATTCAGTAGGCTCCACTCTGGAGCAGAGTTTGCGGGCGACTCGTACTGGCGGCCATGTGGTCTTCTACGGCATGGCCGGCGGAGAACCTCCCCTCATCAAACCCAGACAATTGATGGATGAATCGAAAAGCATCACTGGTGGCGATCTCTGGAACGTCTTGACAAATCATGATGAACGACTGAACAGAGCCCATGAACTTTTTGCCCAAGTGCGGAGCGCATCGCTCACCGTCCGAATAGCCCGGCGTTTCCCCCTGACCCAGGGAGTTCAGGCTCACGCCGTTCTGGAGAGCCGAGAATGTATCGGTAAGGTTTTGCTCATTCCTTAGTTGATATGGGCGTTCACTGCCATTCCGCATTGTGCCATTTCCTCATCCCGGTATAATGCTCCATCGTCTCGATACCGTCCGGGAGTGATCCATGCCCCGTCGCAATCTTGTCTGGATATTCGGCTTCCTCATCATCTCCATCGGCGCGTGGGCAGCCGCCCAGGGTGGGTTCATTCCGCCCAAAGGCCCGATGCAGTTCATCAAGGGCTTCACCTCTGATGCCAAGGATTACGACAACCTTGCCCTCATGATCGATGTTATGCAGCACATCGATATGAACTACGTCCGCCAACTCACGCCCACCGAGCGACGCAAGTTCATTGAATCGGCCATCAAAGGTGGACTCAATAGTCTCGATCCTCATTCGAGCTACCAGAACCCGAAGGAATTCACCAACTTCAAGAAACAGAGCGATGGCAAGTTCGGCGGCATCGGTGTGCAGGTTGTCGTCAACCGTGATACCAAACGCATCACTATCGTTTCGCCGATGGTCGGCACTCCGGCCTTCCGGGCCGGCATTAAACCCGGTGATGAGATCGAAGCCATCAACGGCGAGAAAGTCACAGGCTTCACCAACGATGAAGTCGTGGAACGCATCTCCGGTGCGCCCGGCACTGAAGTCAAGCTGACCATCCGAAGGCGCGGCACTGGCCGACGCATGGACCTGGCCCTCGTCAGAGAGGAAATCCAGACCGAAGGCATCCTCGGCGATAAGCGGAAGAATGATCAACACTGGGACTACATGGCTGATCCGGTCAACCACATCGGCTACATCCGCATCGCTTCCTTCGGCGAGAACGCTTTGAAAGAGTTCACCCAGGCCTTGAAGTCGCTCGAAGAACAGGGCGCGCAGGGCCTCGTCCTGGATCTCCGCAACAACCCCGGCGGGTCGCTCGAAACCTCGGTTGCCATGGTCGATCTGCTCCTGGAAGAAGGGGAAATCGTTCGAGTCGAGGGTCGCAATGAGGAACCCCGTATCTACTCCGCCAAGAAGGATGGCACCTTCTTCACCGGCGCCAACAAGATACCGATCACGATACTGGTCAACGAAGGCTCTGCCTCCGCGAGCGAAATCTTGTCCAGCGCGCTGCAGGATCATCGCCGGGCTGTCATCGTCGGCGAACGCAGCTTCGGCAAAGGCAGCGTCCAGCGCCTCTACCCGATGGAATCGGGATCGAGCCGGCTGCGACTGACCACCGCCAAGTACATGCGACCCAGCGGCAAGAACATTCATAAGTTCCCGGACAGCAAAGAAACCGACGACTGGGGCGTGCGGCCCGATATTGAAGTGAAGATCAGCCCCATTGAGGAACTCGACTGGCTCCTCGCCCGCCGCGACCGGGACATCGTTCGAGACGAAGAAAGCAGCCGGCTCGATCAAGCCGAAAGAGCCGCCGCCCTCTTCGGCCCGCTCAGTATCACCCCCGGCTGGTCCGGCCCCATGGGCATCCTTCCCGGCCTCGCCGACACGGCCACCACGTTCTCTACCATGCCCCGCCCCACCAAGCCCTATCAGGACAAAGTCATGGACAAGGCGATGGAGTATTTGCGCGAGAAGATCAAGGCACCGAGGACGACATAATAAGAACCGCACACGAAGTAAGCGGTTACCAATAACCTCACCCCAATCCACTTACTCCGTGCGTGGCTCCGAAGACAACCTCCCCCCCCCTCCATAGCATGACTCCAGACTCGTCATGCAAGAGGTTGCCAAGTGAAGGTACTCGTTATCGGCAAAGGAGGGCGGGAACACGCCCTGGTTTGGAAGCTCACCCAGTCGCCTCGTGTCACCAGGGTCTTCTGTGCGCCCGGCAACGCTGGCACCGCGCTCGACGCCACAAACCTCGCCATCGAACCCGAAGAGACCGACAAGATCATCCGCTTCTGCAAGAAGGAAGGCGTCGGCCTGATCGTCATCGGCCCCGAAGCGCCGCTCGCTGTCGGCATCACCGATGTGCTCCAGAAAGCCGGTCTGCGTGTCTTCGGCCCCACCAAAGCCGCCGCAGAACTTGAAGCAAGCAAAGTCTTTGCCAAAGAAGTGATGCGCCATGCCGACGTGCCCACCGCCGAGTACCGCTGCTTCGATCACCCTGAACCGGCCCGTCGCTATATCGAAAGCCGCGACTTCCCCGTCGTCGTCAAAGCCGATGGACTGGCTGCGGGCAAAGGCGTAATCGTCTGCTCCAACACTGCCGAAGCCCTCGCCGCTGTCGATCTCATCATGGTGAAAGAAGCCTTCGGCAAAGCAGGCCGCAAGGTTGTCGTCGAAAAACGTCTCGATGGCTACGAAGTCAGCGTCCTGGCACTCATCTCCGGTCGAGGCATTCTGACGCTGCCTTTGACCCAGGATCACAAAGCCGCCTTCGATAACGACGAAGGCCCCAACACCGGCGGCATGGGTGCCTATAGCCCGGCCAACTCCGTCTCCCCGGAGCAACTCGCCGAGATCGAAAAGACCATCATCATCCCCACCGTGCATGCCATGCGGCGGGGCAGAAAATCCTTCCGGGGCGTCCTCTTCGTTGGCGTGATGATGAGCAGCCAGGGGCCCAAGGTTCTCGAGTATAACGTCCGGTTCGGCGACCCCGAAACGCAGGTCATCCTGATGCGGCTCAAGTCTGATCTGCTCGATCTCCTCGAAGCCGTCGTCGACTCCACGCTCGACACCTACGATTTGTCAAAACTCCAGTGGGATCCCCGCCCCGCCGTCACCGTGGTGCTCGCTGCCCAGGGCTATCCCAACATCGGCAGCAAGGGCAAGCTCATCACCGGCCTCGAAGCCGTCGCCAAGACTGACGACGTCAAAGTCTTCCACGCCGGCACCAAACTCGTGGATGATCGGGTGTATACCGATGGTGGCCGCATTCTGAACGTCACCGCGCTCGGCGATACGCTGGCTGAAGCGCGGGAGAAGGCCTACAGCGTCATCCCCAAGCTCGATTACCAGGGCATGTTCTTCCGCAAGGACATTGCCGCTCGGGCCATCACCGACATCAACGTCAAGAAGAAGAAAAAAGAGAAAGCCAAAGCGAAAGCCGCCGCAACTGAAGAAGCCAAGCCCACCGAGGTGAAGACATGATCATGGTATTACCGCTGGGCATGGGCAAGCTGGGCCTCAAGCCAGTCAGTTCCGAGCCGGAGTATCAAGATGATCCTTCCCTGCCAATGGAAGATCGCATCACCAACGTCATCAAGACCGTCTTCGATCCTGAAATCCCAGTCAACATCTTCGAACTCGGCCTGATCTACAACATCAAGATAAACGACGGAAATGACGTTCACATCGACATGACGCTGACCTCCCCTGCCTGCCCCGTCGCCGGCTCGATGCCCCGCTCGGTGGAAGAGAAGGTCGCCTCCCTGCCCGGTGTAAAGTCAGCAAAAGTCGAACTCGTCTGGGACCCGCCGTGGACACAGGAACGCATGTCCGAAGCGGCAAAGCTGGAGCTGGGGTTCTTCTAGAGATGTCTGGTCCTCCCCCTTTACCAAGGGGGAGTTAGAGGGGGGGTTCTTTCTACGGTGGCTTCAACCCCACCCAACCTCCCCTTGGTAAGGGGAGGAGAAAGACAGTACACAGCAATCAAGCCACAGGAGCAAGCCATGCGTCTGACCTATTCACTGGTGCTATTCATCCTCTGTCAGACCTGGCTCTACGCTCAAGAGAAACAGGAGAAGGCCGCCCCTACCTTCGACCGTCGTTCCGAAATGATCGCGATGCGGGACGGCGTCAAGCTCAACACCCTAATCTGCACACCCAAGGATCAGAAAGACTCGTTGCCCATCATCATCCAACGCACCCCCTACGGTGCCGATGGCCACTCTCCCTTATCGAACTACACCCGTGACATGGCCAACGATGGCTACATCTTCGTCTACCAGGACATCCGTGGCCGGTTCAAGTCCGAAGGCGCCTTCGATATGATGCGTGCCCCACGAGACAAGAGCAACCCCCAAGCCATCGACGAAAGCAGCGACACCTACGATACCATCGAATGGCTGATCAAGAACCTTCCCAACAACAATGGCAAGGTCGGCATCCTCGGCATCTCCTACGATGGCTGGCTGGCCACCATGGCGCTGTTAGATCCGCACCCCGCCCTCGCCGCCGCTTCACCCCAGGCCCCCGTCGCTGACATGTTCCTCGGCGACGACTTTCACCACAACGGCGCCTTCCGACTCAGCTACGGCTTCGAGTACGTCACCCTGATGGAAACCAACAACCGCACCAGCCAGTTCAAGTTTGACAAGTACGATACTTACGACTGGTACCTCAAGCTCGGCCCTTTGAGCAACGCCGCCAAGAAGCACCTCAGCGACAAGTTCCCCACCTGGAACAACTTCGTCAAGCACCCCAACTACGATGCCTTCTGGCAGAAGCAGGCAGCGTCGAAGTACCTGACCAAGTGTACCGTCCCCACGCTCAACGTCGGCGGCTGGTGGGATCAGGAAGATTTCTACGGCCCGCTCAAGACCTACGCCTCCCTCGAACCCCACGACAAGAAGTCAATGAACTTCATGGTCGTCGGCCCCTGGAACCATGGCGGTTGGGCCGGCGGCAACGGCGACGCACTCGACAAGATCAAGTTCAACAGCCCCACCGCCAAGTATTACCGTGAGACTGTCCAAGCCGGTTTCTTCGCCAAGTTCCTCAAAGGCAAGAACACCTTCGATGTCGACGAAGTCCTCACCTTCCAAACCGGCTCCAATCAATGGGTGAAAGCATCCCAGTGGCCGCCCAAGGAATCGCAGACGAAAAAGCTCTACTTCCGTGAAGATGGCAAGCTGAGCTTCGACGCCCCCACTTCTGCCGGCGGAGAAGATACTTACCTCTCCGATCCGAAGAAGCCTGTGCCCTATCGGCAGCGGCCTATTCAAGCAACCTACGGCCCCGGTTCCACCTGGAGCGTCTGGCTCGTACAAGATCAGCGCTTCGTTCACAACCGACCCGATGTCCTCAGTTGGGAAACAGACACCCTCACTGAAGACCTCGTTATGACCGGCAACGTCTTTGCCAAGCTCTTCGCCTCCACCACCGGCACCGACAGCGATTGGATCGTCAAGCTGATCGACGTCTACCCCGACGATGGCCAATCTTCTCAGGGGATGGCCGGCTACCAACTCATGATCGCCAACGATGTCTTCCGTGGCCGCTTCCGCGAGAGCTTCGAGAACCCCAAGGCGCTGGAGCCGGGCAAGGTCAACGACTTCACCATCGACCTCCATGCCATGAACCACTGCTTCAAGAAAGGACACAAGGTCATGGTGCAGGTGCAAAGCACCTGGTTCCCGCTGATCGACCGCAACCCGCAGACATTTGTGCCCAACATCTTCGAAGCCAAAGAGGCCGACTTCCAGATCGCCACGCAGAAGATTGTCCGCACCGCCCAACAGCCCAGCCACCTCGAAGTACCGGTCTTCAAGCCATAATAAATACCAGCCCGAAGCGCTAGCGAGGGAAGCCCGTGCAATCGCAAGGTCCACCCTCGCTAGCGCTTCGGGCTGGTAAAAACACCCCATGCGCCTCATCTTCTTCCTCATCCTGGCCATCGTCTTCTTCGCACCCCTCGGCGAAACGGGGCCGGTCGATGTGACACGGGCTGTCGTCCTCACCAGCTTCGTGTTGCTTTTGATGGGGCTGACCGCCGAACTCCCCTCCACCTATCTCGTCCATTGCATCTACCAGCGCCCCGACCGACGCTATGAATGGGCGAAGCTGCTACGTCATCTCCGCCGACTGCACCTGGGCGTCGCCATCGGTATGTACTTCACCACTCTCCTCTTTTGCGGCTGGCCCACCGTCGTTCGTCGTCACTGGCATCTCGCTCAGACCTTGTTCCTTGATGAGGTCTTCATCCTGCTCCCCTTTGTGCTGGGGCTGATCTTCTCCTGGTCGAGCTTCTACCGGGTCGAACGGGCCTTGCATCAGACCGGCGATGGGGCGACCCTGGAACCAATGCCTACCCTCGGCGAGTTCCTCAAGTCCATCGCCCGCTTTCACCTGGGCCTACTTCTGGAACCGCTGCTCGTCTTCGCCGCCATCCAGGGAGCGATGCAGGGCTACGATGCCGGCTGGCCATGGTGGGGCGTGCTTCTTTTCGGTGTCGCCAGCCTGTTGGCCATCGCCTGGTTTCTGCCCTGGGTGTGGATACGCGCCTGGGACACGCACCCGATTCCGCACGGCCCACGGCGCGATCTGCTCCTCAATCTCTGCGATCGACTCGGCTACCGCCTCACCAATCTTCTCGTCTGGAACACCAGCAACCAGCAGGCGATGGCGATGATCCTCGGCTATCTGCCCCGGCCCCGTTTCGTCATCTTCAGCGATCTACTGCTCGATCAACTCAGCGACGATGAAGTGTGCACCATCCTCGCCCATGAACTGGGCCATCTCCGCTATCGTCATCTCTGGGTGCTGCTCGTCTACACGCTGCTGAGCCTGCTCTTCTGGACGCTCGCCTGCTGGATGCTGACCCAGGCCGTGCGATCTGCCTCGTTTACCGATCAGATACTCCTGCAACTGGCCCTCTTCTCCAGCATGATTCTCTACGTTCGCCTGACGCTCTGCGAGGTTTCCCGGCTGCTGGAGCGTGAGGCCGACCTGATGGCCTGCACCATCTGGCACGATAGATCCCCGTCGTTCGGTTTGTCAGTCTACGCCGGCGCCTTGCACCATGTCGCTCAGCTCAACGGTGAATCGCCCGATCACGTCGACTGGATGCATGGCAGCGTCACCAACAGGCTCGAGTTCCTGCAAAACGTGATCGACGATCCCCTCGCACAGGAGCAATTCCTCCGCCGCATGCTCTGGCTCAAGACCGGCCTGGTCGCTGCGCTCTTGTCATTAAGCCTCTGGGTATGGTACATGTGGCAACGGTAACAATACCAGCCCGACGCGCTAGCGAGGGAGCCGCGTGCAATCGCAAGCTGCCTTTCCTCTTTCACTTGAGAGATGTGAACTATTACTTGCTTCACCTTGTCGTATCGCCAGCGTTCCAGGGGTATCCACATGATCATCGAATACGTGCCATTGCTTCAGGTTCAACGAAAGCTTCAGGGAATGCCCAGGAATCGCGAGCGGTTCATGACGTATCTGCAAACCATCGGAGCCAGGGACAGTGGCGGTATACTGGAGTTGCCATCGCTCATGATCGCCAACCCCATGGGCAAAGACCATGTAACCAGGTACCTGGATGAGTTACTGGCGATGCAGGCTGATGAAATTGCCGCTCAGGCTGTTGCCGAGGTGACTGCTCAATTCCCACAAGAGCCAGGCGAGTTCAAGATCGCTATGGTGGTGGCCGATGATCTGATGGGGGGCTGGACGAATCGCTGTGCCGATGAATATACTCTGCGGTTCCCCCCTGCCTTGCCTACCGGCCATTCCGGCGATCTTCCCCGCTGGTTGAAGGACTTTTGGCTGACCGCTGTGCTCTGGACCAGCGACAAGCCCAGCGCTCAACGGGTGCAGGACACGGTAACGACAGTCATCCACCGCATCGTATGGCTCAGGCACCATGGAGTCGCACAGACTCTTAGGGAAATGCTCGTCCAGGAAGGAGCTGTCCTCGCCCGGGCTGGATGCAAAGAACCGATGTTGGATTTGGAGGACATCGAATACACTCGTGAAGTCCTGGCTCCCTGCCTCGATTCGACAGACAAGCGCACCATCATGGAGTGCCTCTTCGGCGATGAAGCGTGCAAAACGCTTGGCTTTTCGCCGCGTGGCCTGAGCCACTGGGCCGGGCTGGCGCTGGCTTTGCATGATTCTCAGTACAAGGAAGTAACCACATGAAATGGATTCTCGGCCTCCTGATCATCTACCTCATCATGAGCATCGTCACCGTCGTGGTCTACTCCATCGATAAGGATGCAGCCCAAAAGAAGCGCCGTCGCATCAGCGAACACACGCTGCAAATGCTCGCCCTCGCCTGCGGCTGGCCCGGAGCCTTCATGGCCCAGCAATGGCTCCGCCACAAGAACCAGAAGCGTTCCTTCCTCGTCATGTGCGGCGTGATGGCACTGGTCAATGTCTTGATCGTGGGATTTGTCGTCTATCTTGTCTGAGATGTTGGCGTTCCTCCTGAATAGCGACTGGAGCATGTCTGGTTCTCCCCCTTACCAAGGGGGAGTTAGAGGGGGTTCTTTCATCGGTGGTGAAACCCCACCCAACCTCCCCTTGGTTAAGGGGAGGAGCCAGACAACCCGTTCCTGTTCCTGCCATGATGTCCGTATTCCATGTTAGCCTTGTATAATGAGGGTTAATTATCTCTACGGTGCCTTCATGCTCTTCCTCCTCCTTTTACTCACCCCCCTCCAGACCGATGGCGTCAACCTTCGCTGGCAGTTCAAGCAGGGCGATACCTTCAATCAGGAATCGCGCAGCCAGCTCAACCAGACGGTCAAGGTGGGCGACAAGGAGTTCAAGCAGGACCTCGTCCACACCACGCTGGTCAAATACACCGTCAGCGAAGTGACGCCGATGGGTATCACCCTCGAACAGCAGATCGAATCGATGAAGGCGACCGCCCCGGATGGCCAGCCCTCGCCCGGCAACAATGCGGTGCTGAACCAGTTGCAGGGTGCCATCCTCAAAGCCAAACTCTCGCCCGATCTACAGGTAAAAGAATTGGAAGGCTACGATGAACTGCTGAAACGATTGGCGGGCGATGACCCTAGCATTCAACGAGTCGCCAAGGCGCTACTCTCTGAAGAGCAGCTCAAGAACGCCATCAGCCACTCGCTGGGCTTTGTGCCACAGAAGGCAACTTCCCCCGGAGCGACATGGAATCGTGAGATGACCATCGCCCTCGGCCCGCTCGGCAGCGTCCGCATCGGTCAGGCCTTCAAGTTCGAGGGCATGGAAAGCGTCGACGGCGTCTCGCTCGCCAAGATCACCTTCCAGCCCACTGTCGCCTATTCCGCCCCCAAACCCGATGCGTCGAACCCGGAACTGAGTATCACCCAGGGCAACATCAAGCTCAAAGAAGGCTCCGGCGTCGTCTACTTCGACCCCGCCGCCGGCCGTCTGCATCATTCCACCCTGAAACTCACCCTCACCGGCGACCTGACCGCCAAGATCAGCGGTAAGGAAATCCCTCTCACTTTCGATCAAACGCAAACCATCGACGTGCGAATGAAGAAGTAAGATAGTATGTGGTATTTCTCCCCTCTCCCCTGGAGGGAGAGGGGCTGGGGGTGAGGGGGGTACCGGGTAGAAGTAACTATCGGGTATCTCCGAAGCAGCTTTATGTTACAATGATCGGGTGCCACCGTAT
>DAOMFV010000152.1:0-11798 GCA_035430005.1 Gemmatales bacterium
CATGAAAACAAGAAAACGGTTGACAAACAACACAGCCGCTCCGTTGCCCCCTGCTCCCCTGGCCACGTCCCATAATGAAAACAGGGGCACGATGAGTACATCGTGACCCCTGCCACACTTTCACTCATTCGATTTCTTCTACTTCCGATCCGTCGCCTTGGTCAACTTCGGCCTCGGCTGGGCCTTCCAGTCGGCGACATCCTTGTTGAGGACTTCGACAGCCTTCATCAACTGGGCGTCCTTCCCTTGGGGCATCTCGCCGGGAGCGGGCCAGAGTTCGACATCGGGCACGCAACCATTGAGTTCCATGTCCTGACCATCGCCCACCAGGTACCAACCTCGGAACGGCAGACGGAGGAAGCCTACATCCATGATGCTGGTGCCGCCGGTGCTGATGACGCCGCCGGCGGTGGTGGCGCCGACGATGTGCCCGCGCTTCAAGGTCTTAATCGCATGGCTGAAGATCTCAGCGTTCGAGAAGCTGTTTTGATTGCACATCACCACGATGGGCTTGTTCCAGGAAGCATAGACCTTGCGATCAATAGGATATCCCACTTCGCTGCCGCCACGAGGGATGGTGAGGGCATGCACCGGCTGGGTGAGAGCTGTCAGAAGATGGTCAGCGGTGGAGCCGCCGCCGTTTTCCCGCACATCGATGATGAGGCCATCCTTGCCGTTGCCGGCGGAGAATAGTTCTTCCTGGAACTTCCAGAAGGTGGGCATACTCATTCCGCTGATGTGCAAGTAGCCAAGCTTGCCGCCGGAAGCCTTGTCAACCATGGCCCGGTTGTCTTCGAGCCACTTCTCGTAGAGCAGAGTGCGAGCGGCAGCAATGGCTATGGGCCGAATCTTGACGTCCCGCTCCTCACCTTTAGCGTTCTTGACCTTGAGGGTGACATCGGTATTGGGAGGCAGGGTCAATACGGTTGAAAGATCGAGCTTGGGATCGACTGGCGTGTCATTGATGGAAAGGACGATCTCCCCCGCTTCAAGCTTGCTCTTCTTGAAGGCAGCAGGCCCCTTGGGAAGCACATCACGTATCTTCAACCCCGGACCGGCAAAGCTGGGGTCGAAACGAACGCCCAGATGCATGGTCTGTTCACGCCAGGTGCCGGTCGATTCAGAGGGATCGCCCGGTTGTGCGCCGGGGGCCGGTGGAGTCAGTCGGCCCACGGTGAAGCCGAGGTGCGAACCGTTCAGTTCGCCGAGCATCAGACTGACGACGGTGCCAAGCGTTTCGGGATCAATCGCTTCTCCAGCCATGCCGAGGTATTTGGTACGGATGGCGTTCCAGTCGTTATTGCCGAGCTTGCCATCGTAGAAGTTGTCACGCATGGTTCGCCAGGCAAGATCGAACGCTGCTGCATGCTTGGCCGGCAGATCAACCTTTTGCAAAGCGGTGAAGCGGAACGACGTGGGAGTGGCTCCAGCAGTGCCAAGAGCGATGGACGAAGGCACGCCGCCAATGCTGCCAACAATTTGGCTGTTGCGAATCCAGCGTGGTTGACTGACGCTGGGCAGATTGAGCGACTTCGGAGTTAGACTGTCGGGGAACTCGACGGTATGAATCCCCGTCGTTCCGCCGATAGTAGCGCTGAAGGCGAGTTTTTTACCATCGGGCGACCAGAAGAGGTTGCTCTCGTTCGAGTTAGGGATGCTGATGCGATGAATACGTTCCGCCAGGCCATCGAAATCGATCTCGACTTTGGTAATCTTCAGAGGGCGGATGGGAGAATCATCGGCCACGGCTGGAGCGCCGCCCTGAGGAGCGCCCGCGACAGGATCAGCCGCTGCGCCGGGAGGGCCGCCACCAGGACGCCGGCCACGAGGCGGTTGCGCCTGATCCTCATCGCCTGGCTTCTTCGCAGGCTCGGTCTGTGGCTTGGCTGGGTCTTTGACCGGATCCTTCGCCGGCTCCTTGCTCGGATCAGTCTTGCCCGGCGTGCCGCCGGCTGGTGGAGTGAATGTGCTGGAACGTCGCCCACGATTCATCTTCTCCAGAGCCTTCTCCAGAGTTCGTTCACGGGTGCCGGCCTCTTCGGGGTCTTTGGTCAGATAGACGTAGTAAATATCAGTCTCTTCAATGTTCCGTCGGCTGGTGAAGGCAATGATCTTGCCATCAGGCGACCACGTCGGGTTGCGATCCTCGAAGGGATGGCGGGAGACGTTGTAAGGAGCGCGTGAACCATCGAGCGGTGCGATGAAGATGTCGCTGTTGAAGTCGTGATCTTCGGTAGCATAGACCATCCACTTGCTGTCGGGTGACCATTCATACTGAGGAGGATTGAATCCCTTGACGAAAGTCTTGGGGTTCTTGCCGTCAGCATCGGAGATGACGATGTCGCCACGACCTTTGGTGTAGGCGATCTTGGTGCCATCGGGGCTGAACTTGATGTTCGATTCGGTCTCAGCGTCGTTGGTGAGCTTCGTCATCTTGAACGATGTGTTCTGGAACCAGTATTTGGTCTTGTCACCTCGTTCGACCTGCCAGATGTCGCTTTGCCCGCCCTGATCGCTGACGAGGAGGATGCGTTCGTTATCAGGAGAGAAGACGGGGGAGTGTTCTTCATCAGGGCTTTTGGTGATCTGCACCGGCTCACGCAGTTCGGTATCCATCACCCACAGGTCGCCACCGGCGATGAAGGCGACATCGAGGCCATCGTTGCTAAAGGCAACGGAGGTGGCTGTCGTCAGCGAACGTCGCTGAATCTTTTCGATGGGTCGGTCGCCGTTGTAGGTGAGGGTGATCTTCTGAGGTGTCTTGTCGGAACCGGGCGTGTAGCTGTAGAGATCAAAAAGGTGACGGAAGACGATGGTCTTGCCATCCTTACTGATGGCTGGGAATGTCACCGCATCCTGTTCAAACTTAGTAAGTTGCGTCTTCTTGCCGTCAGCGGACATCTCCCACAAGTTGGGAGCAGCGCCGACGCCGGCCTTGCCATCAGGCACACCGACGAAGTAGAAGCCTTGGCCATCTGCTTTCCAGAGCGGCCAGCGGGCATCCCATTCGCCCATGATGACGGGTTGGAAAGCGCTGGTTGATACATTTTTACTCATCCTTTGGAGATGCTCGTTCAACGACTCGATCTGCTGTCTTACATCACGCAATTCAGGATGATCCTTTCCCAGGCGTGCTTGCAATTTGATTTCCATCTCCTCTAACTTCTTCAACCTCTGCAAAGTTTCGGGCAGTGGTGCCTTGGTCGTATTAGTTTGATCCAGCGCACCCTTTTCCAAGTCATACATCCAGATCTGGCTAGCCTGGGTGCCGTGATAGCCCTTGCGCCACCAGTTGTGCCCTTCACGAGTGAAAAGAATCTTCTTTCCATCGGGGGAGAGCGAGGCGTTGCTGCCATAGTCGTCGAAGAGGGGAACTTCGGCTTCGCGCTTTTCGGTGTTGACGAGGAAGAGGCGTTCCGCGCCTCGACCAGTCCAGTAGTGATCGCGAAGGCCGGAAGTGAGGACATGCTTGCCATCGCCGGCCCAACCGAGGAGGTTGTAGCCGGCAGTGTTGAAGGTGATCTGTTTTGGGGTGCCGCCTTCGATGGGGATAGTGAAGACCTGGTTGCCCGCTTCACGATCGCTGATGAAGGCGATGGTCTTGCCATCGGGGGAGAACTTCGGATCCCGATCACGACCGGGATGGGTCGTCAGTTGCTTGACGTTGCCGCCGTTGATGCCGGCCAGCCAGATGTCGCCGTTCCAATCGAAGGTGAGCCATTGGCCATCGGGGGAGAGGGCGGGGTTGTTGACGAGCCTCAGGTTCATGCCCGGCTCGGCAGCCTGAGGCTGGTTGGCGGCAAGAATAGTGATGGCCAGGGCAAGGGCGAAGAGAAGAGAGCGTAGCATGGAAGAAGTCCTGAGTGCTGAGTCCTGAGTAATTGAAGTGCTCAGTGCTCGGTTCTTGGTGCTTAGTTTTGAACACAACGTCTAGTGGAGATTGTGTGCAGAACCAACGGCAAGTGCAAGAGCCTACGTGGTGAGACTTTGATGAGATGGGTGGGGTTATCGGGGAATGCCAAGAGCCGGGTGGCGTCAGCCCCCGGAGCAACCGGTGAAGTTCTCAATCCCCCACGATGCCAGCACTTCCCCCGGCATGAAGTTTGCCACGGCTCGTCTGTCAGCCCAGCGAATGAGTTGGCGGGCCGCTTCTGTCGAAAGTAGATCAGCTTGCGGCATGGCCCCTACCCTTCCGAGGTCGAGGCGGTCGGCGTCCCAACAGGTGCCAAGGGTCGCATCCGCGGTCGTAAGGCCATCGGTGTGCAGTCGGCAGGCTTCGTAGAGCAACTCAAAGCGTGCATCATCGAGATGGATCAACTTACCGCGCAGCGACTTGGCCAGTTCGCAGCCACGGTGGCCATGCCCTTCGTCCCACGATTCGTTGATGCGACGACTGTCGTGGAAGAGAGCGAAGAGCTTGACCACTTCAATATCAGCCCCGGAGACTTCAGCGACTTTCAGTCCGTTCTCGTACACCCGTGCCCAGTGAATGATGCCATGATAGCCATCAAGCGGCAGGGCATAGCCGCTGAGGATGCGCTTTAGGATGGCGGAGTAGTTGTGCATGGGTTGTTGTAGCTTTCCTTCTCTTTCAGTGACGGCAGCATGTCTTCGTGCTCCCTCGCCCCCAACCCCTCTCCCTCCGGGGGAGAGGGGAGAACTAAGCATATCGTGGCAGCGCTGGATCGATCAAACAAGACCAGGCATCAATGCCGCCCTCAAGAGAGTAGACGTTGGTAAATCCCTGCTGCTCCAGAAACATCGCCGCATGCCAACTGCGCACCCCATGATGACAGTAAACCACCAGAGTTTGTTCGAGTGTAGGCACCACTTCCTTCCAGCGCAGCGCCAGTTCCTGCACTGGCACCAGAACACTGTTTGGCAGGGCCACAAACTCATGTTCGACAGGCAACCGCACATCAAGGAGATAAACAGGCTGTTTCCCACGCAATAGTTTGGACAAAGCAAGTGGCTGCATCGATTGTGGCATGACTACTCCTCTTCCAGCCATCCTACGCAGTTTCCACTGATCGTCTTCCGCTTCGGCTGATGGCTGAAAGCTGAGAGCTGACAGCCAGAAGACTGCTCTTGTGTCAAACCGGGAATCTCCTATAAGGCGGGCAGCCTGTGGGCTGAGAGGGGGATGGTATGCGCTCCATGATTCTGATCATCGGTTTGACGATGCTGCCTGCTGCTTACGGGCAGACGCCGCCACCGTTCCCATCGTTCCCCTCGCCGCCGGCCAATACCGGTTCGCAGCCACCATTGGATTTGACTATCAAGCCGATGGCAACTCCGCCATCGACGGTCCAGACGCCAGCCCTTCAGCAGACGGCTGGCTACAAAGACCTAGTCAAGCCGGGCGACCAGGTTCGTACTCTGCGCGGCACCTACATCCGCAGCGGCCCTGCTGAGCAGGCTTATCCCTGTGGAGTCATCGAAGGAGGAACTTCTGTTACCCTGCTTGAACTTCCCACGCCCGGTTCAGAATACTCGCCCATTGCCGCACCAGACAATTGCTACTCGCTGATCCCGATCACCGCCATCCATCACAGTTGGGCCGTCTGGGTCGATCTGAAGAAGCTCATCGGTCAGCCTCAGAAGGTACTCACGCCGACCGAAACGTTGATCTACGGGGAATCGCCCACCGGCGAATATCTTTCGTCCGGCTACCTCTTCCCCAAAGGAAGCATGATCACCATCGTGGACGAAAAGCGGATCAAGGTCAAAGGCAAAGAAGCGATGTACTGTATCGTTCGCACGGGCGGCAAAGAGAAACGCTTTGTACGCACCGCTGACCTGGAGGGCGTGGCAGCGGCAGCCCAGGCGGCACAACAGACGATGCCGCAAAACAACGGCCCACTCTACGGCGACAACCGTGCCCAGCAGCGACACTGGCAGGATACCGCCCCGGCTCAGCAGTCGGTGCTCGAAAGCGAACAGTTACCTCCCTACCTGGCCAATCAGGTGCAGCAGGCGGAACAGGCCTATCGCACCGCCCTGCACTATGGTGCCTGGGAAGATGCCCGGCAGCGATACATGCATCTACTGGAATCGGAGGTGCTCAGTGTCCGCATCCTCGCCAAGAATCGGCTTGAGTTCATCAGCGATTGGCAACGCAACCCACCCGTAGTGACCACAGCCATGTCGCCCCAACAGGGCGCGGGCCTGTCGCCGGCATTGAACCATGAGCCGTGGATTCCGGGCAGCCTCGTGGTAGCCCGCCCCGTGGCAACTACGCCAACAGCACCTGTGAATATCCCAGCACCAGTGAAAGACCTGGTCGTCAAACCCAATCAACCGGCAGTACCGGCGAGCAATCCGTCCTTCACGGTTCCGACCTATCCGGGGACGCCTGCACCGCAACAGCAACCGATCAAGCAACAAGCTCCTCCGGTGAACACCACCGTTCAACCTCAGGGGCAGCCGGTGTCACGGCCAGCAGTGGCCACAACTCCGCCAGTAAATACTTCTCCTCCTCCCGCCAGCGCTGCGGCACCGACCGCAGCCGCGCCACAGCGGGTAAAGGTCGTAGGCAAACTCAACCGTGCGGTGCAGTACACGGGGCCTAATCCGCTTTACTATCTGACCAACAGCCAGGGCTTCCTGACCTACTATGTGCGTGGCACGCCCAGTCCCAACATGAGGATCAACGACTACCTGGGCCGCAACATCGAAGTGGAAGGCACGGCGGTGCAGGCGGTCATTGATGGGCAAAAGAAGCCACAAATCAATGTGGATAAGGCGAGACTCCTTCAATAGTCATTTAGCCCCCGGCTCTTTAAGCCGGGGGACGGCTCGCGAAATAGATGTGTTAGTCACAAAGACCACGTCACCGCATGGTTGCGAATGGTGTTACTTCATCGCGCGGTCCACCCCCGGCTTAAAGAGCCGGGGGCTAAATGTTATTGAGACTTCCACTGCCAGTGCTCGCCGAAGAAGCCGGCGTCGATGACCTTGCCGGGCCACTTGGGGCTGGGCCGTGAGGTGATATCGACGATAGCCCAGTCGGGGAGCAACGGCACCTGGCGGGCGTTGGAGACGCTGCCCAACCCGGCAAAGGTGAAGCCGGAGTTGAGGACGACGTACTTGTTGGGATTCAGCGGGTTGGGGTAGATCAAGATGGGTGCGTGGGTGTTGGCATCGTAGCTTTGCTTATCAGCTTGCAGTTTGCCGTCGGCCCACTTGATGGGAAGCTTGTCGGCCAGCTTCTTCATCACGCTGTTGCTTTCGGGCAGGCCCCAGAGGATGAGGTGATGATTGGCGATATCCGCCTCGGTGACATCCTTGTCGAACTTCACCCGAGGAACGCCCCGGAACTGCTTACGCCATTGATCGATGGCCCGGTTCATCTCGGCATCGACCCATTCGTTGACCTTGGCATACGGCGAGGTGCCATTGGGTTTGACGATGAGGAAGCTATCCATGAAGGCATCGTCAATGGGGCCTTGCAGGCCGGGCTTCTTGTGGAGTTTGCCGTCGTCGAGTTTATCGACGAGTTTCCATTTACCTGCTTCCTTGCGGAAGTGGGCTGACAAGGAACCGTCTGATTGCGTTTTGATCAGATCGCTAACCTGTCCATCAATGTTCACTTTCGCAGCTTTGTCGGTTAGGCCAAGACTGTGAAAAGGATCGAGATTGATGAAAATCGCACTGACATTGCTGGTACTAATGCCACAGCCTGTATACCCTGGCGTGAGTTCGTTGAAACACCATTTTGCTTGAACACGAGCTTTCTTCCATTGCTCGTCCATGCCTTCGATGCGGAGCCATCGTGTAGGTTGATATCGAAGTGTGTAGGTAGTGAAATGTAATTCAGGAAGAAACACAGTGACGTTCATGTGTCCTTCTATGATTCGTTCTATCTCCTTCTTCGACTCCGCATCATACTTGTGCCCCATCTTTGGGCCGATGATGTGGCGTAGCTTCAACCCAAACTTCTCCATCTCCCTCGCCATTACGTCGGCGGCTTGCTTCTGCTTATCGATCTCGCCGCTGTAGGCGATGGTGGGCAGGTTCTTGAGGTTCTCGGCATAGTCGGTGGCGTTGTAGAGGTGCCAGAGTTTCTTCTCCCACCAGGTGGGTGGCACTTTGTCCTGATCCATCTTGGAATACTCGGGGGTCTCAGCGAAGCCTGCCCCGGGTGAAGCGGCACACCAGATACCCGGATGATGCACCGCCAGGTGCCAGCAGGCTGCCCCGCCCATGCTGAAGCCTCGTACTACCAGCCTTTTGTCGTCGATGCGGTAGTGTTTCTTGCAGTGCTCCAGTGCTTCAAACACATCAACCTCGCCGGCGAACTTATAAGCGTTGCAGTAGCGGCCATAGGGATGAAGGACGAAGGCATCCTTGGGGGTGAACTCACCGGGGGAACGTTGACGACCATCAATGAATGACAACTCGGTAAGCTTATCGCCTCGGCCATGCAGCCAGACATCGAGGCGGTAGTTGCTCAAGGTTTTTGGGGTGTATGAAGCGGGAACGACGAGGCCGTAAGGTTGCACCGAGCCATCGATCTTCGAGACGTAGCCCCGAACGATGAGCCCGGTCTGATGCAGGTAGTCGGGCTTGTTCGCTTTGATCTGAGCCAGACGTTCCCGGCCCTTGGATAGTTGAGTGCGAGCCGCCTTCACTTCTCGAGCATCGAAGAACTCATCGTACTTGAGCGCCCAGTCAACCGCTTTGTGGTAGATGAGCACATCGGGGAGCAGATCAAGCAGCAGCGGCTGGCCCTGGAGTTCCTTGCGAACGGCGTTGATCTCCTGCTCGAACTCGGCAGCGGCTTTGGTGAGTTCGGCCCGGTCGGCGTCGCTGATCTTGATGCCGGGGGGCATGAAGGGTTTGACGGCATCGGCGGGTTGGCTGGGGTAGGACAACAGAAGGAGTATGAGCGAGTACATTTGTTAGGCTCCATTTAGCCCCCGGCCATTCAGGCCGGGGGCGGCGTCTTGCGGTGAATCTGATCTCATCTCCAAAACTGATTGTCATCATTATTGTAAATGTCAGTCTGTCTTCGCGAGGTCCACCCCCGGCCTGAATGGCCGGGGGCTAAATTACTCTTTGGCCTGTTCCTTCCATTCCCATTTCTCGCCAAAGAACCCGGCGTTCACGATCTTGCCGGGCCATTGGCTGTTGGGGGCGGTGGTAATATCGACGATGGCCCAGTCGGGGAGCATCGGCACTTGCCGGGCGTTATTGAGTTGAGAATACTCCCGGAAAGTGAAGCCGCTGTTGAGGACAACATACTTCGAGGGATTCAGCGGGTTGGGGTAGATCAGAATAGGCGCATGGGTGTCGGCATCGTAGCCCTGCTTGTCGGTCTGCACTTTGCCATCCGCCCATTTGATGGGGAGCTTGTCAGCGATCTTCTTGATGACGCTGTTGCTGGCGGGTACACCCCATAGAATGAGGTGGCTGTTAGCGATGTCAGCCTCGGTGATCTCCTTATCCAGCTTGATGCGGGGCACACCACGGAACTGCTTGCGCCATTGATCGATGGCGTGGTTCATCTCGGCATCGACCCACTCGTTCACCTTGGAGTGGGGCGACTTCTCGCTCGGCTTGACGATGATGAAGCTGTCCATGAAGGCATCATCGATAGGGCCTTGTAGGCCAGGCTTCTTGCGGAGCTTGGTGTCGTCGAGCTTGGAGACGACTTCCCAGGTGCCGCCCTCCTTACGGAGGTGAAGCGTGAGCCAGCTATCGGACGAGACATGGGTTTCGCCGATATCAACGCCATCGATCTGGATATCCTTGAAGGGCTTGTCCATGATCTGCGGATGTGGTGATTCGAGATCGATGGTGAAGGCAGCGATGTTCTTGGTCTTAATGATCAGCCGCTCCGGGTCGTCTTCGTCAGGCTGGGCGACGATGCGGGCACGATCCCAATGACGTTCGAGTTCCTGAATCTGCACCCAGTCGTGCTTGGAGTAGCGGAGCGTGAAGGTGGTGAAGGCCAGGTCATAACTCCGGCTAGGGTCTTCAGCAACCTTGTCGATACGGCGGTTGATCTCTTTCTTGGCTTCGGGATGGTAGCTGTGCCCGGTCTTGGGGCCGATGATGTGTTTCAGTTTCAGACCGATTCGATCCATCTCCCGAGCCATCACGTCGGCTGCCTGCTTTTGCTTATCGTTCTCGCCACTGTAGGCAATCGTGGGTAAGTGCTTCAGGTTCTCCGCATAGTCGGTGGCGTTATAGAGATGCCAGAGCTTCTTCTCCCACCAGGTGGGCTGGAGCTTTTCGTCCTGAAAGACCTTGAGGAACTCAGGCGTTTCCGAAAAGCCTGCCCCCGGCGCGGCGGCACACCACTTATCGGGGAAGTGGACAGCGTACTGCCAGCAGGCAGCGCCGCCCATGCTGAAGCCACGCATGACCAGGCGCTTCTCATCAATGCGGTAATGCTTCCTGCAGTGTTCCAAGGCTTCGAACAGATCGACCTCGCCGGCGAACTTGTTGGCACAGCAGTAGCGGCCATAGGGATGTAGGACGAAGGTATCACGAGGGGTGAACTCACCGAACGACTTGGAACGCTGATCGACGAACGACAGTTCGGTCAGCTTCTCACCTCGGCCATGACACCAGACATCGAGGCGATAATTGTTCAGTGTCTTGTGCGTGTAGGTATCGGGTATTACCAGGCCGTAGGGTTGCACCGAGCCATCGATCTTGGAGACGTAGCCCCGCACCACGAGACCGGTATCGTTGAGCCATTCGGGTTTGCGGGCTTTGAGCTGAGCAAGCCGTTCCCGGCCGGTCTTGAGTTGTTCACGAGCTTTCTTCACTTCGCTGGGATCGTAGAACTCATCGTACTTGAGCGCCCAATCGACAGCCTTGTGATAGATAAGTACATCAGGGAAGAGTTCGAGGAGCCGGGCCTGTCCGGTTAGTTCCTTGCGGACAGCGGCGATCTCCTGCTCGAAGTCGGCGACACTTTTTGTGAGTTCGGCACGATCCTCATCGCTGATCTTGATGCCGGGCGGCGGGATTTGCCTTACCTTCTCGGGAGCGTTATCTGCCTGGCCATCCCAGGCGAGCAGCGACACAGCGAGGAACAAGAGCAGCGAGAACGAAACGAGCAGTCGCATATTTGGTCTCGGTACACGAGGGGTTCGTTACCGTTGATGCTACGGGTTTGGGGAAAGAGGTTGTAGGGGGAAGGACGCCCCCTGAGGATGATAGCCCGACACGCCAGCGAGGGTGGACCGCGCGATTGCACGCGCCCCCTCGCTGGCGCGTCGGGCTGTCATACGAATAAGCCGCCGAATAGACTCGGCGGCTTATTCGTTGTCGTGATTGATTATGGATGGAACGAGTAACCATAGTGGACCACCCGAGGCTTCACGATAGTAGCGGTCTGGGTCGTAATGACCTTTTCCACCACTACGGGGGCGGGTTGAACCACTTCAACTACCTTCGTGACGACGGGAACCTGGTACGTGGTTATCAGCGGTGTCGTGTAGCAGGTGTCGAAGATCGGGTAGCTGTAGCAGCGGTTGTACCAGTAGGACGACCAGCAGTTGTTCCAGAACCAGGGATAGCAACCCTTGTTATAAGTGCCGAAGAAGAAGTTCGATTTGAAGTTCTGATGCGAGAACTTGTTGCTGTTCACCATGTTACTCTGATGGGGCTGGCTGGAACCCATCTTGGCGGAACCCCCGGAGGGGCCACCTTTGCTGCCACCCTTGTCGGCGTGGGCCATGCCTGTTCCGACGAAGAACAGCGCGGCGACTGCGGTGCTGGTAACCAAAGCCTGTATGGAAAGCTTCATGACTATCTCCTGTGCTGGATTGTCTACTTCA
>DAOMFV010000153.1:0-11739 GCA_035430005.1 Gemmatales bacterium
CATCACCGAAACACTAAAGGCGATGATGGCCGACCAGGGCGTGATGATTGTCGGCAACTCAAAGAACCTCGTCACCATCAGCGAGCCGCCGACACCCAGACTGACTCCGAGGATACCACCCAGGCTGGTGAGCACGACGCTCTCCGCCAGGAACTGTGCGGTGATGTCGCCTCGCTTGGCACCCAGCGCCCGGCGAACGCCAATTTCCCTGGTGCGCTCGGTAACGGTGGCCAGCATGATATTCATGATGCCGATACCGCCCACCACCAGCGAAATGGAAGCGATGGCTCCCAGCACCAGCGAGAAGATGCGCTGAGTGCGTTCTGCTTTCTCCAGCAGATCGAGCGGCACAGTGATGGCATAATCCTTTTCCGGATGGTATTGCTCCAGCAGGCAGGCGATGACCTCAGCGGTGCTTTTGACATTTTCCAGCTTATCGACGCTCACCGTGATCTGGCTCAGTTCCAGCTTCTCCGCCTGGAAACTGCCGGCCTTCTGGGTCATGAGAATGCTGCCAGTGCGCACCTTGTCGGTGCCGAAGGGAACGTAGATTTCCTTGTCGAAGTCGCGTAGCTCGCCGGCGCCAGGCTTGCTGGAGCCGCGCATATCGGTGACGCCGATGATACGGTAGTACTGGCTGCCGTCCAGGCGGATGGCTTTGTTCATTGGGTCTTCGTAGGGGAAGAGTTTCTCCGCCACATCGTAGCCGATGACACAGACATTGGCTTTGCCGGCATCGTCAATCTCGGTGAGGAACCGGCCCAGGGCCATCTTGAGATTGGCCTGTTCTGCCTGCTCTGGCGAGGCGGCAACGATACGGGCATCCATCTTGCGATCCAGGTAGCGAGCTTCCTTGACAAACTCGCGAGTCGCCGTCACCTCGGTGACAGTGGGGATGGTGAACTGGATGCGATCCAAGTCAGCCATCTTGAGGCCATAGTCGAGAATAAACTGCTGCTGGCGTTCCTTCTTCTCTTCGCCGCTGGGCTTGGCGCTGCGGATGATGATGTTGGTAGCGCCCAACTGGCGAATCTGTTCGATAGCTTCAAACCGTGCCGCTTCACCGACGGCGAGCATGATGATGACCGACGCCACACCCAGCACGATGCCCAACACGGTCAGCAGCGACCGCAGCCGCTGGGTCATCAGGTTGCGGAGAGCAAGTTTCAGTACGTGGGTGAGACGGTTCATTCGGATTTTGTTTCAGCCCCAATGCGGCGGGATAAGTTAGCCCAGGGCAACGCCCTGGGTACATGGTTTCCTTTCTTCATCTCATTAGCCCTGAAAGGGCGAGATAGGTATGATCTCGAAAGCTGTCTCGCCCCTTTGGGGCTTTGGATTGATTGATTTTGAGCTTACTTACCCAGGGCGTTGCCCTGGGCTATCCTGTCTCGGCCCTTTGGGCCTATCGGCTTAACCAGGTTGCATGACCACCTTGGCTCCGGGCGAAGGGGGCGGCGGAGCAGGTGTCGTAGCTTTCGTTGGCGAAGGCCCCTCTTTTCCATTCTGGGAAGAGGCTTTCATCTCAGCTGCCAGGCGACGGCGGGAGTTGAGCGCCACCTTCTCCCCTTCTTCCAACCCTTTGGTAACGATGATGAACTTGTCGTTATTGTCGCCTACTCCAACGGTGCGCTTGGTGACCGTGCTTCCCGATTGCTGAAAGGCATAGTGCTCGCCATCCCGTTCGCAGATGGCCTGCACCGGCACCATGAGCACGTTCTTATGTTGCTGGGCGATGATGCGCACCTCAGCGGTCATGCCGGGTTTGAGGCCTGCTTCCAGGGGCAGATCGTTAATGCTGACTTCGGTGACATATTCCTTGACGCCACGTTCATCCCAGGGGCCACGATTGTCGGCAAGAGTGGCGACGCTGAGCACTTTGCCATGGAGCACCTTGTTGGGAAGCGCTTCGAGAAGCACTTCCACGTCCTGATCGTTCTTCACCTTTTTGATCTGTGATTCATGCACCTTGACTTTTACCTGCATCCTGCTGAGATCGGGTAAACGGAACAGAGTCTGCTGGTAGTACACCAGTGCACCGGGGCGCACTCGGCTCTGCTCATCCCAGTACCGGTCATTGGCATAGACGATAATGCCATCCTGCGGGGCTTTGATGATACAGCCATCGAGCTGCTTCTTCAGGCGGTCCAAGGCGCGTTTTTCAATCTTGGCGGTATCTTCGGCCGCATCGAGTTCCGATTTGGCCTTGAGCACAGCAGCCTGGGTGCTGTTTTTGGTGCGTTCCAGTTCGGACTTAGCGTCTCGTGCGGTCGATTCGAGCTTGGCCTGCTGGCTTTTTTTTGTGAAGTTCTCGAGGATGTAAAGCTCTTTTCTGGCGCTGGTCACCAGCAACTCGTTTTCCTGCACTTTGGTTTCAGCCCGCCTGAGTGTTTCCGGAGTTTCGAAGCCCCGGTTGACGACGATCTGAAAGTTCTTGTGTTCTTCCTTGGCAATCTCGAGTTCGCGCTCCGACTTGGCGACAGCCGACTTGGCGGTATCGAGCAGCTTGAGATACTCGCCCTTGGCGTGGAAGTACTTTTCGTATTCCAGATCAGCCAGGATGAGGGCAAGCTTGGCCTTGTCGAGCTCGCTTTCCTTTTTGTTTTCCTGCACTTTGAGTTCTTCGCGCGAGGCGTTGGCTTTGCCGTCAGCCTGTTTCCATTTCACTTCCTGATCCTGGAAGGCCTTGGTAAGCTCTTCGGTATCGAACTTGACAACGATATCGCCTTTCTTGACACTCGTGCCTTCGTTGAGGATTTCGACAATCTTAATCTGCCTGCCTTCGACATCGCAGCGGACGTCAACGGTCTTGGCGCTTCCCAATTCGCCCCGTTCGGTGACGATGATCTGCAGATCACCGCGGGTGACGGTGCCGATCAAGTCGGTTTTGGTTTCGGTCACGCTCGGCCAGTACCAGTAGACGATCGGGCCGATGACTAGCCCGGCCACCAGCGTCAAAGCAAGGAGCCAGCGCCAACTGGTACCCGATGACCTGGCGGTAGCGAGATTCATCGGGGCTGCCGGGTCGTTAATGGAAGACCACACTTGCGGGGAAAAGCTCGGCTGGTCGGGGAGTGTCTCCGCTGCGGGGCTGGACAGGGGCTGGAGCGGGGAGTGTTTCACTTCCTGGGGTGAGGTATTGTCCATCACGGTACATCCCATCGGCATCGAGTTGTAACTGTTCAGTGGCGAGAAGCAACTGGACACGAAGTCGTTCGTAACTGAACCAGGTGGAGATCAACTGGTTCTTGGCGTTGAGCAATTGAGCCAGAGTGTTGAGCTGTTCGAGCGGATTAACGGGGCGGTTGAGCTGCAACTGCAAGGGCACCGATTCGACCTGGCGCGTAGCAGCGACAAAAGCCCGGCGGGTGATCTCGAAGTTCTGCCGATCCGTCTCCAGTTGTCTGAGTATCTGGCGCAGATCCAGCATAACCTGATCCTGTACCAGCATATAGTCGCGGCGGGCACGATCATATTGTATCAGACTCTGGCGGTAGTTGTTGCGTGCAATTTCCCGATTAAGCGGGCCTTCGAACTGCACCCCGACCCGGTACTTGCTGGCGGCATTAGAGAAATTAAAGGGCCTGGGAACAATCGGATCGGTGTTGATATCCATGCCGCCCACCAGGTTCAGCACCGCGCCGAGTTTGTTGGCGGTGATGGCTACCTGCCGCCAGGTATCGACCACGCGGGCCCGGGCATTCATGAGATCGAGCCGATTTTCGAGAGCGAGCCGGATGGCTTCCTCTTCAGTCATCGTCACCCGGGGAAGGTTAATCGAGTAGACCCGTATCTGATTCTGAATGACAAAGAGTTGGCCGACAGCCAGTTCCAGGTCGCGTAGCCTGAGTTCGAACTGACGTTTGCGGTCGTTCATGTTCATCTTCTCGACCACGCCCTTGTAGCCTTCCAGCGTTTTGGGGTAGTTCAGCAGTTCACCCTTGACCTGGTTCAGTTGGGCCAACAGCCCCTCACGATACTGTTTGATGCGATCGACTTCCTTGGCATCTATATCCGAAGGCAACGGTGTCTTGCGCCACTGATCGGCCTCTGCCACGATCTGCGTGAGGAAACCCTGCGAGAGGCGATGATACTCCGCCAGCTTGGGCAGCCATTTCTCAATCTGGGCGATGGTCAGCTTTTCGTATTCCTTGCGGAAGTCGCGTTGGAGTTGATCAATGTCGATCTGGAGTTGATCGAGTGTGGGGTCGGTGAAAAGGAACGACTTCAGCGGTTGATCATCCATGGCTACCTGCACTGTGGGCGGCAGGCCAAGCTGTAGTTTGTAGCGGTCGAGGCTGTTCTCCAGAATGGTGCGAGCCTGAATGATGCTGGCCCGCGCTTCCAGCAGCGAGGTGTAGGCCTGGTCCTCCTGTACGGAAGTGATCTTGCCAGCCAGGCGCTGCGCCTGTTGGTTGGCGTAGTTCTGTTCCTGGCGGATGACGTTCGTTTCCTGATTGCGGATCAATTGTTGCTGCTGAAGCAGAGCCAGGTACTGATTCACCGCCAGGTCAACGTAAAGATCCTTGCGGAAGCGGGCGAAAATGCGGAGCTGGTAGAGCAGGCTGCGTTCGCCCTGTGTAAGAGCTTCCATTCGCACTTGTCTGCCAAAGTCGCGCAACAGGGGCTGGATGAAGTTCATGGAAATGGTCGAGCCGGCAAACGTGCTCTTGCCCGTGTACTCCCAGATGAAGCTGTTGGCAAAATTGACCAGCAACTGCCCGCCGGCAGCGAAGCTCTGTTTGAAGCCGAAGTTGGTATTCGTGCTGAGCGTATTCGTCTCTGTTGGGGAGCCACCCGAACCGAAGTGCTCAAAGGTGGTGTCGTTTGTCAGATACCATTGTGTCGCAAACTCGAAACGGTTGAGCGTCAGGTCGAGGGCCGAGAGGTAGAGGTTCTCCAGTTGAGTGCGATACTCCCTGCTGTGCAGTTGTGACTGCTGCATGATGCGATCAGGGCCCAGCTGTAGTTTGCCATCGACGAGCGGCAGTTGGTTGTACCAATCGGAGAGTTCGACCGAATCGACAGTGCCATGATCCCACCAGTGCCTCCACCCATGCATGCCGTAGGCTTCGTGCATGTAGATGTCAGCGGCAGGATCATCAGGCGGCATCGGCGGATGGTCTGGATCATACGGGTTGTAAAGACGAGAGGCCGGCGGTGGTTCGATATTGATGTTCGGCACATTCCAACGAGGGTCCGCAGGCCGTTCCAGGATGGCGGCGTACGAATCCTTGTCGGCGCTCTCACGGTAGTAGGCCCGTGAACACGACGACAGCGTGAGCGCAAGAATAGACAATGTCAGCCAGCGCAAGGCCAAACGATCCCCCTCCCCTAAGCATCGTCGCGCCATGGTGACGCCCACGATGTTCCCCGGCGGGTGAATCGCCGAAGTCGTTAGGTTTGTCAAGAAAAAAGTAATGAATGGTGAAGTGCGAAAGCTAGATGAGATGGGCAATCACTTTCTTGCCAGCCTGCTTCGCCAGCAGAGGAATGTCCAGCGATTGCAGTGCTCCCTTGCTGGCGCAGCGGGCTGGGATATTTCCCTTGACACTGCCACGTCACTGGCTTACTATACCTAAGTCTTTAGGTGTATCTTCTCTGGAGATTACCCATGTCGTTTCGTTTGTTACAGTTTGTGATCCCAGTTATCGCGCTGGTCTGTGGAACCTCGGTCAGCCAGGCGCAGTTCATGCAGATGGCTACGCCCAAGTTTCCGCTACTCATGAACAGAATGGTTCAGCAGGAACTCAAACTCACGGACGAGCAGAACAAGAAGATTCAGGCCAAGGTCAAGGAACTGATGCCCGAAGGGTCGCCCTTCGTGAACCGGATTGAAACCAAGGGTGGCGACAAGGCAGCGAGTAGCGACGACTCCGCGCCGAAGGTCAACTTTGGCGTTGTCATCCAGGGAAAAGGTCAAGGCGGAGCGGCTTCACCCCCCGTTGTTTTGGGCAACGGCGCCAACTTCAAAGTGGGTGAAGGCGGATCCTTCACCATGCCCGATTTCAAGAAGATTGATGCAGAAGTAGAAAAGCTCCTCGAACAACCTCAGCGCGATCGCCTCAAACAATTAGCCTTGCAGCGTACCGGCATGGTGGCCCTCGCTCAGGAACAAGTCGCCAGGGATGTCGGGCTGGAAGATGATCAGAAAGACCTCGTCAAGCACATCCTCGAAGATCAGCAGAAGAAGATGCAGGAATACTTCCGAACCATGATTGAAGCCGGGACCGGTTTCAATCAGGAGAAGATTGGCGAGTTCACCAAGAAGCAGCGTGAGCAGACCGAGTCTGACCTCGCCATCATCCTCACTCCAGATCAGAAGGCCAAGTGGGATGAACTGTTGGGGGCGAAGTTTGATTTCAAAGGGAAGCAGTAAGGAGTCAGTAGCCAGAATAGAACGAGAACCCTCGACAGCAATGTCGAGGGTTTTGTCTTCCTCCCCTCTCTTGTACTCGGGAGAGGGGTCGGGGGTTCTCTTTCTCCCCTCTCCCCTGGAGGGAGAGGGGTTGGGGGTGAGGGGGAGCATAGTACTTGCGCCCTTCCCCAAAAAACTCCGTGACAGCCCTGTTTCCATCGTCTATGATTCATCCACTATGAAAAAACTCCTGCTCCTCCCTGTCGCACTGGTCACTCTCCTCGTTCCCTTTGCCATGGCGGATGACAAGCCTAACGCTATCAAGGCTGATGCCTCCAAGGCCGATGGCCAAGTCCTCTTCGCCAAGCCCGATCCCAATAAAGGCTCAGGTTACCGCAGTGAAGTGATGGCCGGTGACGTGAAGATACCGCTGGTAGTCGTCAAAGGCTCGCCCTACGAGATGGGATATCATCTGGGAAAACTCATGAAAGCGGAGATGAATGAGTTCATCCCCCCTGCTATGGAAGGCATCAAGAAAGAACTAGGCGTCACCAACGAAGTGCTATGCGAAGTCTGGGGACGCACTTCAGCCTACGCCGATCAGCGGGTCTCTCAGGAACTGGCCGGCCTGGCTGATGGTTCCGGCATGCCGTTGGCTGCCCTGCAAGCTTTGCACTCCGTCGCCATCCTGCAGCCCTATTCATGCAGCAGCATCGCTGCCTGGGGCAAGGCGACCAAAGATGGCCACCTCTATCAGACTCGTAACCTTGATTGGAGCATGAGGGTCGGCGCTCACAACTATCCGATGATTGTCGTCTACGTACCTGATCAGGGCATCCCTCACGTCGTCCCAAGCTTTGCCGGCATCATCGGAGCTCATACGGGGATGAACGCGCGAGGCATCGCTCTTTCCGAAATGGGAGATGCGCCAGCTAAGGAAGCGCCCTATCAGGTGCATGCTCCTCACTTTACCGTCTTCTTCCGCACCATGCTTTACGATGCTGATTCGCTGACCAAGACGATCGACATCTTCAAGGCTCAGCCCCTGACCAAGAAGTACCACTTCGTCTTTGGTGATGGGCAGAAGGAACTGGGAGCTGTCAAGATTCGTACCCTCTCCACGTCAGCATCGAAGGAAAAGGACGTAGCCATCTGGAAGGATAACGACCCGACCGATGAGTTCGCCCCCAACGTGCTCAGCAGTTGTGTCTACAACGATGAAGGCCGAGGTGCCTTCCCGACTTTGCAAAGCCAGCATGGCAAGCTCGATGCGGAAGCCATGATGGCCCTGGCGAAGAAGATTCCGATCAAGGGTGGCAACGTGGTGATTGCAGTTTACGATGCCACCGCCAGCAAGATGTGGGTCTCTTATGCCCATGATAAGACCGAAGCTTATCAGCGGCCGTTTGCTTATGTTGATCTGAACCAGTACTTCAATGTGGCGAAGAAGTAGGACCAGCTCGGCGCGTGAGCAGTGGGACGCATGCAAGCGATTGCACCCTATTCTCTCGCTCGCGCGTCGGGCAGGTAGAACTAAAACATATTCAGACAATACCAGATAAACATCACCGTACTCAGGCTGGTGAAGCACAGCATCAGCGAAGCATAGAGCGGGATGATTGTCCCAGCGGGGTTGCGTTCGGTGGCGATTGTTCCCAACGCTGCCCGTAAAGGCGGTTCAATCTTTTTCCAAAGAGCAACATCCCCGGCCCATTCGACAGTCACACAGAATAGCGAAGGCGTCGCTTCCATATCCAGCACCAGCCGCTGCCCTTCCAGGGCAATTCGGCCCGGAGTCATCTGATACGCAATACCCAGCCCATCAAGGATCGGGCGAAACGCCAACTGAAACGCATTCGGATCAATATTGTAAACGACCAGACTCTGTCGCCTGCCGCCCATCCACCAGATGCACAGACAGATCACCACCAGCAGATAGATGCCATAGGCGAGGAGATAAGTCGTCCAGCCAGCCTGAGCATAGCGGGCAATCAGCCAGGTAGCGGGCCCGAGAAGAATAAATCCTGACAGACCGAGGATCAACAGCAGCGTATCGAGCCAGCCGGAGAGGACGTAAGGCTGCTTCTTGCGCCCCACTTCAAACCCCAGCCACAACAAATAGAGGGTGAGTGGCAACAAAATCATCGCCCATTCAAAAAGCGATGGCGTGATGCGCAGCAAAAACCAGGTCAACGATTCGCGGTTCAGCCAGTCCATAGGCGTTATCTTATGAAAGATGTTATAAACTCAGCCGATGGATCGACATAAGAGTAGAGGATGTATGGCCAGCTAACCGGAGGCAGTGTTGGAACCCAATTGGTATGTGCTGGTGCGCACCTGGGGACCGATGGTCTACACGGCAGCGTGGCGAGTGCTGGGAAACGCTGCGGATGCCGAAGATGTCGTTCAAGATGTCTTCACGGAAGCTCTGCGGCACTGGAAATTGAACAAGGTAAACAACTGGGCTAGCTGGCTGCGCCGGGTGGCGGTGTACCGAGCCATTGATCGGCTCAGGCAACGACGATCCCATGCGCCGTTAGACACTATCCTGGAACCCAGCCATTCGCAGACTCCCGATGCGGTGTTGGAAAGCAAGGAACTCAGTGGACAGCTTCGTGAATCGTTGCAGCAACTGAGCGAGCACGAAGCTGCCATCTTCTGCCTGCGTTACTTTGAAGAGCTTTCCTACGACGAGATCGCCAAAGCACTCAACATGGAAACCGCCGCGGTCGGCATGGCACTGCATCGCGCCCGTGCCAGGCTGGCTGAACTGATGGAACCAATCTGGAAGGAGGTTTGATCATGAACCCTGTTGATAACACTGTTGACGATGCCCTCACTGGAACCTTGCGCCAGGCGGTGGCCCAGATCAATGAACAGCCCGTTCCCAAGGCTGCACTACGTCACGTGTTGGATCATCTCGAAAACTGGCCCGAACCGCTTAGGCTGCAACAGCAACGCCATCGCCGTTTCTGGGCTGCCTCCACCCTGGCGGCGAGTATTGTGTTCTTCATCGTCTGGCTGGCTTGGCCCAGTGATAGCTGGGCTCAGGTGGTGAAAGCTGTTCAGGGCAAGACCTGGATTCGTGCCCAGTACGAAGGTGAATGGGGACCAATCACCCTGTGGTTTTCCGCAGAGCGAAAAGTGGCAGCCAACACCGGGCCTCATCAAGTCTTCTTTCATGATGCTCGATTGCATGTGATGTACCGATACGATCCAACCGAAAAGACCGTCTACCGTTTGCCGGAGACTGAACGTGACCAGGCGATGACGACCGCAGCTCTCAGCCTGTTTGCTGACATCATGCAGGGCAAAGAGAAGATTCAAGGCAACCTGATGTCGCCTGCCAAACTCACTCGACAGAGTCATCGGGAGGTAGAGGAGAATGGTACGAAGTATCTCGAATTTGAGATGGAACACGCCTATCCCAATGCAGCGCCCGGGCCGAGCATTACCAACGTGGTTCGCGTCGACACCCAAACCCGTCTGCCGATAAGCTTCACCGTTAAGGTTTTGATGACCCAGCCTGCAGTACAAGTCACCGAACTGCGTTTTGCTATCGATTATCCTGCTACCGGGCCGCTTGACATCTACGACCTGGGTGTTGCCCGAACGAGCAAGTATGTCGACCGCATTCCACCGGATGATGTCGAACGAACCGTTCATGCTATCAAGCTGAACCGAGAGACCTTCGACAGCTACCATGGCCTGCTCGTCTACTCGAATCAACAGCCGTTCGCCCAGATGTGGCGTAAAAGCATGAAATGGCGGATCGAGTATTCCAAGAAGGCTACCCTACTCGCACAACCGGTCGGGCTGACTGATCCGACATCCTGGTGGATGGATCAAGCTAAGACGGTCACCTGGCGTGCCAGCGAGGTATGCGATGGCACCACGATCTACAAACCGGATGGCAAGAACTTTCTGCCCGATGAACAGAACATTAACAACTATGTTACTCAATCGTTTGATCGTGACTTTGGCCTGATCGGAATGGAAAGAGGCGATGCCAGGCACGTCATGCCGGAGATTATTGGTTACCCCATTCCTCAAGTCGGGTTCCAGCAAGTCAGCGTTGAGGTGAAACCGACTCCGGAGAAAGGCCCTGTCGATACGTTCCAGCTCCTGACGCATTTTACTACTCAGCGACAAGGGATTGCCCATCTCCAACGTTTCTGGGTCGATCCGTCCCGTTCGTACCTGGTCATGCGGCATGAGATTGGCGAGTGGGATACCCGGCCAGAACATCTCGACTGGCGACAAATCGAAAGAATGAATCGCACTCCCTCGGGCATCTGGTATCCCCAGGTGGTCAAAGGTACCTCTGGGACCATGCACTTCTACCTCGACTTCAAAGCGGAGATTCCCGATGAGTTGTTCACCCCGAAGGAGCGGGTGGTGAAGAAGTAGTATTTTGCACAGATGATGGGGAGTTGTAGATAGCTCCGAAAGCGCTCGTGGCATCGAGCGATCTTTCGGAGCTTGATCATTTCATACGCTAATACCAGCCACTATTACCGGAACCCTGGATGGTTGATTGCATCCGGGATGCCCTCTCAAGCCCTACCCAATCGCCACAGGCACCGTAAAATGGCCACGCTCTACTATCTAACCGTGCCCGGAATCCCGCCCTCTTCCCTTGCGATCTTCAAGGAGTCTCCCTCTCATGGCTGGTCAGAAAATCACGTTGACGAACGGTAAGCTGAATGTCCCCGACAACCCCATCATTCCTTTCATCGAAGGTGACGGTACAGGAGTTGATATCTGGAAGTCCTCCGTCGCTGTCATTGACGCGGCTGTCGCCAAGGCCTACGGCGGCAAGAAGAAGATCGAATGGATGGAAGTGCTCGCTGGCGAGAAGGCCTTTAAGCTGAAGAACGACTGGCTGCCCGAGGAGACCCTCACGGCGTTCCGCGAGTATCTCGTCGGCATCAAGGGCCCGCTGACAACTCCCATCGGTGGTGGCATCACTTCACTCAACGTCGCACTCCGCCAGAAGCTCGACCTCTATGTGTGTCTGCGACCGGTGCGCTACTTCAAGGGCGTGCCCTCGCCGGTCAAGACACCTGAGAAGGTCGATATGGTGATCTTCCGCGAGAACACCGAAGACATCTATGCAGGCATCGAGTTCGAAGCGGGCACCGATCGCGCCAAGAAGGTGCTTGAGTTCCTCAAGAAGGAGTTCCCCAAGGACTTCGCCAAGGTTCGCTTCCCCGAGAGCACCGGTATCGGCATCAAGCCCGTGTCGAAGGAAGGCACCGAACGCCTTGTTCGCGCAGCCATCAAGTACGCCATCGATTTGAAGCGCAAGTCGGTGAGCTTTGTCCACAAGGGCAACATCATGAAGTACACCGAGGGTGCCTTCATGAAGTGGGGCTACG
>DAOMFV010000154.1:0-11672 GCA_035430005.1 Gemmatales bacterium
GGGCCAGGAATGGCCCGGTCTCGTGGAGGGCGCGGATCTCGACGATCTCTTCCGCAATCAGACGCCGGAATGGATCGTGCGTCAGGCGGAGAAGTTCTATGTCTCACTCGGTATGCCCGCCTTGCCGAAATCCTTCTGGGAGAAGTCTGATCTCTACCAGTTGCCGCCCGACTCCAAGTGCAGGAAGAACACCCACGCCTCCGCCTGGCATATCGATTCGAACAAAGACGTCCGCAGCTTGATGAGCGTGGTTCCCAACTTCAACTGGTTCAAGACGAGCCACCACGAACTCGGCCATATCTACTACTACCTCGCCTACTCCAACCCGAAGGTGCCTTATATCCTCCGCGAGGGGGCGAACCGCGCCTTCCACGAGGCTGTCGGCGATCTCAACGGCATTGCCGCCGGACAGCAGCCCTACCTGAAGGGCATCGGCGTCATGCCGGCCAACCGCACCATCGATCCCAATCAGCTTCTGCTCTCCGAGGCGCTCGATAACGCCGTCGTCTTCATCCCCTTCGCCGCCGGTAAGGGCGGGGTCGGCTTCGAGTTCATCGACAATGTGCTGGTTAAGACCCGATTCGATTTCCTTGGCGGCCAGCAGCAGGGCGTTCTTGATCGCCCGTTCCTTGCTCGAACCGTGGCAGATGATGCAGATGCCATCGACACCCAGCAGCGGAGCGCCGCCGAAGGAAGAATAGTCGTACTTCTCGGCCAGGGCTTTGAGAGCGCCGAGCCCCTTCATCTTTTCGGTATCGAGAGCTGTTGAGAGAGTCTGGCCAGTCATCTTCATCACGAAGTCAAAGAGACCTTCGCAGACCTTGATGATGACGTTGCCGACGAAGCCATCGCAGACGACGACATCGACAGCGCCGGCGTGGATATCGCGGCCTTCGATGTTGCCGACAAAGCGGTCAGCCAGGTGACTGGCCTTGAACATCTCATAAGTTTCTTTGGCGAGGTCGTGTCCCTTGGCTGATTCGGAGCCGATGTTCATCAGGCCGATCGTGGGGGCTTCCTTGTTACAGATCTGCTTTGCGTAGATCGCCCCCATCACACCATATTGGAAGAGGTGCTTGGCCTTGGGGGCGGCGTTAGCACCAACGTCGATCATGACGCAGGGGCCTTTCATCGTCGGCATCACCGTGGCGATACCGGGACGCTGAACGTACTTCAGGAACTTCTTGAGACGTAACCCGGCAGCGACGACGGCCCCGGTATTTCCCGGCGAGACGATGGCATCAACCTTGTGCTCAGCCAGCAATTGCCAGGTGCGCAGGATGGAACAATCGGGCTTCTTGCGCAGCCCCATCAGCGGATGGTCTTCCATCGTCAGCACCTGGCTGGCATGATGGACGCTGATCCGGGAGGCGAGGTCCTTGGAGATATCTTTGAGGAGTGGTTCGATTAGGGCTCGATCACCCACCATGGTCAGGACGAGGGTTGACAACTCTTTGGCGGCTTCGAGCGCGCCGGCGACCACGGGCACGGGCCCATGGTCGCCACCCATCACGTCCAGGGCGATTCGCATCACTTACTTCTCCTGTTTCTCGTCTTCCTTCAGTGGATGGCGAGAGGTGCTCGCCCCCTTGGTGGCGTAAAAGCCACAGGCGGCACAGACACGGTGGGGCAGTACCGGTTCGCCACACTGGGCACAGTACTGATGGCGGGGAGCCTTGGCCGTAGCGATGTGGCTGCGGCGCTTCCCCTTGGAGGCTTTAGAGGTACGTCGTTTGGGTACTGCCATGGAACGGTTATCCTTCTTTGGCGACGCACCACCGAGGGTGGCCGCCCATCTCATCAAAACAAGGCATAGGGCTGATTTTATATGGGCGGGCGGGGGTGATGTCTACAGGTTCATTTTGTGGACACATTTAGCCCCCGGCTCTTCAAGCCGGGGGTGAACCGTGCGGTGGCAGGCATCCTTCTCAAGATCCATGAGAATGGAATATTCCATCAGCGTGACGCACCCCCGGCTTGAAGAGACTGGGGATACATAATGCGTAAGAGGGTATTCAACTTCCAGGGAAATTGCCTTCCGCCTCCTCATAACATGTTCTATTCTTAAGCCAACCCCATTCGTTGCAGGATTCTGCCATGTTGCTGCGCACTCTGCTTCTTGCCCTGCTTAGTTTTGTTGTTGCTCCTCGTCTCCAGGCCCAGGCTCAACCTGACGACAAGAAGATCATGGGTTCATCCTTCCTGATTTCAGCTGAAGGCCACCTCGTTACCTGTGCCCATGTTGTAGCCAAAGCTTCATCGATCAAAGTGATGCTGGACGGCAAGGAAGTCGAAGCCAAGGTGCTGGAAAACAACGTCAGCAAGGACATTGCTCTGCTGAAGATCGATGCCTCGACGCCTGGATTCCTGCCTTTCTTTACCGGCGAGATCGAACAAGGCATCGAAGCTCGCGCTTTTGGCTATCCCCTTTCGACCTTCCTTGGCTCGCAGATCAAAGTCACCCGAGGCACCGTCGCGGGCTTCTTTCGACTTCGTGGCAATGAAGTAATTCAGATCGATGGCCTGGTCAACCCAGGCAACAGTGGCGGCCCACTGACCGATTCAGCCGGGGCAGTCATCGGGCTGGTCTTTGCCAAGCTGAATCCGGAACTGGGTCAATCGGGACTGTGCCTGCATGCTTCGGAACTGCTCAAGGTACTGCAGCGGAACAAGGTGCCGTTCAATGAAGTCAAGAAAGCGGCCAGTGCGCTGGAAGGTCCTGCTCTTGTCAAGAAGGTGAAGTCAGCGGTGCTGCCGGTGCTGGCCACGAAGCCGCCTCCCGAGTTACAGGCCAACAAGACGCCTCCGAATCGACAGGCCCGGGTGGAGCGGCAGAACAGCAAGGTACACATGAATGCTGACGGCAATCTGGATGGCGCTGCTAATACCGGGACCTACCCCGGAGGAAGTCATCCGTTCATGCACGAAGCGTTCCGTGAAGTACAAGTCGGGCGAGGTATTCTTGTTGGGTTCAGTGTCAGCACTCGGAGCCTGGGGCGAGGACAAGATTGTGTCTGTGGCCTACAGCCCATCTACCGAGTCGACGGCAAAGAGGAGTATGGCAAAACCTATGGCTTAATGTTGGTACGGAGCGGATTACTGGTGGCCAAGGAAGGTTATGCCGTCGGGGCGATTAAGTCCAAGACGGGACTCAATGTCGAATCGTTACAGTTAGTCTTCCAGAAAATCGAAGGAAACGGCCTCGTCGATAAGGATGCTTATGATTCCGAGATCGTCGGGACGAAATCCCGAACCCCCAACAACACGATTTCTACCAATGGTTCGCTCCCCGTTGGTATTCACGGCTTTTTGAAGAACGACAACTCCGTTCATGGCCTGGGCTTCGTCATGAAGCCCGAGAAATAAGTCTGCTATTCACCCGCAAAAGCATACACCTTGATCACAGGCGAACCATCAAGAAACGGCGCGATGGCGGTCAGCAGTTTCACCGTGTGCGGGGCATTCAAGTGAGCATCGAGGGCGGCGACGCTGGCCCAGCGTTCGTAGTTGATGTACTTGTTCGGTTCTTCGTAGCTGCGGTTCAGGTCATAAGCGATGCAGCCATTCTCTTTACGGGTAAGCTTGATGCACTCGGTGAAGGCAGCTTCAAACGGGGCGCTGGTGCCGGGCTTGATGGAGGCATGCACCGACATGTTGAACGGCAGGGTGACGTCTTTCACCTGAGATTTGACAGCGGCGATGATGGGATGATCGGGCATGGGGACAACTCCGGGAGGTGGAAACTATCATCATATAGCCCCCGGCCATTCAGGCCGGGGCTGCGGCTTGCGGTGGAGAGCGTTCTTTGCCATGAAGACTTGTATTCATGCAAGGAGGAATGGTCATGTCGCTGCGCGGTCCCCTTGGGGAACAAAATGGAACTCCCATTCTTTGAAGCGAGGGTGTCGCTTCCTTGGATATCAACATGACGGAACGTGATGCCTACCAACAAAAAACCCTCGATGATTTTATCGAGGGTTTTGGTATTTTCATTCGGCGAGGTCCACCCCCGGCTTAAAGAGCCGGGGGCTAAATGTTCCTTACTCTTCCTTCGCCCCGGGCATCGTGAAGAGGGTGCCGCCGGAACCCATGCCGCCCTTGAGGGGGGCGTCCTTGGGGGCCTTCTCTTCGACGGGGGTCTCTTCGACGACTTCGTCGTCATCCTGGCCGGCACGTTTGCGGCTCAGGCCGATCTTGCGTTCTTCACGGTCGATCTTGAGAACCTTGACGTCGATGGTGTCGCCGACCTTGACCACGTTCTCTGGGCTTTCGACCTTGTCTTCAGCCAGTTCGGAAACGTGGAGCAGACCTTCCAGGCCCGGTTCGAGTTCCACAAAGACACCGAAGTTCGTGATCTTGGTGACCTTGCCCTGAACGACCTGGTTCTGCTTGTAGCGAGTCGGGATATCGGTCTCCCAGGGATCGCTGGAGAGCTGCTTCATACCGAGAGCAACCCGCTTGCGTTCCTGATCAACGGCGAGTACCACGCACTTGACCGTCTGGCCCTTCTGTAGCACTTCGTTGGGGTGCGAGATCTTGCGAACCCAACTGATGTCGCTGACGTGCAAGAGGCCATCGATGCCTTCTTCGATTTCGATGAAAGCACCGTAGTTGGTGAGGTTCCGCACCACGCCGGAGACTTCGGTGCCGGTCGGATACTTCTCGGCGACCTTGTCCCAGGGATTCGTGTGGCACTGCTTCATGCCCAGCGAGATTTCCTGCTTATCCTTGTTGATGTTGAGCACTTCGACTTCGATCTTGTCGCCGATGTGTACCATCTCGTTCGGATGATTGATACGCTTGGTCCAGCTCATTTCGGAGATGTGGACGAGGCCTTCGATACCAGGTTCGAGCTTCACAAAAGCCCCGTAGGTCATGACGTTGACCACTTCGCCGGTGTGACGGCTCTTGACCGGGTACTTGGCTTCGACGCCATCCCACGGAGAAGCCTGCTTCTGCTTCAGGCCGACAGCGATGCGTTCCTTGTCGCGATCGACGTTGATGATGTAAACTTCGAGTTCCTGCTCGATGTGTACCATATCGCTCGGGTGCTGCACGCGGCCCCACGACATATCGGTGATATGCAGCAGACCATCGATGCCACCGAGATCGACGAACGCGCCGAAGTCGGCGATGTTCTTGACGATACCCTTGCGGAGCTGGCCGGGAGCAATCTCCTCGAGCAGCTTCTTCTTCTTTTCTGTGCGTTCATCTTCAATCAGCTTGCGACGACTGACGACGATGTTGCGGCGAGCTTCATCGATCTTGAGAATCTTGCAGCGGACATCGCGGCCAATGTAGTCGCCGATATCGGAAGGACGACGGATATCGACCTGGCTGGCAGGCAGAAACACGTTGACGCCGATGTTGACGAGCAGGCCGCCCTTGATCTTCTTGGTGACAGCGCCCTGAACGACATCGCCTTCCTTGTGCTGACGGATGACTCGTTCCCATTCTTCCTGGCGGCGGGCCTTGCGGAAGCTGAGCATGAGCAAGCCGTTGGCGTCGTCAATGTCTTCGAGAAGAACACGGACTTCGTCGCCGACGGCGGGAGGAGTAATTTTGTTGGTCGCTTCATCCCACCATTCATTGAGGGGGATGATGCCTTCGGACTTGTAGCCGACGTCTACCACGACATCGTTATCGTGGAGTTCACGGACGGTTCCGACGACGACCTTGTTGGGGTCAAACTCTTGTTGCTGATCGACATAGATGCTGGGGAGGGCTTCTTCAGCGGAGACACCAAAGCTGGAAAATGCTGCTTCGATGTCATGCTCTTCAATTTCGAAATCACGAATGAGGTTACGGTTGACCATGAATCTCTCTAAGTTGGATGGCGACACGCCATCACAGAGTGCCGACGACCCCACGCTGCCTGACCGACATGGCCAGGCTTACCCATCATGGGGGACAGGATATTATAGGGAAAAAGAGGCCAGGAGTAAGAAGCCAGGAGCCAGAATAAAAGAGGGGATATCTCGTTCCCAGGCTCCGCTTGGGAACGGGCTAAAAGCGAGGCTCTGCCTCGCTGCGAGGGCGAAAGACTTGGCACTACCGCTTGAAGGCGTGAGGCGGAGCCTCAGTTGCAGTGCGTTCCCAGGCGGAGCATGGGAACGAGGGTGTGTAGCACTACTTCATAACGGGTTTTTCGGCTTCGCCGGAGAGTTTGTAGCTGGTGAGCTTGCCCTGGGAGCCTTCGAGGGTGACGGTCCAGTTTTGATCTGTCCAGAAGTCGATGGGGTCTTTTCTGGTGTATTTCACAGCTTCATTCCCGGTCATGTGTTGTTTCATGTAGCCGTAGGTGAACTCTTCCTTCTTCATGAAGGATTCGGCTTCGGTCATGGCCATGCCGGGCTTGAGGTTCTGGTCGAGCATGGTTTTCATCTGGGCCGCATTGACGTTCTGTGTGAGATGGCCGGGCATGGGGCCGACAGCGTTACAGCCGGCGAGGAGGCAGGTGAGGAGTAGTGGTGTGAGGATACGCATGAGTGGGCCGCCTGATGATGGAAAGGTGGGGAGATACCCGGAAGGCGGGGAAGGTGCAAGGGGGAATGGGTAGGATTCCTGTGAACTCCGGGCGATGACACGACCCGGCTCTTTGAGCATCCACTCTTGACTTGTTCGCAAATATCGAACATACTGATCATGGGTCATGAGCAAGAAGCATGTGGATCATATCCCTCAAACGATTGCGTCAGTTCTGGTCTATTCATCCACGTGCTGAGCTATCGCTTCGTTCATGGTTTACCCAGGTGACTGCTGCGGACTGGAGTAACTTCGCAGAACTCCGGGCAACCTTTCGTTCTGCTGATCTCGTCGGGAACTGCATCGTCTTCAATATCAGTGGAAACCACTATCGGTTGATCACCCGACTCTTCTATGCCAGCCACAAGGTCTATGTGTTACGAGTCCTGACGCATCAGGAATATGATCAGATAGATTGGGCTGAACAGTGCGGCTGCTATGAGCCGCCTCCCAGAACCAGGCAACGCTCTCCTCGAAGGAGGACTTTACGATGATTCGCAGCACCAAGAAGACCGGCAGCCCTTCCGATAGCTACCTCCACCTCATCAAGAAGCATCCTTTGATCAGCATTCGCAGTGAAACTGAACTCGATAAGGCCCAGGCTGTGGTCGATGAATTGCTGACGCTCGATTTGGACGAGGGGGGCGTAGCTTATTTAGAGGCGATTTCTGATCTCATCCTCTTGTATGAACAAGAGCATCATGCGATAGCTGCTCTGCCACCCCATAGGCTGCTGGGGCAGATGCTGCAAGAGCGTTCGATGTCGCAGGCTGATCTGGTGCGTGCGACGGGGTTGGCAAAGGCGACGGTGAGCGATCTGGTGACGGGGAAGCGGGCATTTACAGTAGAGCAGATGCACCTGGTGGGTAAGGTGTTTTCGTTGCCGGGGGTGGTGTTTATGGGTGAGGCGTAGCACGCTTACTCTCGAAACGGTTTTTTCGCTTCGTAGAGCTTGAGGCGTTGCCGGGCTTTCTCGCCGTGTGCCTTTTCATAATCAGCAAATGTCAGAGCTTGCTTTTGATATTTAATGGCCTGGTCGAAGTCGCCGACTTCGGCGTAGGCAGCACCAAGCGTTCCTATGTAAGATGAAGTCTTCCACTCAGTGAGTTCGCACGCCTGCTTCGCCAACTCCACGGCTCGCTTACCATTTCGATATTTGTCGTCTGGCAAAGTTGCAAGATGCCAAGCCAGGCCATTGAGAGCATCAGTATTTTTGGGGTCAAGCCGTATGGCTTCAGAGTAATCATGGATCGCTTTATCGTATTCCTTCTTGTTAACCAAAGCGTTGGCACGATTACAGAATGCTTTGACATATTTCGGATCAAGTCGAATGGCTTCGGTGTAATCCTGGATTGCCTTGTCGTATTCCTTCTTAGCATTCCATGCTGAACCTCGGTTGTGGTATGCAAAGACGTACTTCGGGTCGAGCCGGATGGCTTCGGTGAAATCCTGAATTGCTTTGTCATACTCCTGCTTCAAATTCCAAACGTAGCCACGATTGTTCAACGCATTGACATATTTTGGGTCAAGACGAATGACTTCGGTGTAATCCTCAATCGCCTTGTCGTAGTTCTGCTTTGCTTGCCAGGCGATGCCACGATTGAAATGCGCCCAGAAATATTTCGAATCGAGTCTGATGGCATCAGTGTAATCTTCAATTGCCTTGTCGTAGTCCCTCTTGCCCAACCATGCATTTCCACGGTCGTTGAAGGCGTCGAGATATTTCGGATCAAGCCTGATTGCTTCGTTGAAGTCCTGAATCGCCTTGTCGTATTCCTTCTTGGCACTCCAGGCGGTGCCACGATTGCGATAAACGACTACATACTTTGGATCAAGGCGAATCGCTTCGCTGTAATCTGCGATCGCCTTATCGTATTCCTTTCTGGTAGCCCACAAGAGGCCGCGATTGAAATGAGGAAACACAAACTTTGGATCGATGCGGATCGCTTCGTTGTAGTCTGTCATCTCCTTGTCGTATTCTTTTTTGGCTTTCCAAATCAAGGCCCGATTATTGTAAGCTCTGGCACTAGGCTCGAGGCGCAGGTACTCATCAGCGTCTTTCAAGGCAATGTCATATTCCCCTTTTTGCCTCCAAATCCAGGCGCGTGAATGATACGCATCGGCAAGATTATCTTTGCTGTTTATCCGGTCCGTGAAATATTGGATGCCCTCATTCATTCTCACCACTTCGCTCTTTTTCACCCAGCCACTTACTTCACGTACCTGCACTTTTACCCACTCGGCTTTTTCTTCACGAACAAACACAGGCCAAACATCAATCTTTCCCAGGATGATCACGTTGCCATTTTCATCGGTTCGTTGAATAGCGGGATGGCCACGTTTGGGGAGCACTTCCTGGCCTACCCAGCCCTCATCGGCGTGAGCCATGATAGAGAAGAGCAACAGTGCCATGAGAGAGTAATGCATAGCAATCATCCACGAGAGTCGCTTTGGGGTTATGCTAATCTCGCTGCGAAGTGATGCAAGAAGAAAATCGCGAAGAAGATAAATGATGGGGTCTTCTTCCTTCTCCCTTTCGGGGAGAGGGGATCAGACCACCTGGGGAGAACTCGATCATCGACCCCGCACCCTAACTCTCTCCCTCCAGGGGAGAGGGAAGCAGACCAGCACGGGTAAACTCGATCTAGAAGCCCCTCACCCCTAACCCCTCTCCCCAGGAGGGAGAGGGGAACCAGAAGTTACTCGCGTAGGGGTTTCTTTGCTTCGTACTGCTTCAGGTGCTTGCGGGCATCTTCGCCGTATTCTTTTTCGAAGTCGGGGAAGGTCAGGGCCTGCTTCTGGTATTTGACGGCCTGGTCGAAGTCGCCTGCTTCGGCACAGGCAGCGGCGGCGGTATCGATGTAGCTGGCGTCCTTCCATTGGGTGAGTTCACAAGCGAGCTTGGCCAGCCCGACGGCTTGTTTGCCATCTCGGAACTTGTCCTCGGGGCAGGTGGCGTAGACCCAGGCGAGGTTGTTAATGGCCAGGGCAAACTTCGGATCGAGCTTGATCGCTTCGGCATAGTCTTTGATCGCCTTATCGTAGTCTTTTTTGTCGTACCAGGTTAAGCCCCGACTGAAGATGGCTCTAACGTATTTCGGATCGAGCTTGAGGGTCTCGTTGTAGTCGTTGATGGCTTTGTCGAGGTCCTTCTTCTCCCGCCAGACGCCGGCGCGGTTGAAGTAGGCCAAGTATTGTTTGGGATCGAGTTTGATGGCCTGGGAAAAGTCTTCGATGGCTCGGTCGTAGTCCTTCTTCGATCCGTAAGAATCGCCGCGGGCCATGTAGGACTCCGCGACAGGCTCGAGTTTGATGGCCTCGTCAGCGTCTTTGATGGCGCTGTCCAGTTCTTCTTTCATGCTGAGGAGCTTGGCCCGCATTCGATAGGCTTCAGCCAGACCATCTTTGTTCTTGATGCGGTCGGTGAAGTAGGGAATGCCCTCGTTGACACGGACCAGGCTTTCCTTGGGAACCCAGCCGGCGACATCTCGCACTTGCACCTTCACCCAGTCGCCCTTTTCATCACGGACAGGGACGGGCCAGTAGTCGATCTTGCCGAGGGCGATCACCTGCCCCTTGGCATCGGTGTGGCTGATTTCGGGTTGGCCCCGTTTGGGGATCACGTCCTGATTGACCCAGGCATCGTCGGCGTGGGTAAGGGGAGCAAAGAGGAAGAGGGTGGCGAGGGTGAGGAGAGGGCGCATGGGGATATTCCGGTGATTCTTCTTTGAGATGTTAGGCTAAATGGGGGGTGATGGCAGGGCAAGGGGGATTCTGACAGTAGTAGTTGGCAATTCTTCAATGTCGGGTGGGTTCAGCATGGTTACGCCGAGTTCGGCGAAACCCTGACACCCATCTCGCATAACAAACGAGTATGATCGTCTATTACGCCCCCAGCACCACCTGCCAGGCTCGTTCGGCGCTGATCTGGCCGATGTTGAGGGCTTTTTTCAGCTGGTAGTCTTTGCCGATCCAGCTTTTTTCTTTGTTGATGGCCTGCACCGCTTCTTTGCCGATGCGGGGTTCGAAGGCGGAGGGGCTGACGGGGAAGGGGAAGTCGGAGCCATGCAGGAGGCGATCACGCACGGTGGGGGCATCGAGCAACCGATAGAAGTCACGATCCCGTTTAGCGGTGCCGAGCACGGCGGTATCGCCCCAGAGGTTGGGGTAGCGTTTCAATAGAAGAGTGAAGTTCGGTAGTTGATCGGGGGTATCGGTGGGCCAGCCTGTGCCGGAGTGGCAGGCGATGACGGTGGGGCCTTGATCCAGCATCAGTTCGAGTCGGGCCGGATTGGCGAGGTCTTTGTCGATTACCGGGGCGCTGTGCTCGTGGCCGGTGTGAACCATGATGACGATCTTAAGAGCTGCACAACGCTGATAAAACTTGGTGTGCCTGGGATCAGCGACATTGACACCCTGAGTGGGTGGGTGAATCTTAAAGAGCTTCGCCCCCTTACTGTGGATGTGTTCCAGTTCATCGATAGCGTCCTTCCGTGCTGGATTGATGCTGGGGCAGGGGATTATCGTTTCTTTGTGCTGCTCGGCAACCTTGATTACATACTCGTTGGGAACATAGAAGCTGGTCGTCTTCCAATCCGCTTCCCCTTTGGCATCATAGACCGCATCCTGGCTGAGAATGGCGACCTTGGTCAGACCGGAGAGTTTGACTTGTTCCGCCAGGACGTTGACGTAACCCTCGTCGAGAGTTTTGCCTTTGCTGCGGATGCCGAGGGCGAGGGTCAGGGCGCGGAACTGGACGCCATTCTGAATGCCATCGCTGAGCCGGCAGCCGCTGCCTGAATCACCCGTGCCGAAGAGGTGGACATGGAGGTCGAGGGTGGGTTTAGGGGTCGTTTGGGCCAGGAGAGGCGTTCCGAGCATCGTCGCCAAAGCTGCGGCGGTAAAGTCGCGACGATCGGGAGTGTTCATGACCGTTCCCCTGATCCACTGACCCCTATAGGTGGGCAGTTGTTTCAGTGAGTTTACCTATTTCAGTAACTCATTGCACGAAAAAGACTACGAGCTGCCACTAATGCTGTAGAGGACTGTGCCACACTCCGGCGTGTACTCACGTCGGGGTGTGGTTTCAATCGCTTGGAACCACTCCGGGGATGTTACTGAGATTGGAGACAGGTTCTCCGCAACCA
>DAOMFV010000155.1:0-11655 GCA_035430005.1 Gemmatales bacterium
CGGTGGCAGCATGAAAACAAGAAAACGGTTGACAAACAACACAGCCGCTCCGTCGAGGTGTGGTTGCGAAGCTCTCAGTCTCATTTCAGCTGTTGGAAGCAAGCGATTGATAGCCACACCCCGACGTGAGTACACGCCGGAATGTGGCACAGTCTATCATTCCTACTTCTTCGCCTGCTGACTCAGAAGATACTTGATCAGATCATTCAACTCTGACTCCTTGATCTGCGTATCCATCGTCGCTGGCATTGGAGATAAGTTTGAAACCTTGCGTTCGTCAATATCGTTCTTGTCGAACTTCTGCTCCTTGCCCTGTAAATCAGCGAGGACGACGAGGTTACCTTCCTCACGCAGCACCAAACCGGTAAGGGTGCGGCCATCTTTGAGGACGACGATGGTGGCCCGGAAGGCTTGATCGACGTTGCGGTTGGGGTCGAGGATGTCTTCAAGCAGACGTTCGACGCCACGGATGCCGACGCCATCGAGTTGCGGACCGATCTTGGCTCCTTCGTTATTGAGTTGATGGCAGATGGCACAGTGCTGTTTGAAGACCTTGGACCCGTTCTCGGCGTTGGCCTGGTCGGCTTTGAACTTGGAACCCCGCAGGGCGACGAGTTCTGCCAGCTTGACATCAGCGGGTGGCAGGCCGGCGGTCAGTTTGGCGTAACGCTCCCGGAACTCCTTACGGTTGTGGTTGTTGATGCGGGACTGAACTGAGGTTGTCAGCAGGATTGAGGGTGGAATCTTCCCCGCTTCGACAGCCTTCATCAATTCATCAGCCCCGCCGGGATTGTTGGCAATGGTGTAGGCAATGACATTGGCGATCTTGCTGGGAACCACCTTGATCGTTTCAAACAACTGGGCCCGCATGGCAGGTTTATTGGAGCCGCCGGCGATAATGGCGGCCCGTTCCCGGGTTTCATCAGGCAGATCGTGTTGCAGGATGTAACCCAGCAGTAAACTCTCTGCCTTGCCCGCATCGATGGAGGGCAACGCATTGACCGCCGCTGTCCGCTGAGGCTCGGGTACTTTGGTGTTCTTCACCACTGCAGCGACGGTATCGAACTGATCGGTGAGTTTAGCCTGGCTACAGAGGTCGATACCGAGTTGCACCATGGCGGGATCGGTGTTGGTGCAGAGGTCATGGGCGAAGGATTTGGCATCGGCTTTGATGTCGGAAGGCAGGGGCTCGCCTGCCTCACGCAAACCCTGTACTTCCGCTTGCAGCAGTGCCGCGTAGTGGTGATGATGTGTGCGGTGCTTCTGCAATAACTCATGGATGGTCGGCATTTGTTGCGGAAGATATCGGCTGGCATGCTGGACAAACTTGGGGAGATTGCTTTTCCACCCAGGGATTAATTGAATAGCACGCATCGCAGCTTCACCACCTTGTACATCGGCAATACCCAAGGAAATGTCGGCCAACTGTTCGATCTCGGCAGGGGTCATGGCGAGTAACTCGCTAAATGGCAGTCTGGCCAATTGATTCCGTAAGGCAATTCGGAGAGTATGCTGCAAGTGCGTGTCTACTTTTTCAGTACTAAGTAGGAAGTTATTTAGCGTTCGGATCGATTCGCGCGTGACGTTCCTATTATAGCATTGGGCTTCGGCTGCTTTGCGTTGAACTGCGGTGTCTTTGCTTGTGAGCAAATCGGTGGCAGCTTTCTCGATCGTTTTAACCCAGCTATCGCGATTACTAATGATCTTCAGAGCATGCTCTTGTACCAAGGGCGCCCCACTCTCGCATGCTTTTATCAGATCACGTTTGATCCGACCTGCCCCGATGCGTTCGAGTGCCCAGAGTTGCAGAGCATATCGGTTAGGGTTGGCATGTTCTGGGCCAGCATCTTCGAGGACAGATAAAGTATCCAGATTTCGCTCGACAGCTTCCTGAAGCGCCATCAACCGAACAGCGATGTTCGGGTGCTCAAACGCCTTGAGCAACTCTTCGATGGTACACTTCGTCAAATCCCCGCCATGCGGGGCCGGTGTCGCTTTGGCATCGTTGCCCTTGTAGACGATTCGCCAGATGCGGCCACGGGTGCGGTCTCGACCAGGGTGGGAGAGGGGTACTTCGTAGTGGCCGATGATCTTGTTGTAAAAGTCGGAAAGGTAGATGTTGCCATCCGGGCCGATGGCGAGATAAACGGGGCGATACCAGGGATCATCGCTGCTCATGAAGTCGGGTTGCAGCACCGCTTCGGGAGTGGAACCTTTGAAGACGATCTTGTCGTGATTGAGCTTGCAGGTAACGACGTTGCAGACGAACATCGTGTCCTTGTACTTAGCCGGGTAGGCATCTGCATCGTAATAAACGATGCCGCACAGTCCCGTTGAATCGTGCAGGTGCCCCATCATGTTCGGGCCATAGCCCAGACCATCGTGCGGTTTGCCGAAGCTGTCGTAATGGGCACCACGGATAAGCTGCGTCATCGGCTTGGTGTGGCAGTCAGCGCTGTAGAGGTTGCCATGCGGATCGAAGCAGAGGCCGAACGGGTTCACCTGGCCTCGGGTGAATATCTCGACGTGGCTGCCATCGGGCTTGAACCGGAAGACGTTGCCCGAGTTCATCTTCAGTTCCTGGCCGTCGCTGCCCTTGGTGGTTGAATCGTTGGCGTAGCCGTGGCAGGCATAGATCCAACCATCATAGCCTTGAGTGAAGCTGTTGATCATGCCGTGGGTATCGCGGAAGCCGAAACCTTCGTAGAGTTTGGTGCGTTTCTGGTAGAGCGAAGTGATCGGCCCTTCAAGCTTGTCGAGGCTGTTGATGCTGTAGACGAGCGCGCCATCGCTGCGGGGCAACAGGCCGATGGGAATGTTGAGATCCTTGGCATAGGTGCTGATCTTTCGAGCTTTGCCATCAGGGGCGAAGTCTTCGAGGATGCTGACCATGTCGCGCCCCGGTCGGCCTTGAGCGGGGAACGGATATTCGAGAGACGAGGTTACCCACAGCCGCCCCTTGGAATCGAAAGCGATGTTCATCGGCTTGGCAATGTCAGGTTCGCAAGCTACCAGTTGTGCTTCAAAACCTGGCGGCAGCTTGAAGCACTTCTTCTCCTCCTCCGGCGTCTTTGCCTCGGTCGGTGCTACTGCCGGCGGTTCATCAGCAATGATCAGCGGCAGACAGAGTGTGGAAACGAAGAAGACGAGAGTGAGACGTCGATTCATGGTGGTGAGATCACTGGATAAGGAAACAGGTGGGATGGTACATCATGACGTGAAAAGAGGGCGAAGGCAAGTGCCTTCACCCTCAAAGATCGGTGGCGAGCGGCAGGGCGTCAGCCCGCCGTGTGCAACTACTTCTGCTTCACCGCATACAACCGGCTCTTGGTCATGATGTAGAGCACGCCGTCGCAGGAAACGGGTGTACTCAAGATAGCTCCCTTCATGTCGTTCTTGGAAAGGAGTTTGAGTTCCTTGCCTTCAGCGAAGCACAGCACATCGCCTTCTTCGGTGCCGATGTAGACTTTGCCATCGACCACGTAGCACGAGCCCCAGATGTTGCTGAGGGTATCGTGAGTCCAGTAGAGCTTGCCGGTGTTGGCGTCGAAGCAACTCACCCAACCGTGCAACGTGCAGATGTACATCAAGCCGTTGTGGATAGCTGCGGTCGACATGCTGCGGTGCCAAAGCAGTTCGCCCTGGGCATCGGTGCCGCCGAAGTGCCAGACGAGACCGCTGCCCTTGTTCTCCGGCGCCTTGGGGTCGAAGTTGTCGTTCTTGGGGCTGATGTCGCCCGTCTTGCCGGCGGGATCAATGCACCACATGTGGCCGACGCCATCGCCGTGTTCAGGGTCCTGGCCGATGGCGATGTAGACTTTATTCTCGTAGATGACGGGGGTGCCGATGATCTCGTTCTTTGTGCCCTTACCACCCAGCTTGTAGACAGTGTTCTTGGGATTGCAGTCGAACTTCCACAAAGGAGCGCCGGTATCGGGGTTGAAGGCATACATCCAACTATCGCCGCCGCAGAAGATCACCTGGGGCACGCCGCCGATGACTCCGTAGCAGGGGTTCGACCACTGGCCGTGCAGAATCTTGTTGCCGGGTGCGTTGTTCGTCCAGACGACCTTGCCTGTCTTCTTATTGACGCCGATGAAGCTGGGGGCCTGGGGCGAAGGAATGTTCTCGTGGGATTCATCATGGCCGTTGCCGGTGATGATCATGAGGTTATCACCGACGGAGATTGGCGAGCAGGCAGCCATGTTATGCTGGAAGACGTTGAGGTCTTTCATCATGTCAAGACGCCAGATGACATCACCATGCTCGACGCCTTTGTAGGTTTCGTCTTTGACACCTTGGTTGCCGGCCCCCAGCCCTTCGGTGGTGGCACAGATCACTTCGCCACGGTTGCTAACGTAGTAGACTTTGTCGCCTTCTATAAGAGGAGAAGAGCATACTCCCTGTTCGGGCCAATCGTTCACCCGTCCGGCGGGCAGCTTGTCGTGAACCATCTGCCAGAGAAAGCGACCATCGCTGACACGGAAGCACATCAGGTTACCTTTGTCGCCCTTGATGGCTTCATCCCGTGGGTTGCCATTGTTGGTACCGACGAAAGCCTTGCCGCCGGAGATGGCCGGGTTACCATACGACTGGGAACCAAGTTCCGCGAACCAGAGGATGTTCTTGCCTTTCTCGGCATCGAACTCGGCGGGCAGGCCTTTATCAAGATGGTTGACCATGTTGCGGTCGGGAGTGCCGCCGAACATGGGCCAGGTGTGTGGCGGGATAGTAAACTCACTGCCCGGCTTCTTCGGAGAAGCTTCGTCAGCAGAGAGTGCGCCCAGCGTGACCAGAGCCAGGCCGGCAAGAAAGGTCGTTCGAAGCATGTCAGGAAACCTCGGTGTCGTTTGGTTGTATTGCTCTGAGGAGCGTTCGATGTTAGGAAAGTTATTGGTAATCAGTGCGAGGTGGTTGCTCCCCCTCCCCCCGGCCCCTCTCCCACCGGGCGAGAGGGGAGAATGCAGCGTCCCTCTCACCCTGGGTGGGTGAAAGACACTTATGGCTTGGTGGCACTCCCGTTCGGGATCACCTTTACGTTGTCGAAGTACGCCTCGGTGCCTTCACCCTTGCCGCTGGTGGGAATGGCAGTGGCATAGGCATAGATCGCCGGCGCTCCATTGCGGTTGGGGCAGGGGTCTTCCAGTGTCAGTGTCCATTCGGTCGGTTCGGGCATGCTCTTGTCCCAGACCTTGCCTTCGCAGATCGCCTTATCGCCATTCTGTGTCACCTTCAGCTTGAACGAGTACCAGACGCCTGGCTTCCAGGGGAAGTCCTTAGCGGCTTCTACGCGGCGTCGGGATTCCCATGAACCCAGTTGCAACTTTTGTTTTCCACCATCGAAGGTGAGGGTATAACGACAGTTAGTCAGACCCATGTTGGGAAGATTGATGGTTTTGTTCTCTTCCTTGAAGGTGCCCATCAAGTCGGCGGAGATCGTGTAGTCGGTCATCTCCGGGGTGCCCATATAGCCATAAGCACGGGCGAGAAGCGGGTTGGGGTTGTTGGCCAGTTTCTTCATGGCACGGGTGCCATCGGGCAGTTGGAGCGTGCGGAACTTGCCGGCGAGGTTGATCCAGCCAGTGGGAATGCGGTCGAGATCGACCTTCTCAAAATCCTGAATATAGGGCAGCACAGGAGCTACTCGGACGCGCCCCTTGGCTTTCAATTCTTTGCCATCGACTTTGACGGTAGCCAGGATATCGCCCGATTGAGCGGCCATGGAGGTGGAGACGGTGACGTGTCCTTCAGGAGTAACAGCAGCCATAAGGGCAGGGATGGGTGCTGCTCCCGGTGGGCTGTTTGGTGGTGGTGGGCCCACGGGCAATGTCCACGAATCAGCGTTGCGTTCACCCAGGAACTGGCCGTGTGTATCGTAAAGTCGTACAGCCACGATGAACGAGGCTCCAGGGTTGACCGTGAGGTCGCCAGGAGTAACCAAAGCATAGGTCGCCGGCCCTTTGGGTGGCATTGCCACTGCTGTCGGATCAGGAGTCTTCGCTGTTTCCGGTGGCTTCTCTCGTGACATGCCCACGCAGTAGATGTTGTCGGTATCAGCAAAGTAGATGCGGCCATTGGCTACAGCCGGGCTGCTGTTCACTTCGATCAGTGTGCCACCGGGGCCGGCTGGGATACGAATGGAGCTGATCTTCTCGGCCTTGTCCTTACCGTTGCGGAAGATGTGCCAGGTAGAACTGACTTCACCGACATAGAACTTGCCATCAGCCAGTACGGGGGAACCTTTGGTATTGCGCCCATATTTGTAGGTCCAGATTTCGTTGCCGGTGGCGGCATCGAGGCAGAACATCTTCGCATTGTTATCAACGACGTAGAGCCGACCTTCATGGAGGATAGGCGAGCCGAAGCCGGAGAGGATACCCAGTTTCTTCCAGACGACCTTCGGCGTGCCATCCATTTCGAGCTTTCCGGCATCGACACACATCACGCAGCCTTGCACGTTCGTGCCTACGTTCTCTTCGCTTTGGCAGAAATAGACCCAGCCTTTGGCATAATCAGCGACGGGAGAAACATTGACACATCGGGCGGCGGTGAATTGCATGCGCCACACCTGTTCGCCGGTGCTGGCCTTCAAGGCATGGATACCCTGTTCGCCACCGCCTGCGACAACAAGTTTGGTACCGTTGACCACGATAGCGATGGGAACGGAGTAGGAGGTGTCCAGAGGCGGCACATCGGTTTTGGACCACCAGCGGACGACACCGGTCTTCTTATCGAAGGCAACGAAGCGGAAGCCGCCTCGGCCATTGTCGCCCCAGCTTGATTGCACGATGTGGATGATCACCAGATCGTCAATCACGATGGGTGAAGAAGTACGACCACCATAGCCGCTCACTCGGCCATACTCTTCGGTGAGCGAGTGTGACCAGAGAATCTTGCCGTCTTCGCTGAAGCAGTTCAAGAGGCCCTGGGTGCCGTGGGTGTAGACGTTGCCTGTTTCGGGGTCAGCACAGGGAACGCCCCAGCCGACACGGTTGGTGACAATATCGGTAAGGAAGACGTTGAAGCGATGTTCCCAGAGAATCTTGCCAGTCTCAGCATCCATGCAGGTGACCCGTTCCTGCTCGTTAACCTGATCGGGGTTCACGCTCCCGATGAGGTAAACCTTGCCTCGGCTGACCACCGGTGCCGAGCGGCTGCCGACCGGCTGTTGCCAGACGACATTCTTGCCCTTGGGCGACCAGTCATCGGGAAGATTCTTGTCGGCGGCGACGCCATTTTGCGTGGGGCCTCGCCAATGAGTCCAGTCCTCGGCGAAGCTGAAAGTGGTGAAGGAGAACAGGCAAACCAGCGCTGAGAACCGCATGCTTCATCCATCCAAGGGCGGGTAGAGACAGGTGGGAACGATCACCATCGGTATTTAGAAATCGTATACGGCTCATGATAGAGATACAAGCCCGGCTCGATAGATGTGTTTTTGATGAGGAAGTTACCTTTCCCGCCACCAGTCATCGTTGCATAACCCCAGCCGCTTTCTGGTTGGTTCCACCTCGTTCCAGAACCGTGTCGCATCCAGAGGATACCCAGCCGTCGGCGTCACCCCCGGCTGTTCTTTCGCAAACCAGGCATTGAACTGCATCATCATCACTTCCCGCCAGTATTTGCTGAGCATTGAAGCTAGTGCGACGTGGAAACTATGTTGGTCGGCTTCGACTTGGAAGCTGATGGTGATCCGATCGTCGACACGGTACTTACTCAAGTTGGGTGTCTCAGTCTCGATCTGAATCTTCTGTTGAGGGAACCACTTGGATACCTGTTCGACATACCGTTGCCTGCCTCCCAGCCGGTCGATGTGAATTTCGACCGTATCCTCGCATGGCAACGATGAAACCAACTGGCTAATGCTATGCAGTGGTATCGCTGCTTTGGAATCAGCATCACGAGTGAGTTGATTGAATTGGCGGGGGGCTATGATACTGCTCTGCAAGCGTGCGAGGGTGACGCCGGTATTAGTCATCACACCTGATAGTATGGCGGCACTGGAAAGCGATGGTGGGGAAAGAGGTAGGTTGGCATCCCATTGAAGATAGGGCTCGTGACCGACCGATTCGACTGGATCAGTAGCCAGATGGCGCCATAAGTCTTTCTTGCAACTGATAGAAGAGTTTGTTTGATGCACGAACGGCCACAGGTTCTTCTCCAGCATCCCCAGCCCGACCTTGGGTGAGTAGACCTGCTTTGAATCATCGACGATCAGCCGGCCATCGGTCTTCTGATTCGACTTTCGCACCGCTGTCCGCAGTACCTTCCACAGATCCGTCGAACAACCGCTCGGCAGTGAGAACAATGCTGACGACATCACGAACGGCCCCAGGTTCGGGCCATAGCCGGCTTCATCGATACCAAGGAGGTAAGGCAAGACGTTCCTCTCTTCTGTCGTACACTACCCCAGTGTTCTATGGAGCCGCCGATGCTGCCGGTCAACATCTTTCAAAAGATCATCCAACGGGAAATCCCCGCTAACATCATTCACGAGGACGAACTCAGCCTGGCCTTCCACGATGTCAACCCGCAGGCTCCTGTGCATGTGCTGATCATTCCCAAAAAGGTGATCCGCACCCACGATGATATTACCCTTGAAGATCAAGCAGTCCTCGGACATCTACACCTCGTCGCCGTGCAACTGGCGAAGAAACTCAATGTGAACGAAGGCTATCGCCTGGTGATCAACTGCAAAGAACAAGCCGGCCAGACGGTGCCGCATTTGCACATGCACCTCCTTGGCGGACGTGATCTTCATTGGCCGCCGGGTTGATGGTAGACATCACGCTCAGCGTGATGCTGGGATGTGCAACATCGAAACGAATCTCACGAAACTGATAGCCAAAGACCATCACGCGGAGCGTGATGGCAACCATCACAATCGAGGCTCCTGATGATTCCCAATGAAGCTCCCGCCGCTATCGATGTCCTGGCCGTTGCTCCGCATCCGGATGATCTCGAAATCACCTGCGGCGGAGCGTTGGCCAAAATGGTCAGACAGGGGAAGACCGTCGCCATGCTCGATCTGACCAGCGGCGAACCGACGCCTCGGGGCACCATCGAAACCCGAGTCAAGGAAGCGGAAGCGGCACGAGTTGCGCTGGGCGTACCCTATCGTTACAACCTCAATCTGCCTAATCGGGTGCTGATGGATTCTCCCGAGAACCGCTTCGCCTTGGGTACCGCCTTCCGCAAGCTGCGTCCTCAGATCGTTCTCGTCATGGCCGGCCGGACTCCAGCCGCGTCTCCCGATCATCATCAGGGACACTTGCTCGTTGAGGCTTCCCGCTTCTATTCCCAACTCACCAAGTGGGATGACCGCTTTTCCGGCACGCAGCCTTATCGGGTGCCTCACCTGGTGTATGCCCCGGTGCCTTTTGATGCTGAGCAAAGAATTTGGCATGGATCATTCATTCTGGATGTTAGTGATGTCTTTGAAAAGAAGATCGAGGCCATCCGCTGTTATGCTTCGCAGTTTGATGATAAGCGACTAAAGCGGCTGGAACACTATCTAAGAGCTCACAATGCCTCCCTTGGTGGTCGATGTGGCTTCATGTATGGCGAGCAGTATGCCATACCATCGCCCATCGGTTCGAAAGACTTCATGCTCATCGTTCAGGGTGGAGCATCGACGGTAGCTGCAGTGCAGTTGCCTGGGCAAGATCATTTGCCGTTGGGTTAATAGACGCGGCTTCCAGCCGCTTCTACTAACTATAGTTGACAAGAGGGCCTCTCTCGGCTATCTCCCTTTCCGATCTTGGAGCACTCTATGCTTCATGGAGGGGGTGATTATGCGCTGGTTTACGCTATTAATCCTCAGCGCCGGCATGCTTCCCGGCTGTTCCAGCCTCAACACCATTCAAGAATCCGACTACATGAAGATGCAGGCTGACGGCGTTCTCGTCGAAGAGAAGAACCCGACGCTCGCCGCCTGTCTCGGATTCCTTCCTGGTTGTGGCTCCTTCTACACGGGCAACTATGTCCTTGGCGCGGTCGATCTGATTACCTGGCCCGTTTCGATCTTGTGGGATCCCATAGCAGGCTACAACCAGGCACGAGTGATGAACTACCAATCCAGTCAGGCCTGTCAGCAGCGCATCAAAAAGCGGGAACTGAGCGAACTCGAGGCGGCCCGGGACAACGGTAAAGTCACGCAGGTCGAATACAACCAGACCAAGCGATCCATCGAATCGAAGTATGGCTTTGAATAGAAGCGGGGAGCTTCGACATGATGACCTTAGTGCTGCTTGTTTCAGCCGGCTTCGCTCTCGCCCTGGTGGTCAACCACTGGTGGAAGATCGTCTACCGCTGGTTCGTGCCAGCTCCCACGGTGGCAGTCCACTTCTCCCCTAAAGGTGGGTGTGGTCAGGCTGTGGTGGACGCGATTAATGAGTCACGACATCAGGTGCTCATGATGGCCTACTCGTTCACGTTCGATCCCATCGTCAAAGCCCTGATGGATGCCCATGACCGTGGTGTCGATGTCGAACTGGTTTTTGACAAGTCCAACGAAGTTGATCTTCGTACCGACATGCCTCGCTGCATCGAGAAGGGGCTAAAAGTATTCGTCGATGCTGAACACGCCATCGCCCATAACAAGGTCATGATCATCGATCAAAAGACCGTCATCACCGGCAGCTTCAACTTTACTCGGCAAGCAGAGGACGCCAACGCTGAAAATCTGCTTGTCATCCGCCATGATGCTGCCATTGTGAACAAGTATTTGCAGTACTACGAGAACCACAAGGTGCATAGCCGGAAGCCGCAGATCAGGGAAGGGGCGGGTTCGCAGGATCGGGGGCGAGATCAGCATACGCATCACAAGAAAGCGGCATAGCATTTGAATATTTAGCCCCCGGCTCTTCAAGCCGGGGGCTAAATGTTGTCGAAATGAACGTCTCGGTCACCTCGCTTGTCATCTATATCATGATTGCATCGCAACTCGTGAAAGATAGGCATGACCGCACAGAAATTCTTCCTTACCACCGCCATCGATTATCCCAACAGTCGGCCCCACATTGGAACCGCTTTTGAAAAGCTCGGCGCTGACGTGCAGGCTCGTTACCGGCGCATGGAGGGTAACGATGTCTTCTTCCTCATGGGCAACGACGAGAACACGCTGAAGGTCGCCAAGCGGGCCGCTGAGCTGGGGCAGGGTACTCAGGCTTACTGCGACGACATGGCCAACCAGTTCCAGTCTATCTGGAAGGCCCTCGACATCAGCTACGACATCTTCATCCAGACCAGCCACGAACGGCACAAGCAGTGTTGCCGCAAGTTCATTCAGAAGGTCTACGACAATGGCCACATCTACAAGGGGCAGTACGAGGGCTGGTACTGTGATGGCTGTGAAGAGTTCAAGAGCGATAAGCAGAACACCGAGAACAACGGGTTGTGCCCGAATCACAAGACGCCGTTGACCCGGCGCTCGGAGCCATGCTGGTTCTTCCGCCTGAGTTCCTTTCAGGATCGCATCGTAAAGCATTACGAAGAGAACCCTGACTTCGTGCAGCCGGAGAGCCGTCGGAATGAGATTCTCAGTCTGATCAAGACCGAAGGATTGCAGGACGTCAACATCAGCAGGCGTGGCGAAGAGTGGGGCATCCGTATTCCGTTTGATGAAGAGTTTACTATCTATGTCTGGTTCGATGCCCT
>DAOMFV010000156.1:0-11543 GCA_035430005.1 Gemmatales bacterium
TAAGACGATGCTGCGAATAATAAGTTTACTTATTTATGTAACATTACACTAGCGCATCGGGCTGGTATTACATTTTGATTTGCAGGTCATCGCCCTGCACACGTATTTCGTAACATCCAATCTTGAGTTTGGGACTGTTCACCCACGTTCCATCGCTGAGGCGAAACTGCCAGGCATGCCAGGGGCACTCGACGACGCCATCCTCCAATCTACCTTCAGCCAGCGAAGCTCCCATGTGCGGGCAGTAGTCATCGATAGCATTCCAGACGTCGCCCGGGCGATGAAAGACGGCGATGGTCTTGGTTCCGACGACTACGGCTTTGGAGGTGCCTTCAGGAATGTCGCCTACTTTCGCCACAGATACAAAATCAGCCATGCCGAGCCTCGACCGGAATGAATAGAATGCCTGAACAGTGCATTCTATTCATGAACCTGGCATCGGATGTTATGGCCACGACAAACTGCAGTGCGACGGGCGTCAGTTGGAATCTGGTAGATCTATATGCGAGCATCGACGATCCCCAATTGACGAAGGACATGGAATCGGCTCTGCAGCGGGCGCGGACCTTTGCCCAGAAGTATCGAGGCAAGCTCGATGCAGGCCTGACAGCTATTACGCTGGCTGAGGCGATGGGCGAGTTGGAGATGCTCTCCGAGTTGCTCGATAAGCCGCTTATCTACGCCCAACTAATTCATTCCGCCAAGACCGACGATCCTCGTCACGGGGCGCTCCTCAGCAAGGCGAGAGAGGCCCGTACGGAAGCGAATCAGCATCTGATCTTCTTTGATCTCGAATGGGTGTCGGTGGAAGATACCCAGGCGGAACATTTGCTCAAAGATGAACGGCTCGGCCGCTGGAAGCACTATCTCGAAGTAAAACGGCTTCTGAAACCTCACTTCCTCACCGAACCTGAGGAGAAACTACTCGAAGAAAAGAACAATACCGGCAGGGCTGCCTTCGTACGGTTGTTTGATGAGACCGTCGCTGGGATGAGCTTCACCTACACGCTCAACGGCAAATCCGAGACGCAGACATTGCAGCAGATTCTGGCCAAGCTGTACGACCCCCAGCAAGCGGTGCGTCAAGCTGCGGCGGAAGGCATAACCGCAGGCCTTCAGAGCAACAGTAAACTGATTACTTATGTTTTTAACACGCTGCTGCAGGATCATCAAACGGATACCAGACTGCGACGCTTTACCGGGCCGATGCAGTCTCGCAACCTCGCTAATGAAATAAGTCAAAATAGTGTCGATGCCTTGATGGCCGCTGCTGAAAAGCACCAGGGCATGGTAGCTCGTTACTATAGGCTTAAGGCCATGCTACTGGGGCTGAAGCAACTGCACGACTATGATCGCTACGCGCCGCTGGGAAGCGACCTACCCAGTTGCGATTGGAATGAAGCTCGTCAGATTGTCGAAGAAAGTTACACGGCGTTCAGCCCTGAGGGGGGCAAGATCATTCGGGAATTCTTTGCCAAGAGTTGGATCGATGCGGAACCACGAGCTGGCAAGCGTGGCGGAGCCTTCAGCGCTTCGACGGTGCCCAGTGCCCATCCCTACATCTTGATGAGCTTTACCGACAAGCTGCGTGACGTGATGACGCTGGCGCATGAGCTAGGGCATGGTCTGCATCAATATCTCTCTAGGCGAGTCGGCTATCTTCAATGCGATACGCCGCTCACCACTGCCGAGACCGCCAGTGTCTTTGGCGAGATGCTCACCTTCCGCCGTTTGATGGAGAAATACCAGGAGCCACCAATCAGGTTGGCATTGCTGTGCAGCAAGATCGAGGACGCTTTTGCCACAGTGTTCCGCCAGGTGGTGCTAACCCGCTTTGAGCAGAAGGCCCACGCAGCCAGGCAGCGGGAAGGCGAACTGACGACCGAGCGCGTCAACACCTTGTGGATGGAAGCCAACGAACCCATGCATGGCGATGCGGTGCAACTGGGTGAAGGGTACGCCTGGTGGTGGCTCTACATCGGGCACTTCGTTCATGTGCCGTTCTATTGTTATGCCTATGCCTTCGGGGAACTGCTGGTGCTGGCTCTCTATGAGCAGTATCGACGACAGGGCGCAGGCTTCGTCCCCAAGTATCTTGAGATGCTCTCAGCGGGTGGATCAATCAGTCCGCCGGAACTCGTAGGCCGTTTGGAGATTGACATCAACGAGCCTGCCTTCTGGGATCAGGGGTTGTCGCTGCTTGGCGAGATGGTCAGCGAAGCGGAACGATTGAGTCAACAGGTCGCCAAATAGGGTAAGCCGATGGCTAAGGTTCTGTTGGGGGTCACAGGTTCGGTTGCGGCGCTCAAGACGCCGGAGCTTGTCGTTGCGCTTACGCAGGCGGGGCATGAGCTAAAAGTGGTCGCCACTCAACCCGCTCTCTATTTCTTTGACCGTCAGGAAGTCTCAAAGGGTGTGCTTCATACAGATGACGACGAATGGCCGAAGAAGACGGAAGGCTATCTCTGGAAGCGAACTGACCCGGTGTTGCACATCGAACTCAGACGCTGGGCCGACATCTTCCTCATCGCTCCGCTGGATGCCAATACGCTGGCCAAGCTCGCCGGCGGCATCTGCGATAATTGCCTGACCTGTGTCTGGCGCGCCTGGGATCTAGCCCGGCCAGTGTTGTTGGCGCCAGCCATGAATACCTTGATGTGGGAACACCCCCAAACGGCGTGGCATCTGCAAACCATCGCCCGCCTCTTTAAGTTGGATTGCCAGAATGACTTCGATGCTGATGGCTTAGTGAAGTGGATCAATAAACAAAACCATCAATCACTCCGATTGGTCGGCCCCATCGAAAAAACGCTGGCCTGTGGCGATGTCGGCCAGGGAGCGATGGCTGATGTCAGTACGATAGTCGATGCGGTGGCTGCCTTCTTCTCGGGAAAGCGATGATGACACGACGTACCCTGGTCATGCTGACGAGTCATCGACCGAGCAGCAAATACCGTCAAACGATCAGCAGGGAAGAGGCGGAAGCCTTCTGGAACGGCTACTTCACGCTTTGGCATCCTCAGGTGGTCGCTGAGTCTGCCGGCCCGCCGACGCTGGGTTCGCAGGATGAGTTCGAGACACCCGCTGCGGATCATCTCTTTGTCATTCCCGAATCGCCCTATCGGTATCAGTCAGCCGATTGGGCTGAGCGGATGAAGGAAGCGGGTTCCCATTCGTTTGTTGCAACGCCATCATGGGACGAGACTTTCAAACAATTGGAACAGACGCTGGGCAAGCCGTTAGTAGGCGACAACTGGATACCCTTTGCCGGGCTGGGTCTGGGGTACTTGATCCTCGAAGCTTATTGCGATGCTCAGGATCATGCCAATGCACTGGATACAGTGGGCTTCTACGAACATGTCCGCCTGGCAGCGCTGGCTACGGATGCATCGGACCGCAAGCATCATCTCGGCCAGGCTGCTCATCAATTGCAGCAGGCGAGAGAGGTGGTGAATCCGTCGCAACTCTATCAAGCTGTGACGCTGTTTCTAAAAGAGAACACCACAGACTCTTCAGAGTCTAAGCTGAATCAATGGCTCCATAGTGACCTGGCATTTACCATAGTTGCCGGAGGCCACTGGATGACGTGGTGGCTGAACCAGAACAAAGCGGCCGATAGGGAATTGTTGAGAGCCAAGTTGCAATCCGGCAAGATTGACTGGTGGGGCGGCAATTACTTTGAAAGACCTGATGCGTTGATGCCACTCTCATCGTGGCTGGCCAGCCTTGACTATGGCATGTCGATGGCCCAGAATCGATTGGGGAAACGGCTCGAATCCTCAGGAAGATCAAGGTTCGCGGCGACAGCGAATATGCCGGGCATTCTGCAATCGTTCGGGCTAAAACGAGCGTTCGGTTTCAGTAACGATGCCGGCGTCTGGCCCAGTGCTACCAACAGCCTGGCTGCCTGGCGCGGGCCGGATAGTCAGTTGCTGGAATCGTGTACCCGCAAGCCAGAACCACTTGATTCTGCTGAGACGGCGTTCCATCTCGGCCATCTGATCTACGACTCCACCTCGTCAGAATATGTCGGCTGGATTCACTTCGGCATGATGCAACAGTTGGGCAATATTCCGCTCTGGTTCCAGTGCTGGAATGCTCTTCATCAACTGGCTCCGGTCTTTGGTCAACTGGGGAACCTGGAGCAGACGATCAGAGACATCCCTGCCACGGAACAGTACACGCCGCCGAGCGCGGATGACTTTCAGTCGGACTATCTTCTGGAGATGACCGGGCAGGGAGATCAGGAGACCATAGTTCTAAAAGCACCGTACCTGATCAGTTATTTCTCCTTCGCCCATCGTGAATGGCGAGAGTGGGAAGTAGCTAGAACCTTGTTGTCGCTCTATGCCGTCATTACTCCTTCCGCTGACTGTCAGCCTGATATCAAGAGGTTAGAGCGATACACCTACGACTTGTTAAATGATCAAGGATATGGAGTTGAATACGACACATCGCTGAACCTCAAAGAGATAGCAACCACCTTCGCTGAACGCTTGATTTCAGGAGCGACCAGCAAAGCGCCAGGCTATCTGCTGTTCAACCCATGCAGCTTCAGCCGCAAGGTGCCGGTGCAATTACCGTTGGCCACCACGCTGCTCCCGGTGCCGGCATGGGCAAGTCAGAAGGGCAGTGAGGGAATCGATGCCATCGTCGAACTGCCGCCCTTGGGCTTTGCCTGGCTGCCACGCTCGGTGGAGAAGGGGGCGAAGGTTCGTGTTCCCAAACACACCATCGCCGAAGGCACTACGCTGAAGAACGACTACCTCATCGTCGAGATCGATCCCCACTCAGGCGGCATTCGCTCCATCAAGGATGCCATCAAGGAAATCCCTCGTTTGGGGCAGCAACTCGTCTTTGCCCCCGGCTCGACCATGAAGTGTGATGAGGTCAAAGTCACGAAGAATGGCCATGCCGTGGGTGAAGTGCAGAGCAAGGGCACGCTCGTCGATGCCCATGGCGAAGAGCTGGCTGACTACGTGCAAACCTGTCGGCTGTGGGCCGGCCGAAAGATAGCGGAAATCGATATTCACCTGGAGCCTCGACACGCGCTGGCTGGCTATCCCTGGCACGCCTACTTTGCCAGCCGGTGGGCCTGGCGCGATCCGAATGCAAGGCTGAACAAGAGCGTGCAATGGACGAAGCTGCCCAGCACGCAAACCCGCCCCGAGACGCCGGGCTTCATCGAGCTGGAGATGTCACAAGGTCGCGTCACCATCTTCTCGGGCGGTCTTCCATTCTGGCAGCGCTACACCTCGCGCATGCTCGATTCGATATTGCTGGTGGAAGATGAAGCCAGTCGTGACTTCTCGTTCGCTATCTCGCTGGACGATGATTTACCTCATTTGACCGAGCAAGACTGGCTGACCCCGACCGTAGCAATCCCTGTCGAGCAAGGCCCGCCCTTAGCGGGCACCTCAAGCTGGTTGTTCCATATCGATGCCCCCAGCGTCATGTTGATCGATATGCACATTACCGAAGATCGCCCCAAGAGCGTGATCCTCCGCATGGTCGAGACTTTTGGCTACGCTACCGAAACGCTGCTGCAATGCCCCCGACAGCCGAGCGCTGCTTTCGTGGTCAACAGTCTTGGTGAGCCGCAGCGCAGCATCGACATGCAACCCGAGGGCATTGTTCTTCGTGTGGGCTGTTACGAGTTTCTTCAGCTCCGGCTCGATTTTGCGTAAGGCTGACCCGTAAGATAACCACATGGATGCCGAACAGCCTACTCCCGATGAGCGACTGACACCTGGCGAGAAGGTCAAGACGTTTCCGCCTCAGCCTGGCGTGTACCTGATGAAGGATGCACAGTCACGGGTGATCTACGTCGGTAAGGCCAAGAACCTGCGTAACCGGGCCGGTTCGTACTTTAACAAACAGGCGACCTTCGATCCTCGGCTGACGGGCCTATTACCCGAAATCGCCGACATTGATTTCGTAGCTGTTGATTCCGAAGTCGATGCCCTGCTGCTCGAAGCCCGGTTGATCAAGGACATTCAGCCCCGTTTTAACATCGATCTGAAAGACGATAAGACCTATCCCTATCTGCAAATCCGGGTTCGTGAGGATTTCCCACGAGTCGAGTTCACGCGCAAGCCTCGGCGCGGGGCCAAACTCTACGGGCCCTTTACCAGCGCTCGAAGTTTACGGGCGGCGATTCAGGTGCTGCAGCGTATCTTCCGCTTCCGTACCTGCAAGCTCGATATCAACGAGGGCGAAGATCAATGGCGATGGTTCAGGCCCTGCCTGCTGCATAACATTGACCAGTGCAACGCTCCCTGCAATGATCGCGTCACTAAAGAGCAGTATCGTGAGCAGATACGCAGGCTCCAGATGGTCCTTGATGGCAAGAAACATGGATTGATTCAGGAACTGGAAGTTTCCATGAAGCAGTCTGCCAATGAACTCGACTTTGAGAGGGCAGGGCAGCTACGAGATCAAATCAAGGCCTTGAGCAATCTCAAATTGCGGGGCAAAGTCGATAAGGACCTGCAACCTGAAGTGTTCGTTCTGGACCCCAAGCGCGGTGTGCGGGGTCTACAAAAGATTCTCAAGCTTGATGAGCTACCGCGGGTTGTCGAGGGCATCGATATCGCCCACTTTGCAGGCAGCGAAACCGTCGCTTCCCTGGTACAGTTCGTCGATGGAGTCCCCTTTAAGCCGGGCTATCGGCGGTTTCGCATTCAAAGCGTCGAAGGGGTCGATGACTTTGAATCGATCCGAGAGGTGGTTACGCGCCGTTATCGAAGGCTGCAAACCGAGGATGAGGTATTTCCCGATGTCATCATGATTGATGGTGGCAAAGGGCAGTTGCATGCGGCCCAAGCCGCCTTGCGACACCTGAAGATCACCCAGCCCTGCTTGATCTCCCTCGCCAAGAAGGAAGAAGAGATCTATCGGCTCGATGAAGCTGAGCCGCTCAAGCTTAGCCGCAACTCAGCGGCCCTGCGGTTGCTGCAATATGTGCGTGATGAGGCCCACCGATTCGCCCAGCACTACCATAAACTCTTGCGGCATAAGAAACTAGCCGATGGCTACGACGACATCAGCGACTAATTGACTCATCCGGAATCACTCGATGGCTTCTCTTACCTTGTTTATGGCCCTGGTGCTCGCTCAACCACCTGCTGACGATGCCGGCTGGGTCGATCTCTTCAACGGCAAGAACTACGCCGGGTTCATCTTCTGGATCATCGCCGGGCCGGAGAGGTCGTTCGATGTGAAGGACGGATGCATGGTGTTTCATCCCATCCCGCCTGGGCTCACCTACTCCCAGGACCGTGTTCTCCAGATCGACGATCAAGTCCATCTGAGTCAGTTCCCTATCTCCGGCTTTGCTTACACCCGCAAGCAGTACACCAACTTCGATCTCAAGTACGAATGGAAGTACGAACGGCCCACCGATCTCACCGATGACAGCAAGTTCACCGGCAACAGCGGGGCGTTTGTCTATCTAACGAGAGTGCTGAAAAGCTGGCCGCAGAGCATCGAAGTGGATGGCAAATATACCGAAACAGGTAAGCTCCTGGCCTATGGCAAGGCTCATGTCGAGGCTAAAGACTATCCCGATGCCCGAAAGGCGGCGATGAAAAAGGTAGGGGAGTGGAACGAGACGATGATTCACTGTAATAGAGTCAACTTTCTCTGGCTGGACATCTTCGACAATTACCATGCCATCAGTGTGGTGATTAATGGAAAGCTGGTCTCAGAAGGTACGACCGATCAGCGAGAGGGAGCGATTGGCTTCCAGGCCCAGGGAGCCTGCATCTACTACCGCAACATTAAAGTGCGTGAACTGAAATAACTACACAGCCCGCTTTCTGCCAGTAGAACAAGCGTATGTCCACTACCGCTGTACCGTCGATCCCGGTCGATGAACATTCTCTCGATAAGAGCAATGCCCGCATCCGCACGATGTTCGGCAAGATCGCTCCGTATTACGATCTGCTCAATCATCTGCTCAGCTTGAACATCGACAAACGCTGGCGGAATCAGACCGTGAAGAGGGTGCCACCGGTTCCGTGGCAGGGACCTGTTCTTGATCTCTGTACCGGTTCGGGCGATCTAGCCCTGGCCTATCAGAAGGCGGGCAAGGGCACGGTGCCGGTCTTTGGCGCTGATTTCTGCGGCCCGCTGCTGGATCGAGCGACGAAGAAATCGGTGAAGCCTAACCTGAAGGCTGTCGAGCCGATCAGGTACCTCCAGGCTGATGCTCAGCATCTTCCTTTCAACGATAATTTGTTTCAGATCGTCAGCGTCGCCTTTGGCTTGCGGAATGTCGCTGACACCGATCGAGGCATCTCCGAAATGACACGGGTCTGCAAGCCGGGCGGCAAAGTGGTGGTGCTGGAATTCTCCAAGCCTCGTGTCAAAGGGCTCGATAAGCTCTACCTCTGGTACTTCCGTTCGGTGCTTCCCCGCGTAGGCCAGTGGTTTTCCAAAAGCCCCGATGCGGCCTACAAATACCTGCCTGCCAGCGTGCTCGCCTTCCCCGACTATGAAGCGTTGTGTGAACGCATGAAGGTTCAGGGCCTGACAGATGTAACCTATCATCCGCTGACGTTCGGCGTGGCCACGATCTATGTTGGCACCAAACCCATGATCGCAGTCTAACAGAGAAGGACGAACTCGCCATGATTCGCATTCTCTGCCGGCGTGCCGGTGCCAGCCAAACTGAATTGATCAATGCAGATGCTTTGACAGCAGCCCTCGCTGATCCGAATAACGTCATCTGGATGGACATGTGCCTTTCCAGTGAGGGCGTGCAGCGGGCCAGTGATTTCCTGACCAGGCAGTTCGCCTTCCATCCGCTGGCAATCGAAGATGCTCTCATGGAGACGCATCTGGCCCGGGTCGATGACTGGCAGAAGTACCTCTACATGTCGTTCCATGCCCTCGAATACGTCAAGCATGAAATCAAGCAGCACGAACTCGATCTTTTCATCGGCCCCAATTACCTCATCACGATTCATTTCGACCCGATCGTTCCGCTTCAGAAGTTGTGGGAGCAGGTCGAGAAGTCGACTGATGACAGGCAGACGAAGTCGGCGGATCGACTCCTCTACCATCTGCTGGACAAGATTACCACAACATCGATGGAAGTCGTTGATTGCCTGGATGATGCCCTCGATGATCTGGAGCAGGAAATCTACGTCAAGCCCCGGCGTGAACATCTGCCCCAACTGTTTCGCATCCGTCGTACAGTATTGCAAATGCGGCGCATCTTCGGCAGTCAGCGCGAGGCGATGAACCGACTGGCCCGTGACAGCTTCAGCGTGATACATGCCGAGAACAAGGTCTATTTCCGTGACATCTACGATCACCTCGTTCGTATGCATGAACTTTCCGACGGCCTGCGTGACATGGCTTCCGGCGCGATGGAGAGTCACATCTCGGTGACGAGCTATCGCATGAACGAGGTAATGAAGACATTGACTGTCGTGACCGTGCTTTTTATGCCTTTGACGGTCATCACCGGCTTCATGGGAATGAACTTCTTCGGCGAGAAATTCAGCATCGATAATCCATTCTCCCCTGTCGGCTTGTTCATTGTCTGCATGTTGATCATGTGCCTTACTCCCCCGGTCATGCTCTACTGGATGGCTCGTCGAGGTTGGCTGCAATCACAATTGCAGGTGAAGACGGCTGAGAAGTCTTGATGTTCCTGGCGGTAGCCAATCCGTTCCATGACCGCTATCTTGAGTTTTCAGCCCGTGACCATTTGCCTGACACCGAGGAACGACACATGCCCAGAGTAATGATCTGCGACAAGTTGGAAGCCGAAGGCATAGCCATTCTGCAGAGCGCCGGCATTGAGGTGGATAATCGTCCCGGTCTCAAAGGAGATGAACTAAAGGCGGCTCTACAGGCAGCCGATGGCGCCATCGTTCGCAGTGGTACCCGCATTACCGGTGATCTGCTCGAAACACCCGGCAAGCTTAGGGCGATTGTTCGAGCAGGCGTAGGTGTCGACAACATCGATGTCGTCACTGCTTCCCGCAAGGGTGTCATCGTCATGAACACTCCTGGCGGCAACACCATCAGCACCTGCGAACAGACGTGGGCGTTGATTTTCGCCCTGATGCGTCACACCGCCGCTGCTGACGCTGTCATGCGCAAGGGTGGCTGGGATCGCGCCAAGTATGTGGGCACCCAACTCGCCGGCAAGACCCTGGGTGTCATTGGTCTTGGCCGTATCGGTCGTGAGGTGGCCAAGCGGGCACTGGCGATGGACATGAAAGTGATCGGCTATGACCCCATTCTCTCCGGTGATCGTATTCAATCCTGGGGATACGAACCGGCTTCCGACGTGCCCACATTATTGAAGCAGTCTGATATTGTCACAATCCACGTTCCAATGATCGAACAAACGAGGGACCTGATAGGCGCAGCGCAACTGGCGATGATGAAGAAAGGCACCCGAATCATCAACTGTGCCCGTGGCGGTATTATCAACGAACTGGCTTTGGCTGATGCGTTAAAGTCTGGTCATCTGTCCGGGGCGGGGGTGGATGTCTTTGTGGAGGAGCCGCCACCCGTAGATCATCCGCTACGAGCATTACCCAATGTGGTGCTGACACCACACCTGGGGGCTTCGACCAATGAGGCTCAAAAATCAGTGGCATTGGAAGCGGCACATCTACTAGTTGACTATCTGGTGCGCGGACAAGTTCAGTCTGCGGTCAACCTTCCGGCTGTTGACCGCAAGACATTGCAGGAGCTTCGTCCATATCTGGATGCGGCCCGTCGCCTGGGATTGCTGCTCACCCAATTACACGAAGGCACGATCAAGAAAGTGTCACTCTCGTATCGTGGCGAATTGGCCGGCAACGGCATGTCCTGGCTGGCTGCCGCCTTTGCCACTGGGCTGATGGAAACACGGCTCTCGGAGATGTTAACTCCGGTTAATGCCGTGCTCGTCGCCAAGGAGCGAGGGATCGACATCATCGAAGAGCATAATCCCAGCCGGGGCGATTTCGCTTCGCTGCTGAGCGCCCAGATCGAAACCGATAAAGGCGTCCATTCAGCCTCGGTGACGCTATTCGGCAGTGAATACCTGAGGCTGGTGCAATTGGACGGCTTCCATCTGGAAGGCTACCTCGATGGCAACCTGTTGATCTTCACGCACAAAGACTTACCGGGCCTCATCGGTTACATCGGAACCGTCTTCGGTCGCCACGCTGTGAACATCGCTCAGATGGTGGTGGGCCGCAAAGAACGAGGTGGTGAGGCGGTGGCTGTCCTCAATCTCGATAACCTTCCCAGCGAGGCTGCCCTCGCCGAAGTGAAAGGTCATGAACACATCAAATCGATGCACCTGGTGAAGTTGCCACCAGCCGGTGATGTGCCTGCCTGGCTTGCTTAAGGGTCTGTTGAAAAACTGAGAGATGTGGCAGGGGTCACGATGTACTCATTGTGACCCCTGCAAAACTGCATAGAAATTGCACGTCCAGCAGGGGTCAGCGGAATACCGCTGACCCCTGCCACGCAACGCCCTGAACCTAATTCGTGCTGGCAATTAGTAGTGTCAAAAAAGCCGTTCT
>DAOMFV010000157.1:0-11247 GCA_035430005.1 Gemmatales bacterium
CGCTCAACTATCCTTACGGCTCGGCAGGAGCCTCGCCCTCTCAGTTATTCATATCCTGACACTACCTCTCCCAAGGTCACCTCATATGTGGTTATTCGATCAACAGACCGTTCCCTCGTTCAAGACACCACCGCCCGGCCCGAAAGCCAAGAGCTTTCTGGAACGGGATTCCAAAGTCGTTTCGCCGTCTTACACTCGTGGCTATCCTCTTGTGGTAGACCGGGGCAGCGGCTGTGTCATCGAAGATGTCGATGGCAACCTCTATCTAGATTGCACGGCAGGCATTGCTGTGACATCCACAGGTCACTGCCATCCGGAAGTGGTGAAGGCGATCACCGATCAGGCGGGCAAGCTCATCCACATGTCCGGCACCGACTTCTACTATGAACCGCAAATCATGCTGGCGGAGAAGCTGGCAGAACTTGCTCCCGGCTCTTCCCCCAAGAAGGTCTTCTTCACCAACAGCGGTACCGAATCGATAGAAGCTGCTCTCAAGCTCGCCCGGCATCACACTGGCCGCCCCAACGTCATCGCCTTCTTCGGCTCGTTTCATGGACGCACTTATGGAGCCATGTCGCTGTCAGCTTCCAAGCTGGTGCATCGCAAACGCTTCGGGCCGTTGGTGCCACACATTCATCATGTCAACTATCCTCGTGATTGCGTGACCGAAGCTGACAGCCTGGCCTACATCAAACAGATCGAGCAAACAGTCTTCAAGCGAACAGCTTCTCCCGATGAGGTTGCTGCCATCTTCGTTGAACCGGTGCAGGGCGAAGGTGGCTACTACCCTGCCCCGACGCCCTTCCTGCAAGGCCTGCGCAAGCTCTGCGATCAGCATGGCATCCTGATGGTAGCGGACGAAATCCAGTGTGGCATGGGTCGTACAGGGAAGCTCTTCGCACTGGAACATGCCGGTGCGGAAGCTGACATCACCTGCCTGGCAAAGGGCATCGCCAGCGGTCTGCCCCTGGGGGCCATCGTTGCCAAAACCTCGGTCATGAACTGGCCGAGCGGCAGTCATGCCAGCACCTTTGGAGGCAACCCCATCGCTTGCCGGGCTGCGCTCACGACTATTGATCTACTGCAGAAGGAATACCTGCTCAACACCAATGCCCGCGGCGATGAACTGCGTGCGGGGTTACGGCAACTTGAAAGCAAGTACACCACGACCCTCAAAAACGTACGAGGGCTGGGGCTGATGGTCGCCGTCGATGTGATGAAGGATGGCCAACACAGCCTGGAACTGCGCAACAAGATCGAGGACACCTGCTTTGAGCATGGCCTGCTCATCCTCGGCTGCGGCGAAAGCGGCCTGCGCCTCTGCCCACCGCTGTGCATCACCCCAGAACAGGTGAAGACGGCATTGAGGATTATGGATGAGGTAATTGGAAAGGTGACAAAGTAGCACTCTGTCTTTGCGAGCGGCAGGGCGTAAGCCCGCCGTGTGAATCTGCGAATCAACAAAGTCTACCACAACTTCAAACAAGCCATCTCCTGATGGTTGCGCAAATACAACCGCCCCCGGGCAATGGCAGGGACGTTCCAGGTGCGGCCCCTGAAGACAGGGATACGCTTCAGCTCACTGAACAGTTCTGGCTTAGTATCAACCAGGGCAACAAAGCCATCCTCGGCTGTGATGACCAATACCTCGCCTGCAATCAGTATTTGTCCGTTGCCATAAGCCTGCCGGGCTTTCCACTTGCGCTCGCCAGTCTTGGCATCGAGGCAAGTGAGGTAGCCATTGCTCAATCCATAAAGATGCCCTTCGTGCAGCACAGCATTCGAGAAATTGATGCCGAGGTATTTGTTCTTCCACACTTCGCTGACCTTCCAGGCATCACCTTCATGACTGAGTTTCAGCATCGCACCGCCGTTGGCTACTTGGGACGAGATGTAGACTTGATCCGCGCCCAGAATAATGGGCTGAGCGCAGTTCATGTCAAAGCTCGACTTCCACGGAAAGAGCCAAAGCTGCTTGCCGCTGGCCAGGTCGAGGCCTTTCAGCCCGGCTGCGTCGAAGAGCAGCAACTGATCGACACCTGCCAGGTTTGCCTTCATCATCGAAGAGTAGCTCGCCATGTCGCCGCCTGCTGACCAGGCTTTCTTGCCGGTCAGGCGATCATAGGCGATGACCGCCTGTTGAGTTTTCTTTTCCTGATTGATGCCGGGATTGACGATGACTTTGTCGCCCACCACCAGCGGCGTGCCCGACATGCCCCATTCGAGGTTCTTGGCCCCGGCGTCTTCGAGGATGTTCTGTTGCCACTTCACTTTGCCGCTCGCCGCCTCAAGGCAATGCAGATGGCCTTGGGCGCCAAGTGTGTAGACGAGGCCTTCAACAATAGTGGGTGTGGTGCGTGGGCCATCGCCGCCCATTGGTTCGGAGTGATGGAAGCCGGCAGGGTATTGATGCACCCAAACAGGCTTGCCCGTCTCGACGTGATAAGCCACGACCGCTTCATGCTCACCACGTTGCTCAATCGTAATAGCAATTTGCCCTGCGACGGCGATACCGGCGTGGCCGCCACCGATGGGATGCTGCCACACTATGTCATTGACCGCTTTGACCCACGACTTATCTTTCGGAGCCGTGGGAGTAGTTCCATCTAAAAGTGGGCCTCGAAAGAGGGGACTATCCTCGGCAGTGATGCTGACGTTCAGCAGTTCACCGGCAGGCAGATTAGTCAAAGCAACCAGGTTGTCTTGAGGCAGATGATCCCAGCGATAGTAGACAATCGGCTTCATTTGGCCGCTGAACTCGACTTTGCGGATGACGGCAAAGGCAGCTACAACCACTCCGACGAGTATCAGAAACCCGGTCAAGCGTGCCTGACGTGTGAAGCTGGAAAAGAACAGGAACCATATCAGGAGGACGACTGGAATGATGATGAAACTAAACGACATGGCCATGCCGACGTACATGAAAGCTTCGGGTGACCAATCGTTCTGCTGCCAAAGACGTTCGAGTATGAGCAGTAGAAAAGGAATGGGCAGGAGGATCAGCGGTATACGGTATCGTCGCCAGAAAGAAGGCGTCTTGGGTGCCGACGAAGACATGAAGGACTCCACGAAGGATGTCCTTTTATCTTATGAGGTCAAATGCTGGCATTTATTACTTCTTTGGGGCGTCCTTCATCTCGCCCGGATTGGCCATCACAGGTTTCTTCTCTGCCTCAGCGTCTTTCTTTGATACCACCTCATTTGTTTCCTTCTCGACCTTTTCCCGACGGTAGAGCGGCAGATGGCGGTAGTAGACTTCCAGTGTGAGGACAGAAAGAGCAGTGGTGTAAATGCGGCCGCCTTGACGGCCCCAGGCATCGGGCGTGGGATCCCAACTACCGTTCTTGTGGCCCTCCCGCTCCTGAGACCTGATCAGGTACTCCCGCATGCGTGGGTTCCATTTTTCCCAGTATTCGCCTCCCATGTGATGCATCACCTGGGCAGCATAGTACCAGGTATAGATGTTAGCCGGCTGCCCCCGTTTGAAGTCCAAGGGGGGCAAGGCAGATTCCATCAGGTAGTCGCAACCCAGGATCATATCAGCATGGCGAGGGCCCCAGCCGAGGTAGAGACGATTGAGCAGGCCAGCAGCGGTGGTTGCTGGGCTGCCCGGCGCCGACGGATCATCGATATTAACCGCATAGGCATATTTCAGAATGGATCGCCCGTTGGGCCTCTTTTCCTTGTACTGAGCAAGGTCGAGCCAGCGGGAAGCATTCTCGAGTGTCGCTGCCGGCACTGGAATGCCTGACATTTGCGCACTCTTGAGAGCCATCACCTGCCAGCCAACTACCGAGGTATCGCTGGAAGTACGAGGCACGTAGCGCCATCCGCCTAGCTGAGAGTTCTGTGCTTTCACGATGAACTTGATGGCACGGGTGGCCGAGTCTCGGAGCTTGGGGTCGTTTGACATGCCATAGGCTTCGCAGACGGCGATGGAAGCCAGGCCGTGGGTGTACATGGTGAAGTTCTCGGAATCAAACTTGCCATCATCTTCGCCGCCGACCACCTGCCTGCTGAGCAGGTATCGGAGGGCCAGAGCCACGGTCTTGCTTTCTTCCTTTTGCCCCAGGTGATGATGACCGGCCGCCAGGAAAGGCAAAACGCCCATCGCCGTGCCGGAGACATCATCGGCCTTGAGAGTTGGGCCGAATTTATCCTTTTCCCTTTCGATAGCAGTCTGGCAATCGCAGCGCTTATCGTAAGTGTGGTACTTATGGAGCGACCATCGACCATCAGGCCCCTGATGCAACCGAAGCCAGAGCAATGCGCGAGCGACAGCTCGTTCCGATTCATCAGAGCCACCGTAACGCTTGGCCAGTGCAGTCAGGTCGCCAGTGCGCTGACCAAAGCCTCCGGAAGTAGTACTGCCACCGCCACCCCCGGAAGTAATACCAGAACCACCGCCAAGAGGCAGGCTGCCGCCACTGCCGACCGCTCCCATTTCAGCAAGGATAGGATCGCCCCGCAACCCTTCATTGGCCAGGGCGTTCTTGCCCTTCATCTTTGCATCATCCCCGGCCCCTGAACCACCGATAGGTTCCTTCTCCGGCGGAGGTTGACTCAGGCTGGGGTTATTTTCGTCTTTGGGTGGATCGATGGAAGGCATTGCCAGCTTTTGACTGAGGTCGATGTCTTTTGGTGCATCAAACTCCGGCGTAAGGATATCAATCGTTGTCTTCTCTTCCTCTTTCTTCTTGTCTTCCACCTGTGTGCTATCGTCGTTTTGAAAGTTTTTGAGCTTGTTGTCTGCTCTACTGGACCCGGGGCTGGCGACGATGAGTATGGTCAGGAAAATGCCATTGAGTACGACGCTGAGAAGGATGGCCGGCAGCAGTGTGAGCCAGTCCCGCGCGCCGAGCTGACGATGATCAAGTTCGCTCAGGGTCATGTAGAGCGGCATCGGTGCCGCAGCTGGCTTCGTCGTCAGTTTCGTCTGCCCTGTGGACATCATCCAGTCCTCTTGAATACCCGCCCGCAGCGCCAGCAAGGGAATATCTAGCGATTGCACGCGCTAACCTTTGCTGACGCTGCAGACTGGTATATTCCAATTATCCTTGATCGCGATCCAAACGCAAGTCTGGATCATCCCGAAGGGGCATTTCTTCCAAAGCCTTTGTCACTTGTTCATCTCGGCGAGTTTTAAACCGCTGCATGAGCGAATCGTACCTGGCATCGCTCTTCCTGAAGTAGCGAGGAACGATCAGAACGATCAAACCGACCGGAATGGCCATGACCAGGAATATGGTGAAGAGATTAAACCAGTCGGTCGTTTCGCCCACCACAACGGGCAGGATCGGCGACTTGCCCACCAGAACTGGCAGCATCCAGCTCTTGCCGATGGTATTGGTGTACTTAGTCACCTTGTAGAAGTAACCGGAGAACTGAACATTCCTGAGATAAAGCCGACTCCACTGCGACTGGTCTTTTGGGATGCCGGGAGGCAGATCAGTGAACAGGACCAGGTATTGATGATTGGGCTGATCATCGGTCATGAGGCCGAGATAAGCGATCTCAATGCCTGGCAGTTTGCCATGGACTTCCATCGGTTCGCCGAGCGAAATGAGATCGCCCTGGATGCGGACGACCTCGCCACGATATTCTCCAGACTTCTGAATCAATGCCTGGTAACGAATATCGGTGCGGCCATCGGATTCCAGGGAATGGGGAATAGCGTCTTTAGCGAGGGTCAGCAGATGATAGCGTGCCTGGGCATCAAGCTGTGCCTTCGCGGAAGCCTGCATCTCCGGCAAGGCATCGGCGGCAGGGATCAGGAATCGTTCCTCATCAGCGACTCCTTCCAGCGTTTTTAGATGAGGAAAGGGCGCTCGACGCGTCTTGGGGTCTGTGACAGGCACTTGTGCAGTCGATGTTGAGACGGGATCAGTAGCTATCGCAGCCGGCTCAGGCTGCATCCAGCGCCACATGCTGGGACGACGAAAACTTATCTGTGCAAAAACGATCACGATCAACGACGTGCAAAGCAGAACATAAGTGATGACTCGTCGGTTCATACGTTAGTAGGCTAATTGAATCGGGAAGGCGAGGCTCCTGCCGAGCTGTCTGGCAATTGCTGGAAGCTCGGCAGGAGCCTCGCCCTCCCAACAAAGAAACTCAACCTCCACTATTGATCAACGGCACCGAGGCTGATACGGGGAAACAGGTCACGTCGTTCCTTGGTGACAGGATGGATATGCCGGCGAGCGGTATCGATAACCTTCATCAACTCGTCCCACCGCAGGGTCGGCGTCCCTTTGATGGTGATGCGATCTTCTGAAGGATTCGACTTCTTCAGTTCGAGCATAGCTTTGCCAAGAGACTTGATCAGTCCTGTCGAATAATCCGTTTCACTGGCATCAGGCTCGATGACGGTGGTGCCCACTCTCAGTGAACCGAGCCTGCCTTTTTCTCGGGATCGAGCTTCGATGAAAAGCGTGGATTTGAGCTCGGTTGGCTGATCGGGCGCTACCTTGTCGTCCGTCTTGTTCTCTTTCTCCCCGGCTGTCTCCCCCTGGGCCAGACTGATCGGAAACTGTCCTTCCAGAGCAGTAGGGTTGTAGGTGAACACGAAGAAAGCCAAGAGCTGAAATGCCATATCCAGCATGGGCGTAACAAAGATCGAGGTGGAGGAGAACTCTCCCCCTGATGCGGAATCATGACTGACTCGACGTCTTCTTCGTCGCATGACAAGCCTCATTAATTGTTCTTGGAGTACGCGCGCAGTTCGATGCGTTGGAACCCGGCGTTCTTGCACTGTTGAATGAGATCATAGATCATGACGTATTCGGTTTCCTGGTCAGCACGGACGATCACCGGTACTTTCAACTCTTTGATGGTCGTGACATTGACTTTATCCCTTGCGGCGATTCTTAGCTTCAGGTTCTCCGCCAGGAGCTTCATACGGTTCATCGCCCGTCCCAACCCGATCGATTTCTGATCAGGGCGATCCATGAAAGTGATGTCTTCACCGCCGAGTATGCGAAACTTAAAGGTTCTTGGCTCAATGGGATCGCGGACGGGCTTGCCATCGGGTGTGCGAATCGTCTCGCCATTGGGGGCCAGGCGATCTTTTCGAACCAGTTCGATGTTGATCATGATGTATTCCTGCTCTGTCTTGGGCTGAATCTCCGTAGCCGAGACCGACAAAGGCAGCAAGACATTACTGCTCACCTGGTCAGCAGCAAAGTTGAGGCAGGCCAGAAAGAACATGATAAGTTGCAGCACCAGATCGAGGAGAGGGGTAAGGTTTACCTCCATCTCGTTGCTGCCCGTACTGACTGCCATGTCGTCTTCCGTGGAATTGGTAAAGTTAGTTGAAAACAGCTCGGCAGGAGCCTCGCCCTCCCACTACTTGGCGTCAGGCTTGGCCACCTTGGCCTGAACCACCTGGGCCTGGACCGCTGGGAATGTTGTCGATTGAGCAATAGTTCCATCAGGTTTCCGCGAACTGTAAAAGGTCTGCGTCAACAGATCGTCAGCAAGCAGGCTGGCGTCAATGACAATACGGGACAGCCTGTTCTTAAAAAAGGTGTAAATGGGGATCGCCAGCACCGAAAGGAAGATGCCAATGAGCGTGGCGTTCAGAGCGTGAGAGATGCCCTGCGCCAGCTCGCCAACGTTCGGTGTTGTGCCCGACCCTAATTTAGAAAAGGTATCGATCATACCGGAGACGGTGCCGACCAGACCGATGAGCGGCCCCAGCGTTCCCAGCACCGCCATGTAACCCAGCAAGCTGTCCTTACGGTTCTTGGCGCTCTCAAGCATAAACTCAGCTGCATCCCTTGCTTCGGGCAGCCCGGATGAGAGCCTGGCCAAGCCGGCAGCCATTACTTTGCCAAAGGGCGAAGGATCACCACGTGCCAGTTCAAACGACTCCTTGAACTGCTTGTTGCGAAGCATCTCGTCGAGGTGCTCGACAAAATCGGCTGGCATGAAGTTGGCCCCACGCAAATCAATGATGAGCCAAACCATGAGGCCGACAAAGAACAGATACGCCGCAATGAGGACATAGCCGGTGATCGACTTGAAGAGGAATTCCATCATGGCGGAGCCTTCGCCGCCGGCTTTCGTAGCAGGGGTACTAGCCGGCGCAGCGGGCACCGTCGGAGTCGCATCACCCTGAGCATAGGCCGTGGCGAAGAACGCCAGGCAGCCCACCAGTGTCAACAGAAGGTAACGACGTTCCCAGACCTGACGACAGACGCTCATGGAAGCCTTTCCACAGTAGTTGAAATTCCTGACTCGCGGGCCCTTACCAGCTTCTCCAGTGAACAAGCACAGAAAAGTTAGTTACCAAGAACATGAGGCTGATGGTGGTCAATGTCAAGGGTTTTCCCGAAAATCGACTTATCTGCCTGATGGATCCTCCGGAGCCCGCTCTAAGTCAACATGTTCGATTTCATCCGCTTCATCTACTATGTCAACCGCTACAACCGTGTCATGAAACGCTCGCAGGAAGACATCCTGCGGATTCAGGATCGTCGCCTGAGTGAACTGCTCCGGCACGCACAAGCCCATTCCCAGTATTATCGTGATCGCTGGAAAGGTATCAACATCGAGACCTGCCGATTGCAGGATTTGCCGATTCTGACCAAAGCTGACTTGATGGAGCACTTTCAAGAGGTGCTGACCGATAAGCGTTTGTCCAAGCCACCCATCATCGAGTTCATGACCAACCTCGATAACATCGGCAAATACTATCTTGATGAGTTTGTAGTGTCGCACACCTCCGGCAGCCAGGGCCAGGCAGCGATTATCGTTCAACCCAAGGATGCGCCGTTTCACTTGTTCGCCATGCAGGTGGCTCGTGGCCACGCCATGCCCAAGACGTGGGGCACCGTCTTCAAGAAGCTCTTTCAAAAGAGATCGCGCTGGGCGCTGGTGCTGTTCAAGCCCTGCTTCATCCCCAGCGGCGCAGCGTTTGGTTACATGCCGAAGGCTTCACGCAAGCTGGCCGATATGCTGAGGCTGAACCTCTCCGACCCCTTTGAAGAAACCGTCAAGAAGCTCGAAGAGTTCAAGCCGAACTTCATCACCGCTTACGTTCATGTGCTCGAACAACTGGCCCGTGCCGCCAAGCAGGGGAAGACCACGCTGGTCAGCGACGGCAATCTGCAACTGGTCATCGCCATCAGCGAACCGCTGTCCCCTGATACCCAGAAGTACATTGAAGAGAACCTGAAAGTTCCGGTCGCCAACCACTATGCCCTCGGCGAATGCCCTCAGCTCAGCCTGGGTTGCCCCAGCGGCAAGGGTGCTCACATCAACAACGACATGGCCATCCTCGAAAATGTCGATGCCAATAACCAGCCGGTGCCTCCCGGTACGCCGGGGGCCAAGGTGCTGCTGACGAACCTGATGAACTTCGTGCAGCCGATCATTCGGTATGAAGTGGACGATGTCATCACCATCAGCCCTGACCCCTGCCCTTGTGGCAACCAGTTGCCTTTGATCTCGAGCATCGCCGGGCGGTCGAACGATCAGTTCTGGATCACCAACCGCAAGGGCGAGGCACTGGAGATGAGCAACTTCATCTTCAAGGATGCCTTCCTCTATCTGTTCGATCTGTCCGAGTACCAGGTGACCCAGACCGGGCACAATCAGTTTCAGGTGCTAGTCGAAATAGTGCCGGGCTCCAAGTTGACTCAAGAGGAGATTCGCAAATCCATTGAAAACGTTCTGCATGTCGAAGGGGTGAATGTCGAACTCGATTGCCGCATTGACATTGTCGCCAAGATTCCTCATGATCAAAAGTCGGGCAAGGTTCGGCGGTTCATCAATAAATATGGCCCTCCGAACCAGCCTGTCGTCGGCTCTGTCATACTACCTTAGACCTTTCTCTCCCACTGAGATTCAGACATTGAGTAGACCCGAAGTTCGTGATCAACAGACAGTACATCAGGAAAAGACCGTGCTGGTCGGCGTCGAGCTGCCCCGCCGGCCCTGGATCTCCGACGATCCCCTCGATGAACTGCGCGGACTGGCCACCTCAGCCGGGGCTCTCGTCGTCGGCGAGATGACCCAAAGGCGCCAGGAAGTGCAGCACGGCACCTACATCGGCAAGGGCAAGACCGAAGAACTCTCCGAACTCGTCAAGATGACTGATGCTGATGTTATCATCTTCGATAACGAACTCACCCCGGCCCAGATTCGCAACCTCGAAACGCAAACTGGCATCAAAGTAATAGACCGTTCGGAACTCATCCTCGATATCTTCGCCTCCCGTGCCCGGACGACCGCTGCCCGGCTCCAGGTCGAACTCGCCCAGTTGGAGTACAGCCTGCCCCGCATCAAGCAGATGTGGACCCACTTGTCCCGCTACAAGGGTGGCATCGGCCTGCGAGGCCCTGGTGAAACCCAGCTCGAAGAAGATCGCCGGCTCATCACCCATCGCATCCAGGACTTGAAGAAGAAGCTGCACGATGTCGAAGCCCGCAAGGAACGGGAAGTGCGCAGCAGGAACGAGGAGCACACTGTCTCCCTCGTCGGCTACACCAACGCCGGCAAGAGTTCGCTGATGAACGCCCTGACCGATAGTGGTGCCTACGTCGAAGACAAGCTCTTCTCCACCCTCGAAACCCGCACCCGGCAATGGAAGATCAAGGACTGGGGCAAGGTGCTCCTCAGCGATACTGTCGGCTTCATCCGGTATCTGCCTCACCACCTGGTGGCTTCGTTCAAGGCCACGCTTGAAGAAGCCCGGCAAGCCAAGCTGCTGTTGCACGTCGTTGATGCCAGCAATCCGTTCCTCGTCGAACATATCAAGGCAGTCAACTCGGTACTCGAAGAACTTGACTGTCTGGAGAAGCCCACGATCCTGGTGTTGAACAAGATCGACAAGTTAGCTGATGCTCACGAGGCGGAACAGCGGGTAGCCAAAGACATGGAACGCCGGCCGAGCCGACTGGTGACGGTCAGTGCCCGCAAGAAGATCGGCCTCGATCAACTCTCCGATGCGGTGATCAGCATCCTCTCCGAAGACATGCTCGACTTGCACCTGACGATCCACAGCGGCAACGGTAAAGCCCTCGCCTACCTCGCTGCCCACGCCGAGGTCTATCATCAGGAAACGGTAGAAGACGATATCAAGATGGACTTCCGGCTTCCAAAAGCTCTCGCCCCGAAACTGGAAGCGATGGGGGTGCCGCTGGCGGATGAGTTAGTGGGACGATCAAGCGAGCGGTAAGCATGCGAGATCTGTGCCACACTCCGTCGGGGTGTGCCTCAATCGCTTGTCGTTACACCACA
>DAOMFV010000158.1:0-10691 GCA_035430005.1 Gemmatales bacterium
CCCGCCGGGCAACTGGGCCGCATTATCTTTGAACGCAAGCCCAAGAAAAGCACTGGTGTCACGCTCGTGGTCGTTGCGGGCATATTGTTCTTGATCACAGCCGTCATGATCCTTGGCATGTTTGCCCCAGGCGGCGGCCCCAAGGATAGGGAACCCGTCACCATTCTCGGCTGCGTCCTTGCTGTCATCTCTGTCGTGTTTGTCCTGGTTGCCTGGTTCAGCTTCAAGTCGCTGTTTCGCTGTCACGAGTATGGTGTCTATCAGCGAGGCATCATGGGGGAAAAGAAACTGCTGTACAGTGAAGTGGAAGCCTTCACTTATTCCGCGACGCGGCACTATCACAACGGTGCCTACATTGGCACCCATTTGAAGCTGGCCTTTGTCCCCAGGGTGGAGTTGACCAAACCCAAGGTCGTTTACAAGACCACCGTCAAGAATGTTGATAGCTCTCTCGATCAAATGCGGGATGAGATCGCCAAGATGATCGGCTCACGAATGTATCGTGAAGTGAAAGAGGGCAAGAGCGTCAAATGGAACGAGGCGCTCACGCTGGAACCAGGCCTGCTTCGTTACATTCCGTCTGCGTTCTTTGGAAAGAAACCACCCGAGGCGGTTGCTTACCAGACGATCTCCGGCCATAACCTCCAGCAGGGCACTCTGTCGCTCTTTCAACGCGGCAAACCCAAGCCCATTGTCAGCACCGGCAGCACGACACGGAACTTCTTCCCCGGCTACTTCGCTTTCCTGGCTTTGTGGGAAGATGCCCGCGCCAATCCTTCACCTGCCCCCATCCCCGTGACAGAGGCTGAGTTTCCTGATGTCGGCAAGAATGAGTTTACACCAGACTAACCCCTCACCTTCCAACAAAGGATTTCATCATGGTGATTCGAACATTCCTCCTGTTCACTTGCATCATCCTTCAGACGCAACCTGTGTCGGCTCAGGAAACCGCGGAGAACGTGATCAAGCAAGCCATCAAGGCGGCGGGCTACCCCACTGACAAGAAAGCCTACCATCAAACCTGGAAGGAGCAGGGCAAGCTTTCCCTCGGCGGGGTTACGTTGCCCTACGACGCCAAGTGGTATTATGAACCCGCCAGCAAGTTCCGATTCGAGATGAAGGCTGAGTTCCAGGGACAGAAGATGGATGTTCTCTTCATCCACAATGGCAACAAGGCCAAGGAAACGATGAACGGCAACCATCAGATGCTACAGGGAGAAAAGCTTGAGGAGTCGAATTACTCAGCCTACGTCTTCTGGGTCAATTCCCTGATGCCTCTGGTCGAAGAAAAGGGCTTTACTCTCAAGCACCTCGGCGACAAGGAGTTCGCAGGCAAACCGGTGACCAGCGTGCAAGTCAGCCGGGAAGGCTACCGGGATATGACGTTGCACTTCGACAGGAAGACCCATCTCCTAGCCGGTTGTTCTGATCGTGTCAAGGATGAGGCCCAGGGTTGGAAGGAGGTGCCTCAGGAGACCGAGTACTTCGACTACGTCAAACAGCCCAACGGTGAAATGATGTTTACTGGCATGAGAGTCAAACGCAATGGCCAACTGCTGCTGGAATCAAAGCTGAGTGACAACAAAAGAATCGACGGCTTCAAACCGGAGCTGTTCAAGATAGATTAGGCTTGTTATTGTTCAAGAAATGTGGCGGGGGTTAGCGGTACTCCGCTGCCCCCTGCGAAACGTGCAATACTTTCGTTAGCATGCAGGGGGCAGTTGAATACAACTGACCCCTGCCACGATAATGTTCGATGGTGCCAATCCAACATTACCCCTTCGGCATCAGCACCGTGTCGATCACGTGAATGACACCATTCTTGCACTTGATATCAGCCTTGATGACCTGGGCGTTGCCGATCCAGACCTTGCCGTCTTTGATCTTGATGGGGAACTTGCCATTCATGGTCTCGGCCATCTCGCCGTCCATCTTCATGACATCAGCAGCCATCACGTTGCCTTTGACGATGTGACACTTGAGGATACCGGTCAACTTGTCTTTGTCAGCCAGCACAGCCTTAAGGGTCTCTTCGTTGATCTTTTCGAATGCGGCATTGTTGGGGGCGAAGACGGTGAACGGGCCGTCGCCATTGAGGACGTCGACGAGTTCCGCAGCCTTAACGGCAGCAACCAGCGTGCTGAAATCCTTGTTGTTCATGGCGGTGCCGACGATGGTTTCCTCGGCATAGCGGGCAGCCACGACGGTGGTTGTGAAGGCCATACCCAAGGCCAGCACTAAAGCGATACGACGAGTCATGGAGCAACTCCTGTAGAGAGGATAGACAATCTCCGCCCACGACTGAACAGCCGTGCTGACGACCAAGCGGGATCATCTTATGTCAGGGTGATGATGTGATTGGTTCACCCTATGCCATGCAATACGTTGGTAACGATTAGTTGGATGCAGCGGTAGGTAAAAATATTTATCAGCTCCCTAAGTCCCTCTCGTGTGTCCCCACAGATCGATGTGCAGCCTGGGGCCGAAACGATAACCATGCGTCTTGCACAACTCCGCAATCCATCGCCCTTTCTTCACCAACTCTTCCACACTCGTCGCCTGGGGCATCAGGAAGATGTGTTCTTTCGGCGCTGCCGGCAGTTGAGCCAGCAATTCCTGCACCTCGACAATATCCCCCGGTTGATCGATGACGAATTTTAACTGGTACGGATACCGATCCATGAACTCTCGAATGACCTCAAGGTTGATGCGATCACGATCGTGCCGCTCGGCCCACCCGCTTTCCACGGGCGGTGTCGAATTCGCCAGCTTGGGACTGAGGCTCATCAAATCAGCCTGGATGGGTTTGAATACGGTTGCTGCCGTCTCGATGGTGATGTGGTGGCCATCATTTTCTAGTCTGCTACAAAGCGTTTCAATTTCCGGGGCGATCATCGGCTCGCCGCCGGTGAGGACGACGTACTTGCAATCGAACTGCTTGATCTGCTTGATGATGTCGTCAACTGATTGATTGTTACTCTCCGGATTCCACGACGTGTAGGGCGTATCGCAGAAGCCACAGCGCAGATTACACCCGCTGGTGCGCACGAAGACTGAAGGCATGCCGACCAGCATGCCTTCACCTTGCACCGAATAGAAGAGTTCCGCGATTCGCATGGTGTATTCTCGTCCCCGGTCGCTGACCGGGGACGGGATGCAACGCCGGTTCTGCCGGGCGTCTGGTACGGTGATACGGTGTTCCTGCCTCGGACTTCCGGCGGAGCCGGAATTGCAGTGTGTCCCCGGTCGGAGACTGGGGACGAGAATACGAATTACACCCCCATGGTGTTGAAGCCACAATCGACATAGAGGCACTCGCCGGTGATGCCCGAAGCCAGCGGGCTGCACAGAAACAGTGCCGCATGGGCTACTTCATCAGCGGTGATCCCACGGGGCAGGGGGCTCTTTTCGGCTGCATGCTGAATCATCTTTTCGATATCGCCGATGCCCTTGGCTGCACGGGAAGCGTAGGGACCTGCCGAGATGGTATTCACCCGAATGCCATCCTTGCCGTAGTTGAAGGCAAGGACTCGAGTATCGAGTTGCAGGGCAGCTTTAGCGGTAGACATTCCGCCGCCGTAATGAGGCACGACCCGTTCGCCGCCAAGATAGGAGAGGGAAACGACCGAGCCGCCACCGGTCATCAGTGGAGCGGTCACCCGCAACAGGCCAGTCAAGGAATAGGCACTGATCGACAGTGCCTGTAGATACGCCGCACGGCTCGTATCGCGCTGTGACTTCTTCACTTCAGAACTGAAGGCGACCGAGTGAACCAGAATATCGACCTTGGGAAAGTCAGTCTTCAGCTTGTCGCCCAGGCCTTGCAGTGAGAAGTCGCCATGCTTGACGTAACGCCGATCGGTCTTGGTTTTCTCGTCGACATCGGCCATGGTGTCGTAGCTGACATCGCAGGCGATCACCTTGTCGACTTTCAGGGATCCTTTGCCATAGGGTAGCTTTCGGGCCTCAGCATCCTGATCGTTGCTGAGGAACATCTCGACAATGCCTGTCACCCTGGGATGCACGGCAAAAACGAGCTTCGCCCCGGCTGCTTGCAGGGTTTTGGCAATAGTCCAGGCAAAGCTCTCATTATCGGAGACCCCGGTAACCAGCGCCACCTGACCTGACAAATCGATCGGAATCATGAAACAGTCCTTCTTCGAGTGCTGAACACGTAAGGTAATAATATACTTGAAGAAGAGGATGGCCTGACGAACTCGAACACGGGGTCATTTTCGTTCTCTCTCCCTTTCCAAGGGGGAGTTGGAGGGGGTAATTACCGGGTGACACAAAACCCCACCCCAACCTCCCCTTAGTAAGGGAGGAGTAAGCCAAACTTGGCCGATGCACGGGATTATGGAGCAGCGAGCGATGGCGGAGGGACCCACGAAACCCGAAATGCGAGTCGCAATCGGCATTGTCCGCTGGGAGGATCAGTTCCTCGTCGGTGCCCGTCGGGAAGACCAGACTTGGCCCGGCCGAGACGAGTTTCCCGGCGGCAAAGTCGAATATGGCGAGACCATCGATCAGGCTGTCTGGCGTGAAGTGCGTGAAGAGACCGGCATCGACATCCGCCTCATGAACTGGCGGCGGGAAATCATCATCCCCGCCGGTCATAAGAATTTGCGACTGGTCTTCGTTCTCTGCGAACCGATGGAAGACCTCGAACCAGAACCGCCGTTCCGTTGGGTGAAGCGTGAAGACCTGACGAAGCTGGAGTTCCCCCCGGCGAATCAGCCGATCTTGCAGGAATTGATTAATCGGGGCGACGAGGGGTCGTGAGGGTTACGCTAACAGGGTTTTGTTGGTGATATTTCATAGGCAATCACAAGTCTCGTGAACTTATGTTGCAAAAGAAAGAAGATGCGGATTGGAATCGTATCCGCACTGAGCCTCGTCCAGCAAATCAAGATGTGTTTGCTCATGGAATCGGACAATTGCGGATGCAATTGATTGTTTGCCCATCCTTTGAAGAACCAGTTGCATGGGAGATTCGACAAGGATCAGATGGCTGGAAACTCTATCGGCCAAAAGTCTTACATCCTTGGCCCAATGTCCAATTGGTTGGCTATGATGCTACTCCATTTCCGTCGGAGCGTTTAGCATCCTTCTTTCATTCAGTAACATCGATTACGATGCCGATTACTCCTGATCTCACTGGGAACATCGGTTTAGATGGTACGATCTTTCAGATAGCAATTCATGGCGACATGTTCTCTTCGTGGAGTTTTCAGTGGTGGTCGGAGCCACCAAACCAATGGAGTTCTTTGAGTAATATTGTATCTGAGATGCTGATGGCTTTTGCCTCGACAGTAAGTCTCATGCGATCCTGAGACGATAACCTGTACTTCAGCCCAAAATTTTCGACATCGATGGCTACGTGGTCCTACAGGGCCTACCTTCTTCCGTTGACTAAATACTCCACCCCTCAAACTCCACTCCTACCGCATTTCAAACACTCATGAGAACGCCTCACATTCCAGTTCATTCGTTTTTCATCGTTCCAGCACCTTTTCATGGTCGATCTGAAGATAGGAAGCGATCTCTTTGAACGAAGGTGTCACATGTCCCGCTTGTTGTTCCTGAGCCTGATTGCAGTCGTAGCTATTCCGAGCTTCGCCTCGGCTCAATACGTCGGATTTGGTTTCGGGTTTCGTGGTGGCTATCCAGGGTACGGCTTCCGGGGCTACTATGCTCCCGGTGTGGTGTATGCTCCATACCCTGGCCCCACTTATGTTGTAGTGCCCAGCGCTCAGCCTGTGTCAGTGGCATCTGCTATCAGTCTCAAGGCACGCATCACGGTAGTGTTGCCCGACGCTAACGCTGAGCTGTTTGTGCAGAACCAGCCTCTTCGCATGGTCGGTCGTATCCGTGAGTTCTCCACGCAGGATCTACTGGTGGGCAATCGCTACAGCTACACTCTCACCATGCAGGGCAATGTCGATGGTCATGGCGTTATCGAAACCCGCAAGGTGGAGTTCCAGGCAGGCAGCATGGTCACCGTTGATTTCACCAAGCCCTTTGTGGAGCAATTGCCACAGACGGAGTATGAACCACGTCACGCTGTACCGCCGCCTGCTTTGTTGAGCCAGCCGAAGTAAATGGCATCGATTGAGTTACCAGTACGTTTAACTGCCTCTACATAAGAGATTAGGTGGCGCAGACATTTTTGTTTGTGCAGGCCAGAGAGGAATGTCTGACCCACTGCACAACTAACTATGTAGGAGAACTTTTTTGCCCACGGCCAGTGCCGTGGGCGTCTACTTTTGAGGTACGATCATCTCGTTGCCGCGGGGTCATTCATAAGGAATCGCATCATCGCCAGACCCCCGTGCCCTCTCCAGCACATCAGCCAATCGCAAAGCGTCAGCCACCAGATCGCCAAGTTTTGTCGTAGAGAGCTCACGCTTGTGTGCAGCCAGCAAGAGCCAATCCTGGTTCACCATCACGAATCGGTTCTTTTTGTGAACATAGCTGACAATGTCCTGGCACACTGCGGGGCTGAGATAATTCTGGAGATTGGCCAACATCAGCGTATCGAGTTGGTAGCCTTTGGTTAAGGCTGGACTGTGGGCGATAGTCAGAGGCGGTTTGCTTTTGAGCTTGTTGGCAAAGTGCGAAGCGGCGCTGATCAGGAAGATGATCAACCCGAAGGGAAATTCCAACAGGATGTGCCACCAGTGAAGCTGGCTGGCAGCCACTCGCTCGTGTGGTTGCAAGTGAAACATGGGCAATGGCTGATGTAGGCCAACCATCGCTATCGTAATCCACTCCCGGCGCGGTGGCTGCTTGTTCACATCGAGCCAGTCAAAAAGCAGCACTGACCAGCCGCCTACTTCCCGCCGCAACAGCACCGGGCATCGGCCTGCTAACTTGCCGGCGAAGATGGGATGAATATCCGCCAGGTTGTTAAATACGCCCTCCGTCTCCAGCACCATCTCGAACGATTGCAATTCTTCGAGTCTGGCCAGGCGAACCATCCGCAAACGCCGCCATCGCCAGGCCATCACGATGGCAATCATCATGATGTAGACCATGCAAGTCAGTGTGGTCAGAACAACGAAGAACTCTTTAGCCCCACGTGGCTGAACGGCGAAACAAGTAATGATCAGGCCGGTGATGGCCAACATCATGATCCAGTGGGTATACCACCAGCCGGTCGCCGCCGTGGCCCAACGGTGTTCATAGTTGGGCAGCCGCTGGGAAAGCGTTGCACTCACTCGTCGTTCGGTGGTGCTGATGAGGAAAGGTAATAGCCCCACGATGGCAAAACCTATGGCCAGCAGAAGTAGCAAACCCGCGACCTCGGGGTTGGCCTGCGAGAAGAGTAAGCCGATGCCCAGTAAACCCGCCCCGCCAGTCATGAGCCAGTAGTATCGCCAGAAGTTTGAAGCTGGACGTGACAGAGCCGGGCTTTCGATGGTTTCATCGTAGCCGGCAGACTGCCACTCTTCGGGGATACTGGCCATCACGTTATGGTATGGGGTAGCCTACTCCTCTTCCTCCTGCACCCACACCGAAACCTTGCCCCCCAGGCAGCGGAAGTTGCCCCAACCGTCGATGTTGGTGATCACCGGTTCCTTGATGTGCTCGGTGACATCGAGGTACTTCGTATTCGGATGGCCGACCTCCATCCACTTCTCGCCGTTGTCGCCATTGCTGAGCAGCACCGCCATCCCTTCCGGGTGGTTCTCGTTGCCCATACGGGTCCAGCCGACGACGTTGCTGTGATCGAAGTAATCCTTCTGTGGGCCATAAGCATAGTCGCTGCGGACGGCGAGGAACTTGTCAATCATCCATTGATGCGAAGCCATGGTCACATCAATATTATTATCCCGGTACTGGGCGCCGAAATAGTCGGGATAGAAGACACACGGGTAACCATCCTTGCGGAGCAATATCAAAGCATAAGCCAATGGCTTGAACCAGGCATCGACCGGCGACTGAAGCGCCTGTAGCGGCTGCGTGTCGTGGTTGTCGACAAACGTCACCGCCAGGATGGGGATACGCTGCACCAGGCTGTTGTCGAAGATCTTCCGAAGATCATAGTCGCGCCCTTTGCTGCCTGCCTGAGAGAAGTTGTAATGCAGGTTCACGTCAAAAAGGCTGAGCCGGCCCTCGGTGTTAGCGATGTACCAGTTCAGCGTGTCGGTATTGGTCGTCCAGTACTCGCCGACAGCGAAGATGGTGTGGCCCAGCTTCTTTTCGAGATGATCGAGCCAATCGTGGAAGAAGTCGCTGTTGATGTGCTTGATGGCATCGAGGCGGAAACCATCGATGCCGAAGTCGTCAAGCATCCACTCGCCCCAGTGGAGGAGGTCAGCCTTGACTTCGGGATGATTGACATCGACATCGCAGCCCATGAGGAAGTCGTAGTTGCCCTTGTCGAGTTCTACCTTGTCGGCAAACGACTTATCCTTCACCCGATAGATGTGCTTCTCGTTGGGCTTGTTGCCATTGTAATCGACAGCGTCGAAGTGCTGCCAGTGATACTGCATCGGTGAATACTTGCCCGCCCGGCCGGCGTAGTCGTAAAAGGTGTAGGCCTTGATCAACTCAGGCGGGCCGGTCTCGTGGTTGCGGTTGTTCTCATCGACGGGCACCGCTTCGAACTCTTCTTCCTTATCGCCGCCCATCTTGTGGTTGAAGACGACATCGGCATACAACTGAAGTTCAACCTTGCCGGCAGCCTTGATGAGAGCGACGAAATCGTTCTTGGTGCCGTACTTGGTGGGGATTGTGCCCTTCTGATCGAACTCGCCCAGGTCGTAAAGATCGTAGATGCCGTAACCGACATCGTACCCGCCGCCTGCCCCCTTGCTGGCCGGTGGCAGCCAGAGAGCGGTGAAGCCAACCTTCGCCAGCTGCGGAGCCGCATCAGCCAGCCGCTTCCAGTGCTGTTGATCGGGAAGCAGATACCAGTGGAAGCTCTGGAGGATAACACCATTGACCTCCGCGCCGCTGGCGTCCAGTTCCTTCTTCCGAAGCCCCAGCCATTCAAGGATTGACTTCTCAAGATCAATGTTAAGAGCCGGCGTGATCGCTTGCCCCAGTTCACGAATCTGTTTGCGGATGGCACCGAAGAAGGTGGACATGGCGAGGGCTCGTCTCAATGGTCTGGTGAATTACAACGTCATCTCCTCAAACAACCTCGGCACCAGGGCCTTCACGCCATGCTGCTTCTGAATCAATCCCTGCAGGATCGAGCGCTGTTTGTCTTCACCATGTGTCAGAGCAGTGCGCGGCTTGGTGCCATCGATGGAGTTGTACCATTGCATAAGTTCCGTTTGGCCGGCATGGGCGCTGAAGCCGCCGAGGGTGCGCACCTTGGCACGAACTTGCACCGATTCGCCAAAGATGTTGACGCTCTTGCGACCTTCAACAATCTGGCGGCCCAAGGTTCCTTCGCCCTGATAGCCGACGATGACGACATAGGTATCCGGTTGCCAGAGACGATGCTTCAGATGATGCAGGATGCGGCCGGCATTGCACATGCCGGAGCCGGCCATGATGAGCATGGGGCCTTCCATGTCGTTGAGTTTGCGTGATTCGTCGGCGGTTTCACTGGTCGTCACCATGCTGAAATCGTGATCGAGTTGGCCACTCTTCTTGAGTGCAAGGGCTTCTTCATCGAACAGGCCAGTATGCTTGCGATAAATGCTGACTGCTTCGATAGCCATTGGGCTGTCAAGATAGACCGGGAACGAAGGAATTGTCTTGTCTCGGAACAGGGCAGCCAGGTGATAGATCATCTGCTGGGCGCGACCGACAGCGAAGACCGGCACCAGAATGACGCCCTTGTTCGCCACGGCTTCCTGCACGATGTTGCGGAACTCTTTCAGTGTCTCCAGCAAAGGTAGATGATCCCGGTCGCCATAGGTTGATTCAAGCAGCACGAGATCAGCATGGGGGATTGGCACAGGATCACGGAGGAAAGGCGCACCACGAGGCCCCAGATCGCCGGAGAATGCAATGATCTTCGAGGTGCCGTTCTCCTCGACAGTAAGTTCGATACTGCTCGAACCAAGCATGTGGCCGGCATCGACTAACCGGGCACTGATACCCTTGGATACTTCCTGCTTTTGGTCATACTCCAAAGGCTGAAACGTAGCGATGGTTTTGCGGACATCCTCGACATCATACATCGGCTGTTCAGGCTGGTCGCCTCGGCGGAGTCGTTTGCGGTTGTTGCGATCAGCATCCTGGGCCTGCACCTTGGCGGCATCCAGCAGGATGAGTTGCGACATGTCCTTGGTAGCAGTGTTGGAGAAGATCGAACCACGGTAGCCATGCTTGGCGAGCAGAGGCAGGCGACCGGTATGATCGAGGTGGCCATGCGTGAGAACAACACCATCGAGACGGTCGATGCCCACCATCTTGGGTAGGCGGTTCTTCTCATCAGCATCGTGGCCTTGGAAGATGCCACAATCAATAAGCACTCGACTGCTGGCTGTTTCAAGAAGGTAACAAGAGCCGGTGACTTCACCGGCGGCACCGAGGAATGTGAGTTTCATGAATGCTGTCTCGGAGAGAAAGTCTCTTCTCAAGATAGCAAGTTAGGGGTGGGATAGTCTGCTTACTCAAAGTATTGGGAAGGCGAGGCTCCTGCCGAGCCAGCTTGCGATCGCAAGAAGCTGTGGCACACAACGCCCTAAACCCAAGTATTTCCTAGGCAGCAGCGTGGCGTGGGT
>DAOMFV010000159.1:0-10670 GCA_035430005.1 Gemmatales bacterium
GTCACCGAAAAGGCGATCGCCTGGATGAAGAAGACCCGATCGAAGCCGTTCTGCCTGTTTCTGTTCTTCAAGGCGCCGCATCGACAGTGGGTGCCTGCTCCCCGGCATAAAGACTTGTATGCCGATAAGCCAATTCCCAAGCCATCGCTATGGGATCATCCGGGAACGGGCAAGCCTGCGGCGTTCCTGATTGCGTCCAACATGTTTGGGCAGTACCCAGATACCAAGGACTACGACGGCATGGTACGAGACTACTATCGCACCATCACCGCCGCTGATGACAATATCGGCAAAGTATACGCCGCCCTGATCGAGATGAAAAAGCTGGATCAAACGGTGCTGATGCACACCTCCGACAACGGTTTCTTCCTGGGCGAATGGCAGCGGTTCGACAAGCGGTTCATGCATGAGCCCTCCATTCGGGTGCCTCTCCTGGTGCGCTACCCGGCTTTGGTGAAACCGGGCAGCGTGAGCGAGAAGATGGTGATCAATGCTGATCTGGCGCCGACCATTCTTGATCTGGCGGGAATGCCTGCCATGAAAGACCTGCATGGCCGAAGCTTCAAGGCGTTGCTGGCGGCTGAAAAGGTCGATTGGCGCAAGGACTGGTACTACGAGTATCATGAGTACCCCGACCCATCACACAACGTGCAGAAGATGCGAGGGGTGCGGACGGAGCGGTACAAGCTGATTCACTATTACGAGCCGCCACCCCGTTATGGGGAGGCATTCGAGTTGTACGATCTTCAATATGATCCGGAAGAGAAGGTCAATCTGCAGGGCAGGCCTGATATGAAGGCAGTTAAGGAGCAACTGCTGGTAAGGATCAAGGAGCTACGTACGGAACTTGGTGCGAGCCAGCCCTAGCGAATGAGTGTCTCCTTGCTAGAACAGTAAGGTAACATCGTAAGTTCCCCCCTCACCCCCGGCCCCTCTCCCCGTAGGGGAGAGGGGAGAATTATTGCTCCAACAGGGCCATATCGTCATGCAGAAAATGAGTGTCAGTGATGCCAGGCAGGCATCTGCGGTGGGCAAGCAGATCAAGCTCCAAGGGTGGGTACGCACCCGCCGCGATTCCAAAGGTGGGTTCAGCTTCATCGAACTGAATGATGGCTCCTGCCAGGGCAACGTACAAATCCTCGCTGATGGCAAGCTGGCCAACTATGAATCGGACATCAAGAAGCTGACGGTCGGGTCGAGTATCTCGGTTTTCGGCCATGTCGTTGCTTCGCCGGCCAAGGGACAGGCGACCGAAGTGCAGGCGACTGAGGTAATGGTGCTGGGCGGGGCTGATGCAGAGACGTACCCCTTGCAAAAGAAGGGGCATACCTTCGAGTTTCTTCGTACCATCGCCCACCTGCGGCCACGCACCAATACTTTCGGGGCCATCGCCCGTGTGCGGAACTGTGTGAGCAATTCGATTCACCAGTTCTTTCAGGAACAGGGCTTTCTCTATGTACATACGCCGATCATTACGGCCAGCGACTGCGAAGGGGCAGGGGAACTGTTCAAGGTAACGACCTTGCCTCTCGAAAAAATCCCCCTCACCCCCGATAAGAAACCCCTCACCCCCAGCCCCTCTCCCCAAGGGGGAGAGGGGGGGCAGATTGACTACTCCAAGGACTTTTTTGGAACTCCGGCGTTTCTCACGGTATCGGGCCAACTTCAGGCGGAAATCTTCGCATGCAGCCTGGGTAAGGTCTATACCTTTGGGCCTACGTTCCGGGCAGAGAACTCCAATACGCCACGGCATCTGGCTGAGTTCTGGATGATTGAACCGGAAATGGCATTCTACGATATCGACGACAATATGAACCTGGCTGAGGCCTTCATCAAACGAATCGTCAGTGATGCTCTAAACAAGTGTGGCGAGGATATGCAGTTCTTCCACGATCGCATCGACAAGACGTTGCTGCCCCGGCTGGAAGGCGTTGTCAAGAACGACTTCCTGCGGCTGCCTTACACCGAAGCCGTGGAGATATTAGAAAAGTCAGGACAGGTCTGGGAGTTCCCGGTGGGATGGGGCAAGGATCTGCAGTCGGAGCATGAACGTTACCTGACCGAGAAGCATTTCGGTAAGCCGGTGATTCTGTTCAACTACCCACGGACTCTGAAGCCGTTCTATATGCGTGTAAACGACGACGGAAAGACCGTGTGCGCCATGGATGTGCTGGTTCCGGGCGTGGGCGAGATTATAGGCGGCAGCCAGCGTGAAGAACGGCTGGAGATGCTGGAACTGCGGATGAAGGAGCAGGGGCTGCCCCCGGAGCATTACTGGTGGTACCTTGATCTGCGCCGCTATGGCACGGTGCCCCATGCCGGCTTCGGTCTGGGCCTGGAACGCGTACTGTTGTTCCTGACGGGCATGGCGAATATTCGAGACGTTAATCCGTTTCCGAGGACGCCGGGAAGCGCGGAGTTTTAAATAAGAAAGTCCAGCCTGTTCAGGCTGGACTCAAACTATCATCATCAGTTCTCTTATCGCTTACGTTCCATCGTTCGTTTTTTATTTGGATCAGCAGTCTTAGTGATGGTTTCGGGCTCATTTGGCGAATACTTGGCGGCATCTGTTGGGACGGTGGCAGTTGTATTCCCCCCCGAGCAGCCGATCAAGCTGAAAGTCATTATCAATGATATCCAAACACCACTCATCTTCTTCATCTGAAATGGCTCCCCCAAAAAAAAAAAAGGAGGCGAGAAGGTAATGAGAGGAGTAGGAAACTCCTCTCAACTATTTGGGTTACCATGTTTTAGTCGAGAATACTCGAAGTATCCATGGCCTGACCATCAGAGCGGCCGGCTAGTTGTTGAAGAATCCAGTAATCTGTCGGGGGCTGGGAAGTGGCATCCGGAGGATTACTTGGGATTGGCGGGAAGGAAGAGATACCAGTAGCACCATATCGAACGCCACGAGCGGACCCGTCCGCAAAAACAAAGTTAACACTGGCGACATGGAACGAACTAAACTGATACTGAGTGCTGCCTAGAGGATCAGAAAAACCATCGATATTGCCTCTTCCTAAGCCAAAGATAGTGCCAATTTGGCCAACTCCCATCCATGACCAACCAGTGTTGCGTGTGGGAACAGAGGTACAACCTAAGCCTTCACCAAAGAACAAGGTATTGGAAGTACCGTCCTGAACCGCTAACTGACCGAGTGTTACCTTGGAGCGATTTAACATGATGCCACTGTAGGTATCGAAATACCTTGTGAAACTTCCTGGACCGAAATCCCATTGACCTTGCGGGCCATAAATGCCGGCGACGGCAGCATAGCTCGAACGACCGAGAACATCGTCCTGGTTACGTCGTGGTGCCAGTGGATGCTCATCTGAAATGGATGCCCATTCCATGTTGAAAGATCGATACACTCCATAATCGGTGATTGAATCGACTTGGTCCGAAGGGCACTTGTAACCTTTGATGCTGGCTTGAGCAAGTTGGTAGTTGGTATATCCGTTTGGTCCAACAGTACTGACAAGCCACCACGGTGTTCCACCCCTGTTAAGATCCCACTCCAGGGTAATTCCTTTGAAAAGATTATCCTGTTCGACGTAGGGGAGGATAATAGCCAGAACTCCAACTCCCTGCCACAGGTTATAGTCCCAATAGTTCTTCGGATCTTCCCCTATATGACCTGGGGGAAGTCTGTTATAGTCAGTGTGGTAGTTATGGCAGGCAATAGCGATTTGCCGCAGATTGGAAGCACACAACATTTTGTTGGCAGCTTCACGGACTTTCTGAATGGCTGGAAGCAGCATCGCCATCAAAAGAGCGATGATCGCGATCACTACCAGAAGTTCGATTAGCGTAAACGCTGATCGACTCGGAGTCTGTCGAATCATGGAACACCTCCATAAAAGGGAAAAGAAGAAAAGGAGTAAATCCTCTTACAATAAGTCTTGATATATCCTACTTTTGTATTCGATTTCATGCAATTAAGTTAATAGAGAATTATTCGTTCAATCCAAGTAATGCGGCAAAGGACAGAAGCAAGCGTACAGTTCGTAAGAAATCCCGCACTTGCCAAGTGCGGGATTCAGTCATTACGCCACGAAGTCTACTTTTTTGGATATACCGGCGGTTTCGGCAGTTCCTTCCCCTTGGTCTTGAGTTCCTCCAGCATTAAAGCAATGGCTCGGTCAAGCTGGGCATCTTTACCGGCATATTCCTCGGCTGGATCGTTATCGACCACGATGTCAGGATCAACCCCGTAGCCTTCCATGATCCATTCCTTGCCGTCCTTGTCGTAGCGGCTGAACTCGGGGCGATTGAGGACGCCGCCATCGAGCAGAGGCAATGTGCCGCGGATACCGACGACACCCCCCCAGGATCGCTTGCCGATGAGCTTGCCCATGCCGTAGGTCTTGAAACGGTAGGGGAAGATATCGCCATCGCTGGCCGAGAACTCATTGAGAAGCATACACTTGGGGCCGACGTGCATGCCGCCCGGATCGGCGTTGGGCGTGCCGTTTCGCGAAATGCCGACCATGGCCAATTCCCTACGGAGCCGTTCGGTGATCATGGGCGAGACATTGCCGCCACCGTTGCCACGATCATCGATGATGAGGGCTTTCTTTTCGAGTTGAGGATAGTACTGGCGGGCGAACTGGTTGAGGCCGTTCTGTTGCATATCGGGGATATGCAGGTAGCCTACCTTGCCGCCGGACTTTTCGTCAACATACTTGCGGTTCTTTTCGACCCAGGCGTGGTAACGCAGATCGCTCTCTTCGCTGAGTGGCGAAATAGTTACTTCCCTGCTGCCTTCCTCTTTAGGTTCCTTATTGAGCTTCAGTACGGTAGGCCGGCCAGCTGTTCCCATCAAGGCGATGAAGGGGTTGGCGAGGTCTTTGACTGGCATGCCATTGATACTGAGGATGAAATCGCCTTCCTTGATGTTGGCTCCGTTCTCAGTGAGGGGAGAGCGCAGCTTGGTGGACCAGTTGGCCCCGGGAATGATCTTCCCGACCTGAATCGTTCCGGCTTTGACATCCTGCTTAAGTTCAGCGCCGAGCAGACCCATGGCGATCTTGTTAACTGGAGGCAGTTCACCACCACCGACATAAGAGTGGCCACAGTTCAACTCACTGATCATTTCACCGATGATGTAGGTGAGGTCGGCACGATGATTGGCATGGGCGACGAGGGGTTCGTACTTCTTCCGCATGGCTGCCCAGTCGACGCCATGGAGATTGGGATCGTAGAAGAAGTCTCGCATCTGCCGCCAGCTTTCGCTGAACATCTGCCTCCACTCGGCATGGCGATCAAGACGCACTTCCAGGCCATCGAGCTTGAGCGTATCTCCGCCCGGAGCGATGGGGCCTTTGGGTGTATCGATGATGCTAAACTGACCAGGGCCGCGGGCTATGATCATCTTCTTGCCATCAGCACTGATTTCGTAGCCATTGATCTGACCGAGGGCCACTTCCTTGGGGGAAGGTGCAGCGAGATCAAAGAGGTAAAGCTGGCCGGCACGCTGATAGTAGATGGTGCTGCCGGTCGATTCGAGGTTGTTGTAGTTGCCGGGGGCGATCGGTAAGCCGAGTGTGCGGTCGATAATGCCATCGAGATCGACCTTCATGGCCTCAGGTTTCTTTTCCTCTGGCTTCTTCTCGTCAGGCTTCTTGTCGTCAGCTTTCTTCTCTTCCTTTTTTTCCTCTTTGATGGTGACCTCATCGCTCTTGGGAGTAAAAGGCGAGGGAGTGCTCTTGGCGAGCGTTGTGAAGTAGATGCGGTTCAGATTGGTGTAGATGTAGTTGAACTCGTTCTGGCCGTAAGTGGCATTGAAATCTCGGGCGGAGACGAAGAAGAGATACTTGCCATCGCCGCTGAAGCGAGGATTGCTGGAGCCGTAGAAGCCATCAGTTACGAGAGAACTCTTGCTGTCGGCCAGGTTGTAAAGGTAGATGCGATTGAAACCACGCACTTCGGGCAAGGAATAAGTGATCCAGTTGGAATCGGGCGACCAACTGAAGTCCCTCAGTTCAAAGGCTTCGGCCTGGACGACGAGTGTCACCTTTTTGGTGGCAATATCAATGTATTGCAGCCGCTGTTGACGGTCGGCCCAGGCAATTTTCTTGCTATCAGGCGACCAGGCTAACTCATACTTGTAGACGTTTCCGCCGGTGGTGAGTTGGACGGGAGTGCCGCCACCCTGGGGGATCAGCACAATCTCGTCCTCGCCGCTGGCATCGGAGACGGCTGCGATCCACTTACCATCCGGCGACCACTGGCTGTTGCGTTCATGGACGCCGGGAGTCTGGGTCAGGTTACGGGTAGGGCCGTTCTGTGCGGGGACGGTGAAGATGTCGCCTCGAGCACCGAAGAGTGCACGCTTGCCATCGGGGCTGATCTCGAAGTTGGTGATGTTGTTCTTGACGCTGACGAGGCCACCCCGACCGCTGCTGAAGTCTTCGTTCAATTGTACGGGAATCTTGGCCAGCTTCTCTGTCTTGATATCGAACTGGTAGATGTGCCCGCCGTTTTCAAAGACGATTGCATCGCCGCCGAGGCTGGGGAACTTGATATCGTAATCGGTGAAGTAGGTGAGCTGCTTGGTTTCTTTCGTCTTGGGATCGACCCGATATAGATTTACCTTCTTATTGTCGTCACGGTCAGAAACGAAGTAAATGCCGGTGCTGTGAAACATCGGAAAGGTATCGAGGGCGGCGTTGTTGGTGAGGTTTTCGATCTTCTTGGTTTCAAAGTCGTAGAGCCAGACATCGTCAGCCATGCCGCCGCGATAGCGTTTCCAGGTGCGGAACTCGCGGAAGATGCGGTTGTAGGCGAATTGCTTGCCATCGGGGGAGAAGCTGCCGAAGCCGCCACGGGGCAGGGGGAGCGGTTCGGGGAGGTGGCCATCGACATCAACCAGGAAGAGTTCGCCGATGAAGTCGTTGAAACTCTGCATGCGGCTGCGGAAGAGGATGCGTTTACCGTCGGGATGCCATCCCATGACGATGTTGTTAGGCCCCATGCGGTCGGAGACCTCGTCACGTCCCAAAGTGGCCGTGTAGGTCAACCGCTTAGGCTCGCCGCCTGCTGCGGGCATCAGATAGACCTCGGTGTTGCCATCGTACTGGCCGGTGAAGGCGATCCATTTGCCATCGGGAGAGAAGTGGGGGAACATCTCGAAGCCCTCATGGCTGGTGAGCCGGCGAGCGACCCCACCCGCCTTGGCAACATGGTACAAGTTGCCGGCGTAGGTGAACACGACATTGTCACCATGGATGGTGGGGAAGCGGAGCAGGCGAGCTTCATCGGCCAGGGCATGGGATAATAACATTAGCAGAGAACAAAAGGCGAAGAGATGGCGAAGCACGGAGAAGCTCCCGGTGGTAAACGTCGATTGACAACATCTTGTCAAGATAAGACGTGGGGAGCATCAGTGGCAATGGAGAAATCGATGAGAGTGACGTAAAAGAGCCGCGTAGCGCTCACGCTACGCGGCTCTTCATGGTTAAGTGTCTATTACTTAACTACCTGTCCCTGTACGGGCAATTCAACGGTGGTGTTATCCAGATCCGTCTTGATCTTGAGCTTCTTCAGCATTTCGCCGGCGTCGGCTTTGCCGGAGTAGGTGATCTTGAGGACATGAGCCATTTTGGCTTCATCCGTTTTGGTTTGATCGATGGAAAGGATGTTATCCAGGCCTTCGATACCAGTGATCTTGAAAGGCTTGGCTCCCCGTACCACGATCTTCTTTTCCATCGTGTCGCCGTTGAGCTTACCCATGTTGAGAGTGGAAGGGGTCACAGCCAGGAGGCCCTGAATTTCGACCGATAGGGGAACCTGAATGCGGGGAGTCGTGGGATCGTTGGTGACCAGGCCCAGGGATGCATGCCAGTATCCGGCTGGGGTGTCCTCACGGAGGCGGACGGTCAGGCGATAGCTGTTGCCGTTGGTGCCATTGGGTTCGACTTTGGTCTGGATGTAGCCATTCTCGTTCTCGACGCCGGAGATCTTCCAGCCGGTCATGCTGCGGTTATCAAGGACAACCGACATGGAGGGGGCTGAGCCGAGCTTGATGGTGCCGAAGTTGAGCGAATCGGGACTTATGCTGAGATCATCCCGGCTGACGGTTTTGAGCAGCAGTCGGTTTTCGGTAACCACCGGGCGGTCGTAGTTCACATAGATGGTGAAATCGCGGGTGCCGCTGTAGAGGATGGTATTCACTTCGACCATGATGGAGGAGGATTCGCCAGGGGCGATTTCCTGCTTCATGGCCCGAGCGTTAGAGCAGTGGCACGACGTACGAACCCCGGAAATATGCACCGGTTGCTGGCTCGTGTTAGTGAACCTAAAGTGATGAACGAGCTTGGTTCCCCGGGGAGCACCGCCCAGGTCTTTTACAGGTTCATCAAAGTTCAGGACGTTAGTTTCGGCGGCGACAAGATAGGTATGCGACAAGAGCGCAAGTGAAAGAACGAATCCAAGGCGAAACATGCCGACCTCTGATGGCACAGAGACTAAGGTCCCCCACCGGCCAGCGAACAGATTCGTGTGTGCGTTAGCACGAAACGTCGACTTCCACCTATGCGTGCGGAAGTGCAACTGGTCGGCGATGCACTATTTTCTCCTCTTTTATCAGCTTAGTCAAAAGTCTGACGGAACGCTAGCATTAACCCGAAGACTTTTCGCTACGTCTGTACCAGACCGGCAAGGCTGGTAAAGAGATCATGAGGAAGGGGAAGCACTGACCGTAGTGGTTTCACCAGTGGCGCGTGCCAGCACAGCGACTTTGACGCTCGCTGCCCCGGCAGCTAGCAGGGCACGAGTACAGGCATCGACAGTCGCGCCGGTGGTCATCACATCGTCAACCAGGAGTATCTGTTGGCCCTGGTATTGCTTTGGCAACCGGGCGGTCATGCCCTGGTGCAGGTTCTTGCGACGCTGGGCAGGGGTTACACTGGCCTGAAGCGGTGTTTGCAGCCGACGCCAGAGCCAGGAACAGCGGTAGGGAATATGAAGATGATGAGCGATGGCTTTGGCCAGAACTTCAGCTTGATTATACCCTCGCCATAACCGGCGAGTCCAATGGAGGGGGACAGGAACGATGGCATCTATCGTTGATGCCTGCAATTGCTGTTGAAACTGCCTGGCGAAGTGCAGGCCGATGTGATGGGCTAACGATTCATTACGCTGTTCTTTGGTGTGGAGGACGATGCTGCGAAGGACTGAATCGTATGGGCCCCAGGCTATTGTTTGTGAGAAGGCATAGTCTTCATCATGGCAGAGATGGCAATCAATGGCGTTGGCGTTTATCTCCGGGAATCGGGCGGCACATCGGGGGCATTGATCACCAAGGAGTTGGTTCAATTGCTTGAGACAGGTGTCGCAGAAGGGATCGCGATGGCCAGCGGGTTGGGAAGCGTTGCAGAGTTGGCAGACGGGGGGATAGACTAGGTCAAGTAGGCCAGAAGCCAGCTGGCCCGCCATTGAGGTAGTGCGTGAGTTTAAGCTTTGAGACATTATTCTCAGACGGTAACTTGCTTCCCTGCATGAGTCAATGAATTAACCCATTCTCTCAACTCCCCTTGACCGAATCTCACAAGATGGTATCACCCCGCCGCCTGAGGAGGCATGCGCATGGATCGTCTACAGTTCGCCATTCGATGCAGCTTGCTTATTGTGTTAAGCATCGGTTTTGCCGGGTGCGGGCACTTCTACGAAGACATCTCCGCCCGGAATGACAAGGGCGAATGGTGGGATTTCGGCTACAAGTGGGACCTTGCTATGAACCAGGGCGGACCGCCGCTGGAAGTGCTTGCCAAGAGTCAGGATGGCGATTTGCGACGTCGGGCGATCGAACGATTGGATGAGCCGAGCGATCCGAAGGAACGTGAGCACTATATTACCGTGCTTGCTGCCTCCGCCCGTTCGGAACGAGATGCGATCTCCAGGTTGACCGCAGTCCAGAAACTGGGCACCTATAAGGACCCTGCCGCTACCAAGGCACTGGTGGAAGCCTATTCAGTACCAGCCAATGTGCAGGAAAAGAACGGTATCATTCAAGTCACGATCGTTCAGTCGCTGGGGAAGACCAAAGATCCTGCCGGCTTGTCGACTCTCGTGGCGGCGCTCGATCCCAAGAACTCGGAAGACCTGCGTGCCTCGGCAGCCCATTCCATCGGCAAGTTCCCGCCCAGTCAGCCTTTGTATGATGCATCAGCCGCTCTGCTGGCTTCGATGAAGCAGGAGAAGAGCACAGTGGTCAAACATGAGGCTCATCAATCACTGGTACGCATCACCGGTCGAGACCTGCCGGCGAATCCGCAGGTTTGGGACCAGGCTTTCCAACAAGCTGCGGCCAAGGGTGAGCCGCTGGCGAAGGAACCAAGTACGATGTTACGACTTGTGAATTGGTGGAATGATGAATAACCTTATTTGCCCTCGACAATATCCTTCCTAAACCCGCTGATGGTGCTGAGCAGTTCATCCTGATCCAATTGATTGACTTTGAACCGTTCGAGGCTGGCTTTCAAATCAAGCATTAGGGCGGTGAACTGGGCGTTGGTGATCTTCATGCTGGCGTGGATTTCGGTCATCGATTTGCCTTCGTACTTGAGCGGCCCTTTGGTCACGGTGCTAACCCACTGAACGAGATGCTTCTTTAAGGCGGCCAATTCATTAGGGGTGGCCTTCCATTCTTTCCCTTCATCCTTGCGAGT
>DAOMFV010000160.1:0-10493 GCA_035430005.1 Gemmatales bacterium
TTTCGCAAGACATCTTGAGCTACCTGCGCTCCGAAACCGGCGTGGAGCTATTTAGCCAGTACTCCTGCACCCCCGCTTCATAGTATTTCTCTCGAAGAGTCTTCTCGTCCTTCTTTGCACTGGTGGGGCTGATGACCTCGACAATGATTTCCGGCGAGCCTTCTATTTCGAGTGAGGCATCTCCATCCATCAATTTGACTTTGCCAGAGATCAGGCCGGCTTCGGTAAAGAACAGAACATCGGGTTCAGTAGATAAATCCGCATCCTGATTCGTAAATCGTAAGCCATCACATAAAGTCATGCCAATGGGTTGGTGCTTTGTCCATCCACCAATGGCAGCAGCTAAGCTGGAGTTGACATGGCAATGCAAGACCTGTTGACTTGATGGATCGATCCAAACATTGCCATCGTAATAGATCACCTTACCAATGGTAGGAAAGTCCTTCGACCGAAACCAACTCTGAAAGCTGGGTAGATCAGTAACCGAAGACGGGAAGACAAGATCGCCATTGTCTACGGAAATCAACACTGCCATAGTCAATTCCCTTGCTGGGATGAACTTTGCCATCCTACGGCATTGCCTCATCCAGATCAAATCCCACTACCCCCTTCCCATCCGTCCCTCAATCAGTTAGACTCAACACACCTACCTCACGAGAATCCCCGATGCTCTCCCGCCTGGGATGGTGTTTGGCGGGGCTGCTGGCTTGCGTTTTCTCACCTGCCTTGCACGCCACCCCTGCCAACAAGAAAGCTCTGGAAGCCTACCTCGGCCCGTTCCTGAAACGGCCTGTTGATTGCAAATTCTGCCATCTCGCCGATGCTGCCGGCAACAAGGCCAGTCCGGACGAAGTTGATAAACCTCACAACGTTTTCGGTGCTCGGCTCAAGATCATTCGCAAGGAACTCAACAAAGCAGGCAAGGCGAGCGATCTCGAAGCCCGGCTTGATGCCATCCTCCAGGAAGACAGCGATGCTGATGGCGTCTCGAACCTCATCGAACTGCTGACCAGCCATTCGCCGGGCGATGCCAAGGATAAGCCGACCTCAGAGGAACTGAAGAACATCGACAAGGTTGTTGCTGAGTTCGCCAAGTATCAGAAACGGTATCGCTGGAAGCCATTGGAAGTAGTCGTCAGGCCGACTGTGCCCGTGATGAGTCCGGGGGAGTTAGTCAGGCAACCGATTGATGCCTTCATCATTGCTGAACGACAAGCTCAGAACTTAACACCACGTCCCGAAGCATCTCCAGAAGTGTTGCTGCGAAGGCTCTACCTCGATCTCACCGGCTTGCCACCCACAATGGAGGAGCGAACTGCGTTCTTGAGTGATTCTTCTCCCGATGCCTACGAGAAGCTGGTTGATCGGCTGCTCGCCTCACCACGTTACGCCGAACGCTGGGCCAGGCACTGGATGGACATCTGGCGCTACAGCGACTGGGCCGGTTATGGAGCTGAGATACGGGAAAGCCAGCCCCACATCTGGCACTGGCGCGACTGGATCGTCGACTCTCTGCACGATGACAAAGGCTACGATCAGATGGTGCGCGAGATGCTGGCAGGCGATGAGATCGCCCCGGAAGATGACAAGACCATCCGGGCCACCGGGTTCCTCGTTCGCAACTGGTTCAAGTTCAACCGCAATGTCTGGCTCGATAACACCGTCGAACACACCGCCAAGGCCTTCCTCGGCATGACAGTCAATTGTGCCCGTTGCCATGATCACATGTACGATCCGATTCGGCAGGATGATTACTACTCCTTCCGAGCGTTCTTTGAACCGCTGCAAGTCCGCATCGACCGGCTGCCGGGGCAGAGTGACACCACTAAAAACGGCCTGGCACGGGTCTACGATGCCGAGACGCAAGCCAAGACGTATCTGCTGATCAGAGGTAACGAAGCGATGCCGGACAAGGACCGCCTCTGTTCCCCCAGCGTGCCAGCCTCGTTTCATGGAACGAAGCTGGCCATCCAACCAGTGACTCTACCTCGTGATGCCTTCGATGTCGAACGACGACTGCATGTATTGCAGGAAGCAGTGACAGAAGCGAAGGGACGACTAACCCGTGCACAGGGAGCCATCACTGATAAGCATGTCAAACAGGTTGCATCAGTTATTGGCCTACTTCGTCCCGGTGCCAGCCTTGGAATGAATGTTCCATGTGTGACTTATTATCAGTTAGATCATCAAGCAGCCCAGGCGGAATTGCTTGCTGCTCAGTTATCGCTTGCACTCAGTGAACTCAAGCTAAGAGAACGACAGCAGACTACTGCATCTCCCAATGAAACTGTGCTGACAGAGATGACACAACGACAACTGGCACAAGCCGAGGCCCGCAAAACGACGCTGACTCTGGAAGCAACACTTCTGCGTACCACTGTCAAGAAGAAGCCACCCATCGTTGAACAACTTAAGCAGGCGCAGGCTCAGCTGAAAACGGCTGAGGAACGCTTACAGAAGCCCATTGATGGCAAGACCACGGCAGCCAAGTATCCTGATTCCAGCAGTGGCCGCCGTCTTGCCCTCGCACGCTGGATAACTGATGTCAACAACCCACTGGCTGCTCGGGTAGCAGTCAATCACATCTGGATGCGTCACTTCGGTCAGCCCCTGGTCAGCAGCGTCTTCGACTTCGGCAAGAACGGACAGCAGCCTACTCACCCTGCTCTGCTCGATTACCTGGCTGCAGAGTTCATGGAATCGGGCTGGAGCCTGAAGAAGCTGCACAAGCTGATCGTCACCAGCAACACCTATCGGCTCGATTCAACGCCAACGAAAGAGTGTATTGATCGTGATCCTGACAATCGTTTCTACTGGAGACATTCGCCTCAGCGGATGCAGGCCGAAGTGGTGCGTGACAGTCTGCTACAACTCTCCGATAAGCTCGATCTCACCCAGGGCGGCCCGGAACTGGATCAAGCTGCGGGCTTAACCACTGCTCGGCGAAGTCTCTACTATCGACATGCCAACGAGAAGCAGATGACATTCCTTCTCTCCTTCGATGCCCCAACACCAACGGAATGTTATCGACGAGTAAACAGCGTGGTGCCACAACAGGCCCTGGCGTTGGCGAACAGTTCCATTGCTCAGGAAGCTAGCGTAGCCATCGCCAAGAAGTTACATCAGCAACTGGGTTCACAAGCAACTCCTTCCTCGTTCATCGATGCAGGATTCATCCTGATCACTGGCCGCCACGCAACAGAAGACGAACAAAAGCTGTGTCAACAGTTCCTCCAGGAACAAGAAGCACGAGGAAAATCACCATCGTCCACCGAGCGTGCCAGAACAAGCCTGATACTGGTGCTGCTTAACCATCATGAGTTTGTAACAGTAAGATAAGTTGAGAGAAAAGCTGATAGCTGACGGCTGATAGCTGACAGCTTCAAGGATTGAACCATGTGGCAACCAAACAGAAGAGCGTTCCTCGCAGACATCGGCATGGGCTTCTCCGGCCTCGCCCTGGCTGCGCTGCTGCACAAGGATGGTTACAGCAAGGATACCGGCACGCCCCAACTGCACTTCACTCCAAAAGCCAAGAAAGTCATCTGGCTCTTCATGGTTGGTGGGGCCAGCCATGTTGAAGGCTTCGATCCCAAGCCCATGCTCAACAAGTACGAAGGCAAGACGATTGCCGAGACACCCTATCAAGACATTCTGAAGTCGCCCCATCTCAAGACGAATCTGCGAGAGCTGCTGCCCGGTCAACATAAGGTGCAACCCAAAGTCTACCGCATGCAGGTTGATCATAAGAAATGGGGCAAGAGCGGCATCGAGATCAGCAACTGGTGGCCTCACGTGGCCGCCCATGCTGATAAGCTGGCTGTCGTTCGATCACTCTGGACGACGGACAACGATCATGGCGCTCAGCTTCAGTTCCACACCGGTCGACATGTGCTTGATGGCCCGCAACCCACGATTGGCTCCTGGGCACACTATGGACTGGGCACGTTGAACGAAAATTTGCCAAGCTTCGTGGTGCTTGGAACGCCGCTGGCTGACTGCTGCGGCGGCGTACATGGGCATGGCAGCCATTACCTGGGGCCTGAACACAATGGCATTCGGCTGAACGTCGACCCGAAGAACCCCCTGCCCTTTGCCACCTCGGCACAGGCCAAGTCAGCGGCAGAGCAGGCGGCGGAGTTTGAACTGGCAGGTAAGTTGAACGCTCTTTCTAATGTCACCTACCCCGACGATCCCAACCTGCGTGCCCGCATCAAGAGTTACGAACTGGCGTACAAGATGCAGAGCAGCGTGCCTGATGTGGTGAATACTGCCGGCGAAAGCGAAGCCACCCGCAAAATGTATGGACTGGACAACGCCAGGACCAAAGCCTTTGGCGAACAATGCCTGGCTGCACGACGACTGGTTGAACGAGGCGTCCGCTTCGTGCAGGTCTTCCACGGCAGCAACGGAGGTGCTGGCGCCTGGGATGCTCACGGCGGGCTTAAGAAGAACCATACCGAACTCTGCGCCCAGGTGGATCAGCCCATCGGAGCGTTACTCACCGATCTGGCCCAACGTGGCTTGCTCGATGACACCATCGTGGTCTGGGGCAGTGAGTTTGGCAGAACCCCCGGTGCACAAGACGGCGACGGTCGTGACCACCACCCCTACGGCTTCTCCGCCTGGATGTGTGGTGGCGGCATCAAAGGCGGCATCGCTCACGGAGCGACGGATGAACTTGGCTTCCATGCCGTTGACCATCGGCATTATGTGACTGATATCCATGCGACCGTGCTGAAGCAATTGGGGCTGGATTCGAGACGGCTTGAAGTACCTGGGCGCAAGAGGTTGGAGATTGAGTTTGGGGAGGTGATCAAGGAGGTGGTAGCGTAAAAGTCATCATAGATAACGTTAGACGTTGGCAGTGACTTCTTACGCTACGGAGCTGACATGTCATTTCAAAAAGACGAGTCAAACCATCAGATTCCAAGTGAGAAACTGTTTAGAATAGACATTCGATTTTGTCTATTGCGATTGCTCCAAGGTTATGTCGCATGTTTCATAAGTTCAATTATTGCTATGTGCCTGGCTGCATTGCTTCTTACAGTTTTTGCAAAGTCATCGATACTGTCAGACGGTAATTCAGACTTGCTTCTCGGCGGCCTCCTCTTTGCTGCCTTTGGATCAGTGTTCACCATGTGGATTCCGGCTGGACTTTATTGGGCGACTCGTAGCTACCGAGCCGCAATTGTCACTGCATGTTTTGTCGGTGCATTCATTGCTGCAGTATTCTTTCCGTTAATGCATGAGATGATTCAGAGCGCAGGGTAGCACACAATAAGAAGAAACACAAAAGGGGCCACTACCCCTTCCCCGCCCTCTTCTGAAACGGCAACGTATCCGGCCTGGCCTCAGTCTTCCCCTCACTCACCAGCGGCATCGTATCGCTCAACTGTGGCGGAGTAGCGTGGCCTTGATCGATATGCAGAATCCAATTCGTTAACGTCTGAGGCAACATCTCCATCGGGATCACCGAGAGCGACCTCTGATTCTGACTGCCCTGATACAGAGCTTGCGGCACGGCAGGCAGTCGAGTCGCTTCGGGGGAAAGGAACCAGCCCTCAGCGTCAGGTTTCACCAAAACGAACTGTGCCAGACGCTGGGCCAGGGGAGAACAGGCGGACAGCACCTCATCGACAGGCACAAGCACCTCGCTCTGCCAATCTCCATGCTTCAGTTCGATCCGTGCATCCTGATGGCTGGCCCAATCATAGAGTTTATTCAATATCTGGTCGTGCAGTTGCTGATCCGTATCCGATTGTGCACGAGGATCACGCCGACTGTCACGCATACATCGACTGGCTACCTGGGCAGCGATGCGTTCGCACCAGATAGGAAGAGCCAGATCACCGGACGACTGCACCTGCTCGAGTTGCAAGCTGCCCGATCGGCTTTGCACACGAGTATGGGAAACAGTCGCAGCATGGGAATCGACATCAATGGTGATGCCAGGTGTCAGGCCGGCCAAAGCCAGGCCTCGTTTGATAGTGCCCAAGCTACGGTACCCGCTCTGACGAGTTTGATCTTCCAGCAGAGCGCCCTGCTCACGATTCCAGTAGCTGGGTACCACATGAAAGAGCGACTTGGCAGGCAATTTCTCCCGCAGCTTGTTGAAGACGAATGCCAACGATTCACGAGCATCAAGTGCATGCCGCCGATGCTGCCAGAGACGATCAGTCCCAAGGTAGGGAAGAAAGCGGTCAATAACTTGATGAGGTTGCTTGCGTACCAGAGCCTGTGCTGCTCTACCCAGTTGAAGTCGGCGTTCGGCCAAAGAGATCACCAGCGGCAACGAAGAGTCTGTAGTATCGAGCGCGATCGAACGGGGCGTAGCCTGAGGAGCAATTGCCCAGGCTCGCAATCGCTCAGCGGTCCAATCCAGGAGTATAGGAGTACCGGCCATTTCGTAATGCTCTCACATGCCCGCCGACGAATCATTACCTGGTATTGTCACACAACGATGCAACTTGAAGGTATAATACGATACATCAACCTGTTCAGGGATGTTGCCATGACGGAAATCCTCACTCGTAAGCAAGCCTGGCTGCTGGCGCTGGTTGTTCTCATCGGCCTGGGCCTCCTCGGTTATGGCCTCTTCGCCATCGGCGATCAACAGCAGTTGTGGCACGGCCAGTTCCACATCAGTATGAAACTGCCCAACGCCGGCGGACTCGATATCGGCACTCGGGTTCGCATTCAGGGTGTGCAAGCGGGGCAAGTGGTTAGCATTGAACAACCAGTGCAACGTGGCGGCGAACTGCTCGTGAGGCTTCGGTTGGATGGATCGTGCAGAAAACTGCTCGGAGACGATGCCCGGGGTGAAGTGAAGACAGAGGGCCTGCTGGGCGGCAAGGTGATCGATATTCTTCCCGGCTCTCCGGGTGCCGAACTTCTGGCAGAACACGCCGTCATTCCGGGACAGATCGACAGCCTGAACGATGATCTCAAGAAACTAGCCGGCGACCTCCGTTCTCTCAGCGAACGTGGCGAGAAGGCTATCAAGGAAGTTGAAGGACTGGCCAGCGATCTCCGTGATGGCAAAGGCGCTTTGGGCAGCGAAGTGCTTTCGACACTAAAACAGGTGCGTGACTCCAGCCAATCGATGCAGAATGGTTTTGACGCCATGAAGCATCTACCCATTGTGGGAAAGCACGTCGATCCCTACACCAAGGTTCTGATTCGCCCTGGCATGGATAAGTTCGTGGGTGTGTTCGCTGAAACGGAATTGTTTCACGAAGGTCGTTCGGTCTTTCATCCCGAAGGAGTGGAGAAGCTCAGGGCTTGGGCTGCACGCCACGTCCCCAACACCAAGCTCGCCGGTTCCGAAGTCGTCATCGTAGCCTACACCGATCCGAACTACCCCGACAGCAAGGCTGCAGAAATTCTTACTCAGGAACAGGCCGAAGCGGTGAAGACCTACCTTATCGATCACCACGATGTTCACAAACTGGGCACCTTCAGCCGTCGCAATGTTCAGGCCATCGGCATGGGAAACAAAAGTGCGCCTGGCATTCCCGTCTCGCCTCCGCTACCATTACGGCGTATCGAAGTGATCCTCTTCGCACCGGCTGGAACGCTGTCTTGAATCCTATTGTCGATCAGCGACTCCCCCTGCTCTATCACTACTGCCGGATTCAGCGGCCACGGTTGCCACTGAATTACGCACAGTTTGTCCAGCATGCGCAGCGGATGTATGAACGCTCTCGCCACATGCAGCCGGACTTGGAATGGAATCAGTTCTTTGCCCAATGGCAGGCGCTCGATGCGTTTCTGGTAGCCGCCTGCATGGAACGGCAGGATGCGGCATGGGAGCAATTGTTCTGTGCTCGAGTAGGCCGTGCTGATCGGCTGCTGCTGGATGCGCTGCGTGCCCGAGCAGCCAGACTCTATCCCCGCCAAGAGCTGGAACAGGATTCAGCCGTCAACGACTTCTGGGGACACTTGCTCGTGCCCCCCAGTGAAGGCTCACTTCCGATCCTCGCCCGTTACGATGGCTTGCGGCCACTCGTCCCATGGCTGCTACGAGTGTTCCAGAACAAGAACATTTCTCATTTGCGTTCCCCCAGTCAGCATGCAGCCGGGTTAGCTGAAGATGATCGGCTCGAATCGCCGGTGCAAACCGATGAACGTACTTCCTCGGTATGGCATGAACTTTTCCGGGATGCCGCCCGTGGCTGGCTGTCGACGCTGAACAATCAGGAGATCGTACTGCTGGGCCTGCGCTGGCGGTATCAACTGAGTCAGCGTGAAGCTGCACAGTTACTGAAAGTGCATGAAGGCACTCTCTCCCGACAGATCGACAAACTCCGCGATCGCTGTGTCGAAGAGATCAGGCAGCAACTCGAAACCCAAGGCTGGGCCGAGGATGATCTGCAAGGATATATTTTGAACGAAATGGCCGGCGTCATGCTTGATGACAGTAGATTGTCTCTGGTCAGCATCAGCAAACGTTTGAAGCAGATGGGTATTGAGAATGTGCCATTAGCTAGCGGGTAGCCGAAGTCGTGAGACTTCGGAAAACAACTGAAGTCTCACGACTTCGGCTACGAAATGAAGGTTACTTGATGCCTTTAATCTGGTACTTAAGTACGCCCGCGGGTGCCTGCACTTCGAAGTTGTCGCCGATTTTCTTGCCCATCATCGCCTGACCCATTGGGCTGGAGGCGAGAATCTTGTTGTTGTCGTAATCTTCTTCACCTGGTCCGACGAGTTCAAACTCTTCAGTCTCCTTGAACTTAACGTCATAGACTTTGACCTTGGAGCCGAAGACGACTTGATCAGTAGGCAGCGTTGACTTGTCAACGATGAAGGCATTGGCGAGCTTGTCTTTCAGCGAATCGATACGGGCCTTGAGCATGCCCTGATCTTCACGAGCAGCGTGATACTCGGCGTTTTCGCTGAGGTCGCCCATTTCACGAGCGGTGGCAATACGCTTGGCGACTTCGATCATTTCGACATTCTGCATGTGATCGAGATTGAGTTTCAGTTTATCGTACCCTTCTCTGGTCATCACCACTTGATCGGAAGCCATAATACTCACCTGCCGTAACGATGAAACAAAGAACAAGTCAGCACCGGAGTGCCGACTTGTGCGAATGAACAAAACAGAAATCGCAAACCTACGGGCCTGAAGCCCTCTGATTTGCGACTGCTGAAATTATATCCTTATCCTGACTGAAAAGCCAGTGTTCAAATCAGAAACCGGCTCAGGGCGTCCAATCATCTTCGGTTCTTATCGACTTGCAGAATTCAGCCAATAACTCACTGGAAACGATCAAATCACCCAGATCTACCATCTCCACAGGGCTGTGCATGTATCGGTTGGGGATACCAACCAGGCCCGCTGCCACGCCATCACGGGATAGCTGAATCGCATTGGCATCGGTGCCGGTAGCTTTGTTATGTGCTTTACGTTGAACAGCAATCTTTTTCGTTTCCGCAGCAGCGACCAATCGATGATACACGTGATGATTGGAGTTAGGGCCCCTGCTGAGCACAGGGCCTTTGCCGAGGGAGCATTCGCCTACGCTCTTTTTCTCGCTACCTGGCGTATCGGTAGAGTGGGTCACATCCACAGCGATACCGACCGTGGGATGGATGCCATAACTGCTGGTGGCAGCGCCGCGCAAGCCGATCTCTTCCTGCACGGTAGACACGAAGTAGACACTGCATTGCAACGGCACATTGTGCAATAGTCTCAGCGTTTCAAAGACGACCCACACACCAGACTTATCATCCATACCGGGAGCGGTGACGAGCTGGTTTCGCATCTCGCGCAGGCCAAGAACGAGAGTGACGGTATCGCCGACATGCACTAGCTCTTCGGCTTCCTTTTTGTCCTTGACGCCGATATCGACCCAAATGTCGTGAAAGTGGGGGACCTTGTTCTTTTCCTCGCTGGTCATCAAGTGAGGCGCCTTACGGGCAACGACACCAGGGATAGAACCGTTCTTCGTCCACACTAACAGATTGGAGCCTAACAGCACCTGCATGTCCCAGCCACCCATCGGCTGCACATAGAGGAAGCCATCGTTATCGATGTACTGCACCATCAGCGACAACTGATCGCAATGCCCGGCAAGCATGATGCGCTGCTCCTGGCCGGGATTCAGCACGGCAATCACATTGCCATGACGATCGGTTGTGACGTGAGGGGTGTATTGCTTCGCCCAGGCGCGAACGAGTTCCTGCACGGGGCGTTCGTAGCCCGGGGGGCTGGGGGTTTGGAGGAGGGACTTGAAGAATTGCAGGGATGATGGGTTCATGATGTTAGCATGATATTACTCGCTTACTTGTATGCAAATTACGATTGAAATTGATCTAGTCTACAGTCAAACCACCTTGGATAGCTTTCACCGTGGCAGGCTTGCCTTGCACTCGAATGTAGAAGATGTATCCGGTTTCATCGGGCTGTCGGGGTTTCTTGACAGCGAACTCCCAAAAATACTCGATGGCACCATCGAACTCATCACCTTTCCCACTAGAGGGGT
>DAOMFV010000161.1:0-10321 GCA_035430005.1 Gemmatales bacterium
CGCACGGCATTGGCATAGACCTCGGGAAATGCCCCTTTGACATAGGCGTTGCCCTGCTTCTCAAAGAAGATGGTGAAGTCGGGTTGGGGGTTGAAGAGGTACCAGGCAACCGCCAAGCCAATGCCCAAAAGGCCGAAGACGATCCAGAGCGTGCCGCCGCTCCACTTCGGCTTGAGATCGATATTTCCCAGGATTTCGGTGAGGGCGGAGTTTTTGCCGGTCTTGGGATTCCTGCCGAGTACCTTCTTGTAGAGGGCTGCCCCCGCTTCCCAGTCGGTGGCGATGTCGCCATCGCTTTTGACGGTGACTTCGTCTTTGGTGAAATGATCCATGACCACGAGCAGGCAGGCAGTGACGACGGGATCGTACTCTTTGCCACCGGTCTTGCAGAAGTTGAAACCGGTGCGGCCGGGAAACACGAAGGGTTCGCCGATGTCCTCTTCACTGCCTTTCATGTTGAAGGTGAGAATAGAATCGCGGATGGTCGGTTGCCCCGTACCCTCGACGGAAGCGAGCGGTACCGGGCTGGCCTGCAGGATCAGCTTCATCTCATCGATGCACTTCTTGAGCTTGGCCGCATCGGGCGGGCTTTTCCAGGTCCAGTAGTGGGTGTAGCCGGCGTGGGCAGAGGTGGTGTAGAGGAGAAGTAACAGGCAGATGATCGGTCGAATGAACATGGCAGCTAACCAGGTAATTTGTCGTAGTGTGCAGGGCAGCTTCATTTTCGCAACGGCTCGGCGGGAGCCTCGCCCTCCCATGCCTACTCTAGCTCACAGCTTGCCGGGAAGCCAGTTCTGCCACATTTCAGCGGGAATCATGAGCAAAGCGATGCCAACAATAGCCAGGATGGTGCAGATAATCTGCATCGGCGTCGGGTGCTCTTTCAGGAAGAGGGCAGCGACGGGAATGACCCAAATCGGGTAGGTGGTGCTGAGGGTGCTGACGATACCGGTGACTTCGTGCTGAAAGGCGAAGGAGAGGAAGGAGATGCCGATCACAGTGCCGATGATCGCCGCCAAGGCGAGGTAGAACAATTTCTTGGGATGACGGACCATGAACAAGGCGCCTTCCTTGCCGGTCTTGGAAAAGATGGCGAGAAGCACCAGGATCGCCAAGGCCGGGGTAAAGCGAAGTATGGCGCAAGCGAAGATGTTCTCTCCCTTGAGATGTTCCCCCTGGATGGCGTAGGCGATTGCCTGACAAAGAGCCGAGCAGAGAGCAGCGGTGATTCCGAGGTTCCAATTGTGCGTTTCCTTCAGAGCCACCCTGCCCTGACGACCGGCCAGGATGACCCCGGCCACGGAGAGAACAATAATCGCCAAGCCGACGAGTTGGATGCTCGTCATCGGCTTGTCGTAAATGAGCCAATCGATGAGGGCGCTGATGGGCGGCGTCAGGCATTGGAGGGCCGAAGCCAGGGCGGCGCCAAGATGTTTGATGGAGACGAAGAAGAAGGTATCGCCCAGGGTGAGGCCGATGACACCAGAGGCAATCAGCCAGAACGACTTCTGCCACGTACCTGGAAAGTGAGGAGCCGCTTCGAGGGAACCGTGCCAGTGCATGAGGTGCATGACGCCGAGGATGAGGCTGAACCCGACCAGGGCAACGCTGAGCTTATAGAGATTGAGCGTCTGGGCGGGCACTCCCTGGCCATGCGCCTTGTAGAGCGAGATGGAGCAGGACCAAATCAAACTGGCAGCGAGCGCTGCCAGTTTGCCTGCGTAGGGTAGTGCGTCATCCATGGTGAGCCTTCTTCGTACCAGTTGAAAATCCATGATTCGTGGCAGGGGTCAACGGTACTCCGTGCCCCCTGCGTAAGTTGCAGCTCGATTGCACCTCACGCAGAGGGCAGATGAGTACATCTGACCCCTGCCACAGCTTTCGATTATTCAACCAGTTCCTAGCTCCGTGGGTCGGTCACCCGGCCGAGGAACAGCAGCAAGCCAGTCTGCGTATCACGGATCAAGTAGAGATAGGGATGATCGGCCTGGAACTCAACCGGAGGCGGTTCTTTCCTCGGGGCGACTGAACGCATAGGCATGATCACACCAGTAGCAGCAGCCGCTTCGGTGCCTTCTTCGTTGATCTCGCAAAAGGCCTTGTGAACCACATCGGAAATGGAAAGGTCACGGGTGCCATCCATGCCGGAGAAGTCGGCTTTGCCTTGATTGAAGGCATCGACCATACCCATCAACGGCAGCGTCTTGGACAGGCTTGCGGAATAGGTCGTCTTGATCTTAGGGAAGGTCAGAATCACTTTCCTCGAATTGAGTGCAGCTATCCATTGGGAGATCTTCTCGGAGGTCAACCCTGCCTCTACTTCGCTCAAGCCGTCTCGCTTTTTGGGAAGCAACACTACCATCGACAGGCGATTGCCCTTATAGGGCAGTTCAAGTGCCTGCAAGTCGTCGTTCTCGGTATATCTCATGTCATCGACACGGTACATCATGTCGGTCTTGACCTTCTCGCTGGCTGTCAGGCTGAAGTCGAGAGGTTTGGTGAACTTCTTATCGAAGGGTATCAGCCAGGTGCCTTTGAAGTAGATGGCGTTGGTCAGCACCAGCCTGGTGAGCGGAGTGATGGAGCCGGAAGGAAGCAGGTCTTTGATGCGATTATTGGTCTGCTCCTCGACCCAGGCGTTGATCGTCAGGCGGGAGGCATTGGCGTCTTTGGCGAAGTCAAGATTGCGAGCTTCCGCACGGAAGTCGCGCTGCGCCAGACTGATGAAATCGGCTTTGAACGGATAGCGGTTCTGGCCCCACAGGGCGTTAGCGATGCGGATATCGTAGCCGACGGGCTTATCAAGCAGCGATGTCATCAGTCCGTGGTGTAACCCGGAGAAGCGTTTGACATCATCGGGGATGTGCAGCACTTTTGTCATTTGCTGGATAGTCTCCCCACGGGCGCCAGTAGCGGTCATCGCCAGGGCCGAGGAGATGCTGTAGGGAGAGAAGAAGAGGTTGCCTGGTTCAGTGCGCAATTGCTGAAAGAGATCGAACCCGAACTGGTTCGTTTCCTGGGCAAAGACTTTAAGGGCGGCAGGATCAGGCTGGCCTTCGTGAACAGGTACAGGATTCATGGCGAGGAGTACTCCCCAGAGTGAAAGGCTCAGCAAGCTGACGGCCAAAACGAGGCGATACGACATTGATGGCATGATGGTGAACTCCAGTGTTGAAGTTGGGGGTATTGTATGGAGCACACCTGGCTGGTGGGGCAGACATTCCTGTCTGGCCGACATAGACAAGAGTGTCTGTGCCACCTGATGACTTCCAGGGGATCACTTATCAAGAGACAAATATATGTATCTTGAAACAAGAACTCGCTGGTTTCTTGTTGAGTCCACCTTCGATTGATTGTACTGTTCCCTCTGGCGCAAAGCTGTGAGGATGTTGATTGATGATGTCGTGGGATTTTCCTTATCGCCTGGGCGGACCGGTGCTGGCCTGGGAACTGCACCGGGGCAGGCAGCGATGGACGGTGCAGATTCTCTCGATCAGTTTCCTCTCGTTCTGCCTGGTTCACTTCTTCTTCACCGCCTCTGTCTACCTCGATCGTCAGGCTTCTCAACTCCAGCAACCAAGACTCAACCTTAAACCTGCTGTTCTGCTGGAAATCCAGAACGAAGCCCGGTTGACTTTTGCCGCTCATTACCTGAGCCGGTTCTTTCCTCTGCAACTGCTCATCCTTTTGTTGGCCACGCCTGCCCTTTCAGCGGGGGCGTTGGGGCAGGAGAAGGAAAAGGATACGCTCACGGCCTTGTTCTGCACCGAACTGACCGACTATGAAATTGTGCGTGGGAAAGTGATGGGCCGCTACTGGCAGTTGGTCCGGTTCATGCTTTTCAGCATGCCCTTTCCTTTTGTGTTGGCGGGTTTTGCCAGGCTGAACATCATACCGATTCTGCTCCTGTACCTGCACGCCTTCATCATCACGTTTGCCCTGGTGGGCATCTGCATCTTCAGCGCGGTGATCACCCGGAGGACGCGCGACGCCATCATGGCCTGTTACTCGATCATCATCATCATCACCCTGATCAGCCTGACGCTACTGGGAGATCGGCCGTTGCCAACGTGGCTGAACCCGGCTGAGGTGGTGATTGGTCTTTCAAGCCCGCCGTTCACCAACATCTTGCCTTGGACGCTATTTCAGCACTTGTTTGTCTTCTGGTTCATCGGCTGGTTCTTTGTCAAACTCTCCTGCTGGACCATACGGTGGGCCTGTCTCAGACAGCTTGAAGACCGATCAATGCGCTGGCGCTGGGGAATTCGCAGCGGTATCGGCGACGATCCGATTCGCTGGAGGGAACGCCATATTCTGGGAATCGCCCCGCTGCCGGCCCTGCGAATGATTCCGACGTGGCTGGGGGCGCTTGGCTGCATGGCCTTTTCGCTCAGCATGATCCTGGGCATCATCAACAACCTTACTCATGGGCGGTTGGCCTACGATGTCTTCAGCCGGGATTGGAATGGAGTCTACCACATCTTCGGAACCCTACAAAGTCACTCGGTTCAAGGCGAAGTGATCCTGATGGGGGTTATCCTCATACTGTTCGCGAGCATCACAATCCTCACGCGCTGCGCCGGGTCGATTACCGAAGAAAAGCGAATGAAGACGTGGGACGATCTGCTCATGACCGGAATGCGGGTGGACAAGATCGCCGCGTCGAAGATGTGGGGCATCGTGCAGGCGAGCATGCTGTTCATAGCCAGCTATGCCCTGCCGCTGCTTGCCTTCAGTTTCCTGGGCGGCCCTGGATGCGTGGTGGCGGCGGTGATCTGCCTGATGATCACCCCGGCAGTCGTCTACTTCGCCGCTGAGATCGGCATGGGTATCTCGCTGAGCGGTTCGGAAAAAGAGTTGAACAGGCGTAGATGAACAGGTTTGAGAAACGAATGGCTGGGAGGTTATAGATTAGAGATACCAGCCCGACGCACTAGCGAGGGAGTGCGTGCAATCGTAAGGTCTTCCTTGCTGGCGCGTCGGGCTGGTATCGGAGCAGACATGGATAAACTCTTCGAACTTAACCAGGTCACCAAGACGTACGGGCGAATCCGTGCGTTGAGTGATCTGACCGTATCAGCGCCTGTCGGTGCCATCGGGCTGCTCGGTCCCAATGGGGCAGGCAAGACGACGCTGATCCGCACGCTGCTTGGGCTGATCTCCATCAACGAAGGCAACGGGCAGGTGCTCGGCCTCGACATCAAACGTGCTCCGCTCAAAGTTCGCCAGAAAGTCGGGTTCGTTCCTGAGGATGAATGCCTGTTCCCCAGCACGGTGGGCATCGAGTTTGTCTCCTACGCCGGCGAACTCAGCGGCATGTGCAGCAGCGATGCCATGCAGCGTGCCCATGAGGTGCTCGATTATGTCGGTCTTGGGGAAGCTCGCTACCGTGCCACCGACAGCTATTCGACGGGCATGAAGCAGCGGCTCAAGCTCGGGGCAGCACTCGTTCACGATCCCCAGCTGCTTATTATGGATGAACCGACCAACGGCATGGATCCGCCGGGGCGTGAAGACCTCATCGAACTGTGCCGCGATCTGTGCCGGAATAAAGGAATCAGCTTGCTCTATAGCAGCCATTTGCTTGTGGATGTGGAGGCGGTTTGCGATTACGTCATCGTCATGGGCCAGGGCAAAATTCTGACGCAGGGCCAGATCGCTGACCTCAAGATCGTGCAGCAACAGGCCTTCGAGGTGCGGGTCAAGAACGAGCAGGATCGCTTCAAGGAACGGCTGACCGAGATGGGCTGCCAGATTGAGCAACATGACGATTCACTGATTGCCACCATGCCGGAAGGCCGCGACGAGCGGATGCTCTGGGAACTGGCGGCCAATGAATCATTCCAGATCAGGCACTTGCGGCCAAGACGCAGCTCGCTGGAGGATGTGTTCTTGAAGGCGGTTAATAAATAGTAGGGGTAAGGGCGCATGCCGATCTTTGATCAGGGGTATCAACACTGGAACGGGCAACTGAGCAGCCAGCTTTGGCGCTGGTGGGCGGTGACGCGCAACGGCGTGCGGATGCAGTTCCGCAGCAAGTTGACTCGGTTCTGCCTGATCGCCTGCTTTGGGCCGGCGTTGGCGTTGGCGGCGTTCATGATTCTGTGGAGCCTGTTTGAACAGGGCAACACCACCATCAAGACGTTGCTCAGCTTTCTACCTGATGATTTGAAGAACCTGCCGGCCAACTATCGGGTGACGATGTGGACGCTGGCCTATCACTTCTTCTTCCTGGTTCAGTCGTTCCTACTCATGATCCTGGTGCTTTTGGTCGGACCGGGATTGATCAGCAAGGATTTGCGCTTCAATGCTCTGCCCTTGTATCTCTCCCGACCGCTGCGGCGTTGGGAGTATTTCCTCGGTAAGCTGGGTGTGATCATGTTCTTCGTGTTGCTGGTGACCGCAGCCCCGGCAGTGTTCGCCTGGGTGCTGGGAGTGCTGTTCAGTTTGAAGCTGTCCATTTTTTTTGAGGTGCTGCCCCTGTTATGGGGAATTCTTCTGGTGAGTCTAATCATCGCTGTCGTATATGGTTTGTGGATGCTGGCCCTCTCATCTTTGTCCCGGAATTCACGCTATGTGGCCATGATGTGGTTCGGATGGTGGTTGTTGTCGGGGGCTCTCTCCGTGATTCTGTTTTTCTCGAGCGGTTTTGCGGAATGGTCCAATCTGGCCAGCTTCACCAGAAATGTGCAGCGCGTTCAGGAACATATTCTGAACACCGAGGCAGCCTGGCAGAAGGTTGATCAGATTGCCCGTACTGTTCAGAAAGCTGGAGGCAAGGCAATTGGCCGTCGTCTCGAATTCGATGACGGCGATGATCGATTGCTCCTGACCCGTGTACCCCGAAGCCATCTGCAAACCGGCGAAACCAATATCCGAAGCAGCAGCCTGAGATCGCTCTATCCGTGGTATTGGTCTGCGGGAGTTCTCGTTTTCATGGGAGTGTTGTCCCTGTGCATCCTGATGTTCCGAGTGAAATCGCTGGATCGGCTGCGCTGATTCGCTTCGACGATGTGTCGAAGTGGTACGGCAACGTCATCGGCCTGAATAACGTCAGCCTGTCAATCGGGCCGGGCGTAACGGGGCTGCTCGGACCAAACGGTGCGGGTAAATCGACGTTCCTGCAACTGGTTACCGGGCAGCTTAAGCCCAGCAAGGGCACCGTGATCATCCTCGGCCAGCAGCCCTGGAACAACCCCTGGCTCTATCGCCACATCGGCCTGTGCCCGGAGCAGGATGCCTTCTATGAATGGATGACCGGCAGGCAGTTCGTGCATGCCTTCGCCAAGCTGCGCGGCTTCACCGGCACCGCGGCACGAGAAGTAACTGAGCAGGCTATCGAGCGGGTCGCCATGAACGATGCCCAGAACCGGGCCATCGGCGGTTACTCCCGCGGCATGAGGCAACGCATCAAGATCGCTCAGTCGCTGGTGCATCAGCCCAAAGTGCTGTTCCTGGATGAACCCTTTACCGGCACCGACCCCATCGCCCGCCGACAGTTGATGGACATCATTCTCGGTCTGGCTGACGAGGGCAAGAGCATCGTGCTCTCAAGCCATGTGCTGCACGAGGTGCAGGGGCTGACACAGCAAATCATCCTGATCAATCGAGGCAGGCTCGTTGCTGAGGGCAACCTGCGGGACATTCGTGACCTCATCGATAATCACCCGCACCGCATCGTGCTGATCTCGCCGCAGATTCGCGACCTGGCAGCACTATTGGTCAAGCATCAGGATGTTGAAGGCATCTCGGTTCTTGATGAGAAGCAGCAACTGATCGCCGAGACGAAGAAGCCTGACCTGTTCTACTCCAGGCTGCCGGGAATACTGAAGGATAAATCGTTGAATGTGAACGAGGTCTATTCGGAGGATGATAATCTGGAGGCGGTGTTTAAGTATTTGACGAATTGATACCAGCCCGACGCGCTAGCGAGGGTGGACCTTGCGATTGCACGTGCCCCCTCGCTAGCGCGTCGGGCTGTCATATACATCATCCTGGCCACGCTCTCAGGGCCAGTTCTACCACCTTGTTCAACTTCGCTTTGCTCGCTCCGCCAGCGGCTTGTACCGACAGGCCATGAGCGATGACGAAGACATAACGGGCCAGGTCGGCGGGGTCAGTGTCTTTGGGCAAATCGCCTTCAGCCATCGCTTGCTTGAATCGATCACAAAGGGCAGCTTCGCCGGCAAAACGGCGTTTGATCAGTTCCTGCCTTAGCGGGTCGGCGCTCTCGCCGCAGACTAACGCCCCCTGCACGAGGAAGCAACCGCGGGGAGTTTTGCTGCTGGTGACCATATCAATGCTGCGAGTCAGCAGATGCTTCACCACTTCTTTGGCAGTAGGCTCAGCGAAAGCCTCTTTCACATGACAGGCATGGCCGTTGATGTAGCGGTCGATGGTTTTGCGAAACAGGGCTTCCTTGTTGCCAAAGGCGGCGTACATGCTGGGACGGTTGATGCCCATGGCCTGGGTCAGATCGGGCAGCGTGGCGCCTTCGTAGCCTTTCTCCCAAAAGACCTCCAAGGCACGATCCAGGGCATCATCGACATCAAAGGCACGCGGCCGACCGACAGGCATACTTCACTCCTAACTTACCAGATAGTACATAAGTTCCCTTGACCTCGCAAGCATCGATGCTTATATTCTATACCGTATGGTACATAACAAGTAACCAAACTCTTCCGGAGTTCAGTCATGTCGAAGAAGCTGGCAGGAAAAGTCGCCGTCGTCACCGGGGCATCCAAGGGGATCGGCACGTCGATCGCCCTGCACCTGGCTGCCGAGGGGGCGGCGGTGGTCGTCAATTACGCCACCAGCAAGGAAGGGGCCGACAAAGTAGTGGCCGAGATTACCAAGCAGGGGGGGAAGGCGATAGCTGTGAAGGCTAACGTCGCTCAGCAGGCTGATATCAAGCATCTCTTTGCCGAGACGATCAAGACGTTCGACAAGGTGGATATTCTCGTCAACAACGCCGGCATCTATGAGTTCGCGCCGCTGGAAGCGATCACTCCTGAACACTTCCACAAGATGTTCGATCTCAATGTGCTGGGCCTGCTTCTGGCCTCCCAGGAAGCTGTCAAGCATTTTGGCAACCGAGGGGGCAACATCATCAATATCAGTTCTGTGGCTGCTACAGCAGCTCCGCCAACGACCTCGGCCTACAGTGCTACTAAAGCAGCAGTCAATGCGATCACCCGGTCGCTGGCGCAGGAACTCGGCCCGCGCAAGATTCGGGTGAACTCGATCAACCCCGGCATGGTGGAAACGGAAGGCGTGCATGCGGCAGGCATTTCCGAAAGCGACTTCCGCAAGCAGGTGGAATCACAAACGCCGCTGGGCAGGATTGGTCAACCGAAGGACATCGGCCCAGCTGCGGTGTTCTTCGCTTCGGAGGATTCAGCGTGGATCACCGGCGAGACGCTGTATATTTCGGGTGGGATGCGGTAATAATAGAGAAGTGTGCTTCGTTACAGCACCCCCAACCCCTCTCCCTCCGGGGGAGAGGGGAGAATGCTAATTAAACTGTTGCCGTGCTAATGCCAGGGCGCCCTGCACGACAACCATTTCACCGAGGCCTGCTGCTTGAATGTCGTAGCAGCCAGCGAAGGGTTTGAAGACGATCTGAGCGACCTCTTCCCGTAAGGGATTGAGGAATAACTCCGCGGGAGCCAGCGAGACGCCGCCGCCTAGAACGATGCGCTGAGGGCAGACCAGGGCTATGACGTGGCTCAGGGCCACCGCTAACCGTCGGCGAGCACGCACCCAGACCTGTTGGGCAGATGTATCACCACCCTGCACCGCTTTTAGCAGAGCGAGCACATCGGGCTGACCCGCTGCTTTCTGCAAGGCCCAGCCCGAAGAACGGTGTTCGAGAATAGACCAGGTGTCAGCACCAAGCTTCCACGCATCCACTTCGTAGTCGATCCAGAGATGGCCAATCTCGCCGGCTCCCACACCGGTGCCACGGTGGATTTTGCCTTCGAGGATCAACGCCCCGCCGATGCCGGAGCCGATGTTCATGTAGAAGACTGGGTTGCAGCCCTGACCCGCACCACAGGCAGCTTCGGCTAACCCAGATACGTCGGCATCGTTTCCGATGATGGAAGGGATGCCCAGCGTTTCGAGGGCCCATTTCGAGAGGGGAAAGTTATCCCAGCCGGACACCTGGTGGGAGGTGATGGTTTGTTGGGTGCGATCATCGACCGGGCCGCCGAAGCCGAGGCCGCAGCCCTGGATGGATGAGGGTGAAAGAGCAGCTTGCTTGAAGAGTTGCCCGCAGGCATCAATGATTTGTGAACGAATGCCGCCGGCGCCGGATTGT
>DAOMFV010000162.1:0-10308 GCA_035430005.1 Gemmatales bacterium
AGCCCGACGCGCAAGCGAGGGTGGACCTTGCGATTGCACGCGCCCCCTCGCTTGCGTTGCGGGCTGCCATTGCTACTTGGGCACCTGCACTGAGGCATCTACGATGGAGAAGAGAAACTCCTCCGGGTCGCTGCCGTTCAGCTTCCAGGCACCGGTCACGGTAATGACATCCCTCGTAAAGCGGGCGGTGGTGCCGGGCTTCATGGTGATGAAGACGATGCCGGTCAGATCGGGGGCAGTGCAGTACCAGCATCCGACCGGGTATTCGACGAGCAGGAAGGTGGTGCAGTCGAGGTCGTCGGTGAGGGGATGGAGAAAACCGGTGAGGGTGACTTGTTTCTCATCCAGCTTTTGCAGATAGGGATGGAACGTCGGCTTGAAGCGGCGCGGGTCGGTCGCTGTCTCAGCCAGGATGGGCCACGCCAGCAGACTCGGTTGACCGGCATTCGCACCAGCGAGTTTCGCCACATCGAACGGCTGCTGAATAAGCGGCTTGCGGGAACGGAACTCCAGCCGAGCGCCGCTGCCATGCCCCGTGTGAGCTTCCTGGACTTTCGTTTGAGGAACCGACGAGGTGCCTTCCAGAGCAGCAAGAATGGCCTGACGAGACTTGCGCAACTCAGGATCAGCCATCGCATATTCACCGACACAGATGTCGAGGATCATCGAAGCATTGGCCAAGTCGCCAAAGAGCGCTGCCTGCTCGCCCAGTTGCCAAAGCAGCTTCCCATCGTTGGGGAAGGAAAGAGCAAGCCGTTGAGTGAGGGCGACCATGTCCTTGGGCAGCTTATCCCGTTCCTGAGCAGTGATTCGGCCCAGACGATGTTGACCTTCTTTGGTGGTGAATTGAAGGTCAAAGAGTGGTTCGAGGTCATTGGTTGTTGTTTGACGCAAGCGTACCAGCACCAGCTTGAGGTGCAGTGCTTCCAATGGCTTGAGTTCAGGCGGCGCCAGCTTCACCGCCTGGCGAAGATGCTCTGCCGCCTCCGCCCAGTTGCCAGCCAGATGCCAGGCCGAGCCGAGGTTGGCGTGCAAGGCAAAGTCGCCCGGAAACTGAGCTGCGGCGGGGCGAAGAATATCGATAGCTGCATCAGTCTGACCGAGCCGGAGAAAGAGGGCGCCCAGATCAGCCAGTTCAGCAGCCTTCATAGCTCGTTGCTTTTTCTCAGCCAGCAGTCGATCGACCGAAGCCTGATATTCCAGACGCAGCAGCGACGGAGGCGTTTTCGGAGAGGCGGGGATGCTGGCGACCCGCATCATACGGTGATCGGACAGGAACCCTTTCCACGAAGAAGGGAGGTCAGCATACTTCTCACCCGAGTAATGGATGGTGGCGTGTAGGTGACTTGTGAACAGGAAAAGAATAGCAGACACGGTTACGGAGTACCGAAACCTTGGCACCCATCCTGTGATCAGCCTTTCGTCAGTCATCGCTACCCCTTCATCAGGACGCTATCGAGATTGAGTAGCACATTAGCGATCACCGTCCACGTCGCTAACTCTTCAGCTTTCCACCCGGCGGGGAGTGTGCCGATAGGATCAGTCGCCAGCTTCATCGCCGCTTCGGGGCTTCTGCGGAAGCGTTCCAATTCCCTGGTGTAGAGCTGCATCAGCGGTGCCAGTTGTCGCTCATCGGCTGGTCGTCCCGTGCATAGCTTCAGGGCATACTTCAGCCGTTCGTGAGTGGTACAGCCACCTTCTTTGACGATACGGCGGGCAAGGGCTTGAGCAGCTTCGACATAAACCGGATCGTTGAGCGTCACAAAAGCCTGGATGGGTGTGTTGCTTCTAATCCGCTTCACCTGACACACTTCTCTGCTCGGGGCATCGAAGGCAGCCATCGACGGATAGGGGATGGTTCGCCGCCAGAAGGTGTAAAGCCCACGGCGGAAGCGGTCATTGCCCATACTTGTCATCCAGGTACGTTCACCGTTGAAAGCAGCCTGCCAAAGTCCATCGGGCTGCCTGGGGAAGACACTCGGCCCGCCGATCTTCTTGTTGAGCAGGCCCGAAAGGGCGAGAGCTTGATCGCGCACCATCTCGGCTTCCAGTCGATACCGCGGCCCACGACTCAAGAGGCGATTGCGTGGGTCTTTCTCCAGCAGTTCCGGTGTCACCTTGCTCGATTGGCGATAGGTGGCTGACATCACGATGCTCTTGATCATTGCCTTGGTATCCCACTTCAGATTGTTCTGATATTGCCAGGCAAGATAATCGAGCAGTTCTGGATGGCTGGGGGCATCGCCCTGGGTGCCAAAGTCCTCTTCCGTTTCAACGAGGCCAGTGCCGAACAGTTGTGCCCACAGGCGATTGACCGCGACACGAGCAGTAAGCGGATTGTCAGGGTGGATCAACCACTTGGCCAACTGCATACGGTTGGTCGGCTCCTTGTTGCTTGTTTCGCCTGGCTTAAAGAGAGCAGGCAGAGCAGGCTCGACGACTTCACCCGGATCGAGGAAATTGCCCTTCTTCATAATCTTGGTAATACGTCGATCCTTGGCGGGCAGTTCCACCATCACCGGCAGGCTCGAGATAGCTGGCCGTGACTTATCGAGCTTGGCAATCTGATCCCTCAGCGGCTTCAGTAGCGGAGCAATGGTGCGGTAGTAGCTGGCTAACTGCTGTTGTTGTTCGACGGTACGTTTCTTGGTCGGGAGATCAAGCACGGTAAGTGTCGCCTCTGGTAAAGCAGAACGTGCAGCCAGCTTCGTATCGTTGGTTACACTAATTCGTACCTCTTTGGCGGCACTTTTCTTGTCGAACTTGATCGTCAGCAGTTCGTTGCCATTGAACGCGACCGGTTCCTTAAAGACCACCAGCGTCTCATTCTTTTTTACTATCGGCTTGGCGATGTTGATTCGCTGACTGACCGTATCAATCTCCAGCGAAGGCATTGGTACTTCGTCGATCTTCCGTTCCCAGAACGGTTCATGATTGACATCAAGCAGTTGAACCAGAGCGCCTTGCAATCGTTGTTCCACCCCGCCGATGCGGTTCCAGAGCACGATACGATCGACGGTAGTATCCCACGACAGTTTCACTTCCCACCACGGGTCACTCTCGGTGAGTGTGTGTGTGACCGAGTTGGATGCGAAGAAGTCGCCGTTCGTGTTCCCATCGATGGCACGGGAAGCGTAGCCTTTGAAATCGAGGGAAGACTGCGAGGCGTCGCCGAGCCGGGCCAGGTTGTCGTTGCCCTGAAAGACTTCGACTTCAGCCAGCGAAAGAATGAGGTTCTTGCCGGGCAGGGTGATGCGAACGAATCGGGCAACCGGGGCCTTGGCGTCAACGGCTTGCTTAGAGACGGTGATCTTGCTGTCTCCACTAAGTGTTTCAAGGCGAAGGCCAGTGAGCATAGGGTGAGGAACTCTGACACTTACCTTGGCACCGTCCTTAGCCTTCTCTTGAGGGAGCATCACCCACGGGGCATCACTCCGCAAACCCGTCTCCCACTCGTTCTGTGCCTTCGCTAACTCCGGTGTCGGCTTGTCCATCTCCTGCCGAATGCCGGCAATCTTCGCGTCAATCTCCTGGTTCTTCTGTGTTTCCGTCAGCGTCGGGGCGGGCATCGTCGGCGCTTCGCTGGGCTGATCGTTGTCCGCTGTCTGATTGAAGATGGCGTAGGCCTGATAATACTCCTGATGACTGATCGGATCGTACTTGTGGCTATGGCACTGAGCGCACCCCATGGTCAGCCCCATCCATACCTGCATCGTCGTATTGATCCGATCCTTCACCGCAGCGACACGGAACTCTTCCCGGTCGGTGCCACCTTCGGTATTGGTCATGGTGTTTCGATGGAAGGCGGTCGCCATCTTCTGTTCAAGCGTAGGGTTTGGGAGCAGATCCCCTGCTAATTGCTGAATGGTGAACTGATCATAAGTCAGGTTTTTGTTGATGGCCTCGATCACCCAGTCGCGGTAACGCCACATATTGAGCCGCAGCGGATCGGAGCCATATCCTGCTGAGTCAGCGTAGCGGGCCAGATCAAGCCAGACTCTAGCCCAGCGTTCGCCGTAGGTGGGGTCAGCCAGGAAACGGTCGACGAGCTTTTCGTAGGCGTTCGGCGACGTGTCCTTCTCGAAGGTATTGATCTCAACCAACGAAGGAGGAAGTCCCCGTAGATCAAGACTCAGTCGACGGATGAGGGCATACTTATCCGCTTCGGGTGAGGGTTTGAGTCCCACCTGCTCCAACCGGGCCAGGATGTACTGGTCTAATGGCTGCTTGCCCCAGTCCTTCAGCTTCGTCGCCGGTACCATTTGCTTGGTCGGCGTCACGAACGCCCAGTGTTGTGCATAGTTGGCCCCTTCATTGATCCAGCGTTTGAGCTTGCTAATCTGCTCGCTGGTCAATTTCATCGCTGCATCAGGAGGTGGCATCCGCTCGGTATCATCGTCGCTCAGCAGCCTCTTGATGAGTTCACTCTCGTCAGCCTTGCCTGGCAGAATTGCTGCGGGACGCTTCTTGCCGGCAGTGATGGTTGCTTCCCGTTGATCGAGTCGTAACCCTGCCTTTCTTGTGGACTCGTCGCTGCCATGACAGGCGAAGCAGTTCTTGGCAAGAATAGGCCGGATGTCGCGGGTGTACTCGATCTTGCTCTCGATGGTCTTCGACGCATCGGTGCCCTGCATCGACATGGCAACGCACAGGGAAACCAACAGGCAGCAGAGAAGTCGAGTCAAAGAGATCATTAGACAACGCAGCAAGGGCAGAAGAACACAGACGAGACTATCAATTTACCCCGATTGGCCCTGAATCGCAACCACTTCCCGGCAGGTTATCATCATGGCCGTCAGTGTCTGGTGCAGTGGCACCGTCGGCTTCCATCCTGTTAGAGCTTGTAACTTGCTGATATCGACCTGGAGCCGTTGGGCCTCTGCCGTTCTGATCAGCGTCGGATCGGTTCGCACTTCGATGGGAATGCGTACCTGTTTAATGAGTTCGTCGAGGTACCACCTCATCGGATGACTGACGCCACTGGCTATGTTGTACCCTTCGCCCGGCTCGCCTCGTTCCATGAGGAGCATCAGCGCACGCACCAAATCAGCAATATCGATGAAGTCTCGTTCCGCATCGAGGTTACCGACGTTCAGGATCGCAGGCGAGAAGTTGCTTCGCTCCAATCGAGCCAGTTGATAAGCAAAGCGGCTCAGGGCGGTACTCTCATCCTGCCCTGCTCCCAGATAGTTAAACAATCGTGCTCGAACAACCGGTAGTCCATGCGTCTTCCAGTATTGATGCCCAGCCAGATCAGCGGCAGCTTTACTAGCGGCATAGGCGTTCAAGGGCCTCAGTTCGGTTGATTCTGTTATAGCCTGACCATCGGTTGACTCGCCGTAGATGGCACCCGTGCTGGCCAGAACGATTCGGGGTCTCAGCTTCGCTTCAACACAGGCATCGCAGAGGTTGAGCGTACCCTGCAGGTTATCGTTCCAACTGGCCCGAGCCTCTTTGCCAGTGGCTCGGCCAGCGTGGATGTTGCCGGCCAGATGATAAATCTGATCAGGCTGTAGTTTCGCAATGAGTTTGGCTATCGCAGCGGCATTGGTCAGATCGAGTTGATGCAGTTGGCAGCGTTTGTCAACGGCTAATCGTTTGGTTCGATAGGTGCCATGCAGTTCTACGCTTAGATCTTCGCACAATGTCCAGCAAACATGTTGCCCCACATACCCGTGCGCACCAGTAACCAGAATCCGCACTGGAGTCACGCTAGGTCCTTACTATGATGCCCTGATGCAATCGGTCTTACCTCCATCCTACCACGTTGACTCGCTTTGGCACCAGATGGATGCCCGCTGGAAACTCGTAGCGGTGTTCATCTCTTTGTTCATTCTGCCCTGGTTGAACAACCTGCCGATTGCTTTGGTTGCTTTCCTCTTGAGCTTATCACTATTGGCGAGTGCTAAGATACCCTTCACATGGTGGCGTGATCGGCTGCTGGCTGTGGGATTGTTTCTGATGCTCTTCGTCGTCGTCCTCCCCTTCACCGTGGGGCAAACTACCTGGACCATCGCCGGTGTCGGTATCTCCCAGCGGGGATTATCATTAGCCCTGATCATCCTCTTCAAATCGCTGGCTGCCCTGAGCCTCACCTTGTTTCTGATTGGCACCACCACATTTGAAACGCTGCTCCACGCAGCTACCAAACTCGGCACGCCCCGGCCCATCTTGCGGGTGCTGCTCATAACCTGGCGCTACGTCCGCATCATGTACGATACCATCGAACACTTCCGCATTGCCCTCCGTCTGCGTGGTTTCCGTAACCGGGTGAAGTGGGAAACGTACCGCACCATCTCCAGCGTTGTTGGCACTCTTTTAGTATTAGGCTTTGAACATACTGAACGGGTCAGCCAGGCCATGCGATGCCGAGGCTATCAGGGCAGGGTGGAGACACTTCAGGATTTCAAGACGACACGATCAGATTGCTTGCTCTTTCTGGCCATGGTCTTGAGCTATGGGTGCCTGCTGGGTCTCACTCTGCTTCTATCAGCGTAATCTGCGTTTTTGATCAAAACGCAGATTACACGGATGATCGCGGAAATGCTCGCTTCACCCCGGCGAATAACATCACTACCATAAGAATCATGCACGGGAGTCTGGCGATGGAAGTTATCCTTGAACGTTTGATGCGGCCAGAAGTCTTGGTGCCCATCCTCATTTTTGGGCTGCCGTTGCTGGTTTGGGGTGTCAAGGCTTCCATCGTAGGAACAGCCCGTGCCCGTGCATTTGAGGCTGAATTGAATCTTAAGCGGGAACTGGTTGCCCAAGGCCGCTCTGCCGACGACATCGAGAAAATCATGCGCAGCAATAACAGGAAGATGGATGCCTAACGATCTTGCCATCGCAGCGCACGATCTGAGTGCAAGCTATCCCGATGGCACGGAAGCCTTTCGTGGCGTGAATCTCCAAATCACTCCTAATGAATGCATCGGCCTCGTGGGCCCCAACGGAGCCGGCAAAACGTCGTTGCTGTTAGCTCTCACTGGCATTCTCCCGTGCAGCGCCGGTCTGTTGAGCATTTTTGGCATCAATCCCTTTGATCAAAAGCAGCGTCTCGAGTTGCCCCGCCTCCTGGGGCTGGTGATGCAGCAAAGCGATGATCAGCTCTTTAATCCCACGGTCTTAGATGACGTAGCCTTCGGACCCTTGAACCTTGGATTAATCAAAGCCGAAGTGCGCGAACGTGCTCGAACAGCGCTAGCCAAGGTCAAACTCGCCGGAATGGAAGACCGTGTGCCCCACCGCCTCTCCGGCGGCGAGAAACGACGGGTGGCCCTCGCCGGCATCCTCGCCATGCAACCTCGTTTTCTGCTGCTCGATGAACCAACACAAGACCTCGATCCCCGTGGCCGACGTGGATTGATAGCCATCCTGAAAGAGTTGCCTCAGGGCAAGTTGATCGCTTCTCACGATCTCGATTTCATTCTCGATACCTGCCCCCGAACGATTGTCTTTGATCGCACCGTTATCGTCGATGGTTCAACACGAGAAGTGCTGGCTGATGCAGCCTTGATGGAACAGCACGGCCTGGAAGTGCCGATGCGGCTTCTGTAATGAATTGTCAAAACCATGGCACCCATCATGTCATGAAATAGGCGAAACGAAAACACCCCGATCAACTTGATCGGGGTGTTCAATGATTTCTTGCTACTCAACTAGCTCTGTGCCCCACCAGCACGGGGACGAACGCGCTTGTTGACGTCAATTTCGAGGACGCCGTAGGTCTGTTCGTACTGCTGAATGGTAGCGCCCAGAAGCTGGAACAATCGCTTGGCGGTGAAGTAGTTCACCACGATGCGGTGGGTCAGCTTGACTGGTTCGTTCGGATTGGGAGCCAACTGAGTGTTCAGGCCGAAATCGACGATCAACTCTTCGGGCATGAAGGTGACGCGGGCAAAGTTGGCGTAGGTGGCGGAGAGATGGCTGGTATCCGTGGGATACTCCATGCGTGCGGCTTGTGCTTGTGGCGCTGCCCCAGTTGCTGGTGCTTCGGCTCCCATGAATAATCTCCTCTTCGAGTGTGTTGCTGCCGGACGAATACTAGCTTTGGACTTCGCTGGCAGCGAAAAGTTCCCAGTCCTTGAGAATCCTGCTAGACCGTGTGAGTATAAGTAGCAAATTCCTTACTGACAACCCTTTCCCAGACGGTTCTGGATGATTCCTAACTATCAAAGTGCCTATGTTGAACGTAAGATAGACGGTGGCTTGTCCTAATTCGGTTGAGACACGAATATGCCCATGTTCAGTCACGGTTTCCTGCGAGTGGCGGTGGCCAGCCCGCGCGTGACCGTGGCGAACCCTGCTGCGAACGCTCAGGGAATCATCGAACTGCTCCGGCATGCTGAACAACAATCGGTTGCTATCACGGTCTTTCCCGAACTGTGTCTGACAGGCTACACCTGCGCTGATCTGTTCGGTCATCAATCTCTACAAACCGCGGCATTGAAGGCACTTCGAGACTTATGCCAGTTCTCAAAGAAGGGCTACCACGGCGTAGCCATCGTGGGGTTGCCCTGGCCGGATGGGGCGTCGCTTTTCAATGTGGCTGCGGTCATCCATCGGGGTAGTGTTCTGGGAATTGTTCCCAAAAGCTACCTGCCCAACTACAAGGAGTTCTACGAGCATCGTTGGTTTGCCCCGGCAGCCAAGGTCACGAACAGCTTTGTGGACTTTGATGGCAAATGCATTCCTTTTGGCACCAATCTGCTCTTCAAGGCAGATGACCTCGCTGGCTGCGTCATAGGCGTCGAAATCTGTGAAGACCTGTGGATGCCGATCCCGCCCAGTTCATTTCAGGCGATTCATGGAGCAACCATCCTCGCCAACCCCTCAGCCAGCACCGAACTGATTGGCAAAGTGAACTACCGTAAAGACCTCGTCAGCCAGCAATCGGGCCGATGCCTGGCGGCGTACCTTTATGCAGGCAGCGGTGTCACCGAATCGACCACTGATGTCATCTTCGGTGGCCACAGCCTCATTGCGGAGACCGGCTCCATCCTGGCCGAATCGACCCGGTTTGATCGCGACAGTCAACTGACTGTCGCGGACATCGATCTTGAACGCCTTCAGGGAGATCGGCAACGTCAGCCCAGCTTCAGTGATGCAGCCTATTATGGCCTGACTTCCGAAAATGCCTTTCGAACCATTGATTTCAAGTTGGAGCCAGGTGCTTGGAAGACCGGTGATCAGTTGAAGCGGCGGGTCGATCCCCATCCGTTTGTTCCTGGCTCCGGCAAAGATCGTGATGAACGTTGTGCGGAGGTCTTTCAACTTCAGACAGCAGGCCTGGCCAAGCGGCTCGAAGTGGTTGGGACGATTCCCTTAATGATTGGCGTCTCCGGCGGTCTGGATTCCACCTTGGCCCTGCTCGTCGCCTGCCAGACGCTCGATCTGCTCAAACGGGATCGACAGCAACTGACCGGCTTCATCATGCCTGGCTTCGGTTCTACAGAGAAAACCAAGTCCCTGGCCCATGAACTGATCGCCCAAATGGGGGTGAAAGTCAAGGAAGCCAACATCCGGGAGCTGTGTCTTGAAGAGATGAAGCAACTGGGCCATCAGCCCTTTGGCATTGTTCTGACAAGTCTCGATGTGAATACCCTGAGCGAGAAGCTCAAGACCATCCCCAACGAGAAGCGTAACGATCTGATTTTTGAAAACGTCCAGGCCCGCATGCGAACCAGTCTTCTGATGAACGCCGGATTCGTCATCGGCACCGGCGACCTCTCCGAACTGGCCCTGGGCTGGTGTACCTACAACGGCGACCAGATCAGCATGTACAACCCCAACGTCGGAGTGCCCAAGACGCTGGTGCGGTTCCTCATTCGATGGGTGGCTGAGCACTACTATCAGGCTAAGCCATTACAGAAGCTGTTACATCAAATCGCTGACCAGGTTATTACTCCTGAACTACTCCCCATGGGCCCCGGCGGCACCGAAGTACAATCGACCGAAGCCAGCGTGGGGCCATATGAACTCCAGGATTTCTACCTGTACCATTTCCTCCGCTTCGGCTTCGCCCCTCAGAAGCTCCTGTTCTTGGCTGGGCAGGCGAAGTTCGATCAAGCTTATAGTGAAGAAGATCGAAAGAAGTGGTTGAAAGTGTTTCTGAAACGCTTCTTCGCCAACCAGTTCAAGCGTTCGTGCATGCCCGATGGCCCGAAGATTGGCTCGGTCAGCCTGTCCCCCCGTGGCGATTGGCGTATGCCGAGCGATGCGAGCGCAGAGGCCTGGCTGGATGAGTTGCCATGACAGCCCGACGCGCTAGTGTAGTGTTTCAAGCTGATGAGGTCTTATTCAAAACAG
>DAOMFV010000163.1:0-10266 GCA_035430005.1 Gemmatales bacterium
CTCCTGGCTCCTGGCTCCTGGCTCCTGGCTCCTGGCTCCTGGCTCCTGGCTCCTGAAGATTTCTTAAAGTTCCTTGCTCAAAATGCCGACAACTGCTCTTCCCATGACTTGATATCTCTGTTATCTCCCTGCCCTTCTGGTGCCCCGCACACCGTTCAGGGAGGAACATTCGTGGGCTATATACCCGGTATGATTCCGCTGTTAGCTATCGCCGCCACTGCTCTGGGCCTGGCTTGCGCCCTCGCTTGTAATGGTTCCCGCTGCCCGATTCGTGTCTATTGGGGCAGGCGGCTGTTCCTGCTGATCTTCATGCTCGTCGCCGCTGCCTGCGTAGTGATGCCCATAATCTGGCCCCGTGGCGTGTTGCCTTGTGGCTTAGCGATGGGTACGCTCTTTCTGGGAATGCTCTGGCACCCCATCACACCAGCAGAAGAGAATGAGATGACGTCCTAATGATGTGCCGCATTAACTAAAATTCCATCGTCCGAAAAGCCCTGCGCCCCAGCCGCATCGGAATCGCAATCGCTGTCCCCCCCAAGATGAAGAGTAGCAGGAACGTCAGCCCAAGCCAGGGAAGGAATTTGTTGAAACTCACCAGCCCCTGCTCAGATAAGTATGCTCCGCTGTAGTAGATGAATCCGGCAATCGATGTGGCGATCACCACCAGAATCGCGTAACCCAGACTGCACAACAGATTGATCGTGCCGCCAAACCCGGTAGCGATCTTTGAAGGATTAGTCTCCTTCAAATTCACCAGATACGCACCGAGCCCCACCGCCAGCGACGACAACCCTATGGTCAACGTCGCCATGCCCACCAGATGCGTAACGACGATCGGCCAGGGCAGGCGTAACGCCAGTTCACTCAATAGTACGAGTGTGGTACTGATCAATGTCGTAAATGTCGCCGCATAGGCCAGCTTGCTGGTGAGCAAACGATCCCGCTTGATCGGGAGCAGACTTAAGATCCAGAAGTTTCTTCCTTCCATGCTCATGAGTGGAAACACAAATCGGCTCGTGAAGGTCGCCATCATCAATCCTGTCACCGCCACGTTGAGCAGCCCGATCAGCGCTCGTTCCCGCTCGGCATACTGGCCATGCGGCAAACTCGGAATGCTGATGCAGTAAAGAAACATGATGCCGCCCAGGATGACGACCTGAGCCCACTGCGAGACATCCCGGCGAAACGTCCTCCAGTCTTTCAAGACGAAGGTTCGAGTGCGTATGTCACTCCAACTCAGCAGTCCAGTAACAAAACGGTCCGTCCAGGATGCACCGAACTTGCGCCGGCCTCCCGTTTCGCTCATCACCATGTCGTAAGCATCGCGGTACCAGACAGTCGCCATCAGCGAGGCAATGAGATAGGCCACCAACCCGTACGCCCAGACCAGCCCCAGATAATAGAGTGCGTCCAATAGCGGAGCGAGCTCTTCTTTGTCCGTGAATGCTGACTTCCAGATCAAAGATACATCGCCCTTAACCCGCACAAGAGCCACCAGCCCCTCGGTCATCCAACTGGCCGGCGGCGAGTTCTTAGTCGGCTTGATGTGCTCAATCAGTTTTTCAATCCATTGCGGCGAGACACGATCCTTCTGCATCCCCTGCAGCAAAGATATCACCCACGTCGATGCTGCGATCACCACGATCCCTACCACTGCGATCAGCACCGCTCGCCGATTCCTGGTCAGGAAGGTGACGATCAGCATGCAGGCCATCGCCCCAATCGCTGAAGGCAGCAGCAGGAAACCCACCAGATAGAACGGCATAATGACATAGTAGATCCACGACGCCTCATAGAGGATGCCAAAGGCAATCAACATCGGTGTACCGAGCAGAAAGAACGACCAGCCCGTGAAGAAAAGCGTTTCCCGGTACTTATGGGCGAAGACCTGATCAGCCCGGGCCGGCGAGGCGAGTAAGAACGCCGTTTCCGGACTTGAAAAGAGGTTGCCATAAATCATCAGGCCGGTGGAAAAGAGGGTCAGCCCGGTCACGGAGACGAAGAACAAGCCGAAGATCAGTTCCGTGACGCCCAGACTGACGTTGCCGCTGAAATCGAACCCGCGCAGAAAGTGAAAACCTTCGAGGAAAAGATAGAGTAGACCAGACCAAATGATGATTCCGAGCGCGGCGATCAACCCCAGCCGCAACCGCTGCTTCCGTGCCATCAGCCGGAGACTGTTCAACAACAATCGCTGACCAAGTGTCCGAAACATTATCCGTTGCCGGGGCACCACGCTGCCGGAAAAGCCATCGGTAAATGCCATGTCGGCAGAGCTCATGCTGCCACCGCCTCGGAGTCTTGAGTGAGTTTCAGGAACACGTCTTCCAATTGTCCGCCATGCTCGGCTTTGTTCCGCAATTCATCGAGCGTCCCTTGCCCGACAATGCGGCCATGATTGATGATGGCAATGCGGGTCGCCAGTTCCTGGGCAATATCGAGCGTGTGAATCGACATGAAGACGGTCACGCCTTTCTTCACCTGATCGCGCAGCAGGTCTTTCACTAGCCTCTGATTCTTGGGATCAAGCCCGACCATTGGCTCATCGACTATGAGCACTTCCGGCTGGTGCAGCAGGGCAGACGCAAAAACGGTGCGCTGCCTCATGCCGTGCGAATAACTCTCGCTGAGATCATCAACGAAATCTTCAAGCTCAAAGAGATCGATCATCTCTTCCATGCGCTGCCACCCCGCCTGAGGGTCCATGCCGTACATGGTAATAATGAACTGCATGAACTCTCTCCCGGTAAGCTTCTCGTAGAGGTAGGGCAAATCGGGAACGTAGCTGAGAATCTGCCGGGCCTGGTCGCCTTGGGTTTGGATATCGTAGCCGCCCACCTTTAGGGTTCCACCAGTGGGCTTGAGCAACCCGCAAAGCATCTTGATGGTGGTGGTCTTACCCGCGCCGTTGGGGCCAAGGAAAGTAAACAACTCGCCTTTCTTTACTTCCAGCGAGATGCCTCGTACCGCTTCTTTGCTGCCATACGCCTTGGAGACATTGATGAGTTCAATCATGATGTTACGCTGAGATGATGAAGGGGATGGACACAAAAGATCTGCGAAACCTTATTCCTCTTTCTTGGGTTCACGAAGCAGTTCGAGTTGATGACGATCTGATTCGTAAGACTGCTTTAGTACCCGATAGTTGGCAGCATTAACCCAGATCTGCATCTTGGAGCCTTTCTCGTTTGACTGTGCGACATAGCAGGGCACACGCTGACCATTCCAATCCAATTCACGAAGCTCATCAAGTACTCTTACTTCGGAAATTTTGGTTTTCAATACATCCTCTGCATTGAACGAACCGTTCGTCAACTCCTTGGCCTTGGAGTTCGCAAAAGCTCCCATCATCAATTGGGTGGGATCGACAATGGGCGTTTGCCAACGTTGCCCTAAACGTATTCCCGCCATGCAATCGTTGGGGGCGATATTGCTCAGAAGAGTGTCCTTATTCCGATATCTAACTTTCACATCCTCAATGGGAAAACGTATGTCAGCGAGGATGAAGTTCCCTCGAAACGTGAGGGTATCGATTTGTTTGGTATCAGCGGTGATGATCAACTTCATCAGCGAAGGCGAATCCTCTTTTTCTCCTTTGCGAGTTGTTTGCACTGCCTGGGCTCTTTCTTTCTCAACATCTTCCCTAGTCAGTACCGGGCGAGGATTGATGGTAAAACTCAGGTTGAGTTTCTGCATGGTTCCGAGATAGGAAAGCTCCATTTCGGTGTTAATGAAAGCTCGATAATCGTTGAGCTTGAGGCTAAAAGTCCGGGCCACTAACCCCAGGGGGCCCATGAACGACTCCAGGTCGCCATCAAGAATGACCACCTGCTTGAGAATAAAGACACCCGTTGAAGACTTGGTAACGGTAGTCTGTGCATCGCCCAGGCGTTTCTGGTTCAACAACATTTTCCATTTTGTGGTGCCATCCTCCGCTGCCAGTTCCAGTGACGGTTTGAGTTGTGGGCCGTCCCCGTAGGCAGTGCCATGATTCCTCAGCCATTGCCAGCCGAGCATACCAACAAAGAAGATCAGAATGAATGCAATTGTCAGGCGACCGGGCATATTTCGATCCTTCAGGCCCACAGGGTAACTTCTTCGATGTAATTCACCGCACGGATGCCGGGGCGAATATTCCTACCTTCCATTGTAGATTGTAAACGACCGCCACGGTAAATGGAAATTGAAGATTGCAATCTTTCTCATCAGAGATGAATATGGTGCAATGGAGAATAATGACCCACAGCGCGTTCTAACTATCCTGATGGCCGGGGGCAAAGGCACCCGGCTCGATCCGCTCACACGAGACCGGGCCAAGCCGGCTGTCCCCTTTGGCGGCCAGTACCGCATCATCGATTTCACTCTATCCAACTGTATCAACTCCAATCTGCGAAACATTCTCGTACTCACTCAATACAAAGCTCGCAGCCTGGAAAGGCACATTCAACGAGGCTGGAACTTCCTCAGCCGCCCGCTGGACGAGTACATCGACGTGCTGCCCCCCGAACAACGCATGAACGACCAATGGTACCGGGGCACCGCAGATGCTCTCTACCAGAACATCTACAGCATCGAACGGGAACGCCCTGACCTCATCCTCGTGCTGGCCGGCGACCATATCTACAAGATGGACTACCGGACTATGATCGACGCGCATCGGGATACACAGGCCGATGTCACCGTTGCCTGTCTGCCCGTGCTGCTCAATGCCGGCTCTCAATTTGGCGTTCTACAGATCGACGAGACGCATCGCATTCATGCATTTGAAGAGAAACCCGCTCAAGCTACTCCACTGCCCGATGACCCTAGTCGCTGCCTGGCCTCAATGGGCATCTACGTCTTCAATGCCGAACTGCTCTACGATTGGCTCTGTGCCGATGCCGCCCGTCGTGAATCCAGCCATGACTTCGGCAAGGACCTGCTGCCCAACCTGGTACAGACCCATCGGCTCTTTGCCTTCCCTTTTGTTGATAAGAACCGCAAGGCACAGGCCTACTGGCGCGATGTCGGCACTCTCGACGCCTACTATGAAGCCAACATGGATTTGATCGCTACCGATCCGGTGCTGAACCTTTATGATCGTGACTGGCCCATCCGCACCTGGCTGCCCCAACTGCCTCCTCCCAAGTTCGTGCATGGCGAACACGCTCTCGGCCCCAATGCCCGCCGGGGTGAAGCCATTGATAGCATGATCGGCCTGGGCTGCATTATCTCCGGCGGCCACGTCTACCGCAGCATCGTTTCGCCTAACGTCAGGGTGAATAGCTACAGTTGGGTAGAGGATAGCATCCTCTTCCCCAACGTCACCATCAACCGGCACTGTCAGATCAAGCGAGCTATTATCGAAAAAGGGGCCACCATCCCTGAACAGACCAGTATCGGCTATGATCACGAACAGGATAAAGCGAATGGCTTCACGGTGACCGAAGCTGGGGTTGTGGTGGTACCAAAGGGAAGTTAATAGTTCCCATCACGCTCCGTGTGATGGGGTGGAGACTTGTCATATCTCAACTAGCCCTGCTGATGGCAGCACATCACCGTTGCCTCACGCGGAGCATGAGGGCAACTCTCATCACGCAGCCTTCTTTCCCACGGCCCGCCACAGAAAGTAAACGGGTATCCCTGCCAGCACGATAATCAGCCCCGGCCAGGTCATCTTCGGCTTCACCAAGAGCAGATCGATCATCACCGCCGCGCAAAGGATCACATAGAGTGCAGGCAACACCGGGTATCCAAACGCCTTCACCGGGCGTTCCAGATTCGGCTGCTTGCGGCGAAGAATGAACAAACCAATCACGGTCAGCACATAGAAGATGAGTACGGCAAAAATGACGTAATCGAGCAGGTCATCATAGGTACCGGAGAAGAGCAGCAGCGTCGACCATATTCCCTGAACGACGAGGGCCGCAGCGGGCACGCCATGCTTGTTCAAGGTGCCGACCGATCGGAAGAACAAGCCCTCCTTGGCCATCACGTAATAGAGCCTCGCTCCCATAAGTGTCATGCCGTTGACACAACCAAAGGTCGAAATCATGATGGCGATAGCCATGATCGGAGCGCCCCAGCGTGGCGAGACGAGTTCCAGAACCGCTGTGCCCACCCGGCCGTCACGAGCATTATCGATGCCACGAGCACGCGCCGCTTCACTGAGCTTTTGATTCGCCTTGTCGCGCAGTTCACCCGCCTCGTTGATCTTGCCCTGATCGACCAGCTTCTGAGCATCTCGTTCCAACTGGACCGATTCTGCCTCCAGTTTCGTGGCTGCTTCCAGATTCCCCCGAACGGGCAACGCCTCCACATAGGCCAGATTGGCAGCAACATACAGCAGCACCACCGTGCCCGTTCCCAGCGCCAAGCTCATGGGCAGATTCCGTTTGGGGTTCCTGATCTCACCCGCCGCGAACGTGATGTTGTTCCAGGCATCAGCGGAGAAGAGAGCACCCACCATCGCTCCGCCAAAGATCATGATGGCCAGTAACTGCGGGTTAAGGTTGCCGAAGAGCTTGGTCGACTTGGCGAACTTCTCAGTCGTGAACATCCCACCCCAGGCATCGGCCCAGTTGACCTCACGCACACTCAGTTTCGATACGACGAAGATGCCAATGACGATAAGCATGAGAAGCGCCAAGGTCTTAATGATCGTCATCACGTTCTGCACCACCTTACCTTCCTGCACTCCACGGCAGTTTAGCCAGGTGAGGAAAGCAATCACCAGTAACGCCACGATCTGGCCACCGGTGACGATGAAGTGTTTCATCTCGAAGAACGGACCCATGATCGGCAGCGACATAGTCCAGTTCACATGGGTCGCCGCATAGATCACAGTCGCATGCACCTGGTCGGGTGCCCAGCCCAGGTTAGGAAAGAATCCCTGTACATGAGGCACCGCAGCCGCTAACGCCCCGTCCATTGCTATGCCATGATCAGTACCCAGCGCTGGTACAAACACTCCAAGAAATTTGGCAAACACCACTGCCACTGCTGCGATGGACCCGGTTTGTATCACGAGGAAACAGGTCCACCCATAGAGGAACCCCCACAAGGGGCTGTAGGCTTCCTTCAAGAAGATGTACTGCCCACCTGCTTTGGGATACATCGCCGCCAGTTCGGAATAGCTGAGCGCCCCCAGCACCGTCATAACGCCGGCCAGCACCCAGATGGCCATCAACCAGCCCGCCGACCCGACATTCGCCGCGATCTCTGCTGAAGTAACAAAGATGCCCGAACCAATCATCGTGCCCATTACCAGCGAGGTGGCATCAAAGAGGCCCAGCCTCTGCTGAAAGTGAGGTGCGTTGGCTGACGTGTCCGCTGTGGCGCTCATGCAATGATCCTTCCAATAACAAACGTGCTGGATCATAACAATCCAGCACGTTCGAGGCTACCGCCAATTGAGGAAATCAGAGATTCTTACTCGACCAAGAACAGCCCCCAGGAAACCTCTTGGGGGGCTTGAACTAGGTGTGATCACCCGCTGCAGTCCGAGCACGTTGTTTGCTATGCTTGATGCCATAAAGGAAGTAGACCACCAATCCGAGAGCCAACCAGACGATGAGTCTCCACCAATTCTCATAAGGGAGCGACAACATCAACAACAGCCCAAGAATAATGCCAGCCAAAGGCACAACTGGCACCAGGGGGCAACGGAAAGGACGAGGTACATCAGGATTCGTCTTCCGCATCACGAGAACCGCTGAGCAGACGATGATGAATGCGAATAAGGTTCCAATGTTGGTCAAATTCAGCAGAGCGGTGATGGGCAACAAGCCTGCTGCCGCTGCGACAAAGATGCCAACCACAATCGTACTCTTCCAGGGAGTCTGGAATTTGGGATGAATATCACCAAAGAACTTTGTCGGGAACAATCCATCACGAGCCATTGCCAGCAGAACTCGTGGGGCGCTTAACATCATCACCAGCAGGACCGACGTAATACCAGCGACACCAGCTGCGTTAATGATGAACTCAGACCAGGGTAACCCCACCTGCTTGAATGCATCGGATACACCCGCATCTTTACTGATCAGGTTGTATTTAACCATACCGGTCAGAACAGCGACGACACCGATGTACAAGACGGTGCAAATGATCAAAGACATAATGATGCCGAAGGGAATGTCCTTGGTAGGATTCTTGGCCTCTTCTGCCTGGGTTGAGACCGCGTCGAACCCGATGTAGGCAAAAAAGATAATAGCCGCTCCCGCCAGCATGCCTACCGGTTCACCCCCGGCGTTCTGTTGGCCATGCACATTCCAGCCGAAGAAGTTAATACCCGTCCAACCATAAGGTGCAAAGGGATCATAATTAGCAGGATTGATGTAGAACATACCGACAAGTATTACAAAAAGCACCGCAGCCAGCTTAATGGCGACCATTACAGCATTGAACTTGGCGCTTTCCGAGATGCCCTTCACCAGAATCGCCGTAATGATCACAACAATGATGACTGCGGGAAGATTGATATAACTGCCGCTCGCGTGAATCACCCCATTCTCATAGACGAAGGGTGGTTTCGATAGATAGTCTGGAACGTTCATATGAAACTTGTTGAGAATACCCTGGAAATAGCTCGACCAGCCATTAGCCACCGTTGCCGCTCCTACCGCATATTCCAGAATCAAATCCCAGCCAATGATCCAGGCGAATAGTTCACCTAGAGTGGTGTAAGCATAGGTGTAAGCGCTGCCAGCCACCGGAGCCATGGAGGCAAACTCGGCGTAGCACAATGCGGCAAAGATGCAAAGCACTCCAGCCACCATGTAGGAAACCATCAAGGCGGGACCAGCCTTTTCGTGGGCAGCTTCACCCGTCGCCACGAAAATGCCGGCACCAATGACAGCCCCAATACCCAGGGCGGTAAGAGCCCATGGCCCCAACACCCGCTTCAGACGATGCTCCCCCGCATCTTCTTTCATCACCTGGGCCAGCGACTTCGTCGCAAACAGTTGATTCTTCGCCATACCGGCATGCTCCTGATCACACGATAAATCGCTCTCCACGCATTTCGTCCAGACTCACTGGACTTTCACAAGTGGAACAGCAAGATAGAAACTACTGTCGTATCAGACACTATCTCCCTCTGTCAAGCAACAACATTCGAGAATTGATCAGTTGGTAACCCTCGTCCCCCGTGCAGCCTATGTCCATATTCCCTTCTGCGCCCACCATTGCGGGTATTGCGATTTCGCCGTCGTTGCCGGTCGGGACGAGTTGATGGACACCTATCTCACCGCATTACAGCGGGAAATGGGGGCTGAACAGGACGAAATCGACACCCTCTTCCTCGGCGGCGGCACCCCTTCTCACCTGCCGTTGCCCCAACTGAAACGGCTCCTCGACATCCTCCGCTGCCGGTTTTCCCTCAACCCCGACCATGAATACAGCATCGAAGTTAACCCTGACAGTCTGACCGAAGAGAAGTTGCAACTGCTCAAGTCTTACGGCGTCAACCGCATGAGCATCGGGGCCCAATCGTTCCATACCCGCACCCTGGCTGTGCTCGAACGCAGGCACATTGCCGAGGAAGTGCCCCGAGTTGTTGAACTCGCCCGCAGCTACATGGAATCGGTTTCCCTCGATCTCATCTTCGGCGCCCCTGGCCAAACGCTGTTCCAATGGCAGATGGACCTCGAACGCGCCCTCGCTCTACCCATCAACCACCTTTCCACCTATGGCCTGACCTACGAGAAAGGCACCAAGCTCTGGAAAACGGTGCGTGAGGGAGCCATCCTGCCCCTCTCCGAAGACGATGAACGCCGCATGTACGACCTGGCCATGGACTGGCTCTACGAAGCAGGCTGGGAGCACTACGAAATCTCCAGCTTCTCCACCGTCGGCCACCGCTGCCGGCACAACCAGGTCTACTGGATCAACCTGCCCTTCTTCGGCTACGGCCTCGGCGCTGCCAGACACCTGAACTTCATCCGGGAAGTGAACACCAGAAGCATCGATACCTACATCAAAAAATGCCTCGCCAACGAATCGCCGACACAGCAACGAGAAGCCCACACCCCCGAAAGCTACGCCAGAGAAACCGCCACGCTCAATCTGAGAAGAAAAGAAGGCATCATCCGCCCCATGTTCCTGCAGCAAACCGAACTCAGCATCGATGACCTGGCCAAGGATGTGATCGCCAGATTCGTCAACCAGGGCCTGCTCGACGACGATGGCACCGCCGTGAAGTTGACGAAAGAAGGCAAGTTCCTGGCGGATACGGTATGCAGTGCGTTTGTATCAGCTATCTGATATTTAGCCCCCGGCTCTTCA
>DAOMFV010000164.1:0-10259 GCA_035430005.1 Gemmatales bacterium
TCACCCCCGACCCCTCTCCCCAGGAGGGAGAGGGGAGAATGCTAGGCCAATAACTTCGCCAACAAGTCGTCTTGTTCGAGAGATGATAGCAGCAGATCGGGTTGGTGGATCGCTAACTCTTCACTCGAATGATGCCCGGTGGAGACGGCGAGGACTTTGGCGCCGATGTGGCGGGCGCAGGAGATATCGAGGGGCGTATCGCCGATCACCCAGGTGCGTTCGATGGCCAGCTCGTTGGGATGATGATGCAAGCGGGCTTCGGACCAGGCGGCACGGGCGACTTCATCCCGTTCGAGCAAGCCGTCGCCAAAACCGCCAAAGCGGAAGTAGTGATCGATGCCGAAGTGGCCCAGCTTCACGCCGGCTCCTCGGCGGATGTTGCCGGTCAGGAGTCCAATCAACACGGGTTTATCATGAGTACGCAGGGCATCGAGCAGCGGCACTACACCAGGCAGGATTGTTCCCTTGAGGCGATTGAGTGCTTCGGGCAACCGCTGAAGGTACGATTCCTGCAACTGTTTGAGGCGGGCTTCTGTGGGATCGATGCCATGGGCTTTCAGCAGATCACGACCGATGGCCACGTCGGTACGACCGGCGTAGGGAACGTGGTGGCGGATGCCATCAAGGCCGAATTCGGCTAAAAGAGCTTCTTCCAGGGCCACTTTGCCCGCTCCGCCGGAGGCGAGCAGTGTGCCGTCAATGTCGAAAAGGATGACAGTAGGATGAGACAATTCCAGGGTTCTCGCCAAAAGTTCACGGACTTCTTTCGCTCTCAGTTTACAATACGATAACAGATCTGGATGACGATCCAGGCTTCTACCCCACCGTGATTGCATGCCCTACCGTTTTGTACTTTGGGATTTTGATGGCACGCTGGCCGACTCGATGTCGGTGGGGTTGGGTATCGTCAATCGTCTGGCGGTGCAGTACCGCTTCAAGCCGATTACCGACCCGTACAGCGTCCGCAAAATGACAGTGCGGAAGTTCATGAAGGAACACAAGATCGGGTTCCTGAAGTTGCCGAAAGTCACCCGGGCCTTTCAACTGGCGATGCGGAACGAGATCGATAAAGTCAAACTCTATCCTGGCATCATCCGTGTGCTGAAGCAGACCCGTGAAGCAGGTGTGCGGCACGCGATTCTGTCGTCAAACTCGCCGGAGAATATCCAGGCCTTCCTGCAGGCGAACGGCATCTCTGAGCTGTTTGAGTTCACGGCTGGGTGCTTCAAGCTGCTCGGCAAGGCCCGGGGCATCAAGCGGGTCATCAAGCAACGCAAGCTCAGCAAGAAGGAAGTGCTCTACGTAGGCGATGAAGTGCGCGATGTGGTAGCGGCCCATAAAGCAGGCATCGATGTCGCCGCTGTCTCGTGGGGCATCAACGATTTCAAGACGCTGGCGATTGAAGAGCCGACGCACCAGGTGACGACGCCGGAAGAGCTGCTGATGGTGACGTGTGCAGCGACAGCGTTTCCAATGGCAACGTAGTATCGTTTTCTATTCATATTAGCAGTCCATGGAGTGAGTAAGTTTCCTCCTACAGAACCTTCCTGCTAACGTTTTCGCAGTTCCCGCTTAGCCCTAACCTCCACGTTAAAAGACATCTTCTCTCTTTTCCTCACTTGTCATATCGTGAGATTACGATATATTGATATAACGAGGCAGTTATGAAGACATTGAAAGCTCCCCAACGAAAGATGACCAGTGACCAGTTAACCCAAGCGGCAGATTGCCTTCGCATTCTCGCCCATCCACAGCGGCTGGGCATTGTGCAGCGCCTGCTCGCACACCGATATACCGTGGGAGAGCTGGCTGAAGCGTGCGATCTTCCCCCCGCTATGACCTCGGGGCATCTTCGATTGATGCGGCGTTGCGGCTTACTCACACTGCAACGTGACAGCCGCCATGTTTACTATTCCATTGCCGAACCTTGCCTGCATGAACTGATGGCCTGTATCGCCCATCGGTTTACGCAGAAAGCCCGGTAACTTTCAGGAGGAACCTCATGTCATTCCCATCCATTTCGCCTTTAGACCTGAAGCAGCGATTACAGCAAAAACCCGCCACCAAGATTATCGACGTACGTACTCCGGTCGAGTTCCGCGAGGTGCATCTCGTTCAGGCTGAGAATATCCCGCTCGATCGCTGCACCAGCGAGCAGTTGAAGGGCAAGTTCAGTTCCGCTGATCCGATCTATGTAGTTTGCCAATCAGGAACGCGAGCCAAGCAGGCCTGCCAGACTCTGGCCACAGCGGGGATACCTGTCGTACTGGTGGAGGGTGGCACCAAGGCCTGCATCGAAACGGGTCTGGACGTGGTACGAGGGACAAAAGCGGTCTCACTTGAACGGCAGGTTCGCATGGTGGCCGGCTCGCTGGTCCTGATCGGCTGTGCCCTGGCATGGTGGGTACACCCCTACTTCCTGGGGCTATCGGCGTTCATCGGAGCCGGGCTGCTTTTTGCAGGCATCACTGATACGTGCGGCATGGGGATGATCCTGGCACGGATGCCGTGGAACCAGGTGAAGGATGAGGCGTGTGCAACGAAGCTGGCTTCGGTGTGATGGGGTTGAATACCCTGTCCTCTTTGTGATGGTGCCATGCTCCCCTCACCCCCGACCCCTCTCCCTCCGGGGGAGGGGGAGATAGACGGGGACGAGGATAGCTGCAAGGATTCCTCATTATGAAACTGCTCATTGTCGGTGGTGTTGCAGGTGGAGCTTCGGCGGCGGCGCGGGCTCGACGGCTCGATGAAAAGGCGGAGATCATTCTCTTCGAGCGTGGGCCTGATGTTTCCTTCGCCAACTGCGGTCTGCCCTACTATCTGGGTGGGGAAATCACCGATCGAAACAAGTTGCTCGTTGTCACGCCGAAGCGGATGAAGGAACGCTATCGGCTCGATGTGCGCACTCGCACCCAGGTGGAATCGATCGATCGTGCCCGAAAGATTGTGAAGGTGATAGAGTTGGCGGCCGGACGAGTGTACGAAGAGAGTTATGATCGATTGATCCTCTCCCCCGGGGCTGCTCCAGTCAGGCCGCCGTTGCCGGGCATCGATCATCCGTGCATTCAGTCGCTGCGAAACCTGGAGGATACTGACCGCATCAAGGCTGTGATCGCCAGAGGTGTCAAGCACGCTGTCGTCATCGGAGCCGGGTTCATCGGCCTGGAGATGGCTGAGGCACTGGTTCATCAGAAGATTCAGACGACCGTGGTGGAACTGCAGGATCAGGTCATGCCGCTGATGGATAAAGAGATGACGACTCCCATCGCCCAGACGCTAAGGCAACATGGGGTGACGCTTCTGCTCAAGGATTCGGTCACAGCGTTTGAGAAGGTATCTGATCAGTCTGTCATGGTGGTTTTGCAATCGGGCCAGAAGCTGCCGGCAGAGCTGGTCATCCTCAGCATTGGCGTGCGTGCGGAGAATCAACTGGCAAAGCAGGCGGGGTTGGAAGTCGGTTCTCGGGGCGGCATCCGTGTGAATGCCCACATGCAGACGAGTGATCCGAATATTTACGGTGTCGGCGATGCGGTGGAAACTGTTGATGCCTTGACTGGCGAACCGGTACAAGTGCCCCTTGCTGGCCCTGCCAATCGCCAGGGACGCATTGCCGCTGATCATGCTTTTGGTAAAGCCAGTCGCTTTCGTGGCGTGCAAGGCACTTCTATCGTGAGGGTGTTCCATAAGACGGCGGCACTCACCGGAGCGACCGAGAAGGCGTTGCAGAGGCGAGGCATCAATTACCGCAAAATCTACGTTCATCCAGCCAATCATGCTGGGTACTATCCCGGCGCGGAAGGAATGTCACTGAAGCTCTTGTTTGAGCCTGAAAAGGGCAAGCTGCTCGGCGCGGAAGCTGTAGGGGGAGCCGGCGTAGATAAACGAATCGATGTGCTGGCGGTCGCTTTGCAGGCTGGAATGACGGTCTATGATCTGGAAGAAATGGAACTAGCGTATGCTCCACCCTATGGCTCGGCCAAGGATCCAGTCAACATGGCGGGATTCGTAGCTGCGGGGCTGTTGCATGGCGATCATCCGCAGGTGCAGGTTTCGGAACTGCTCGCCATGCCAACCAAGGGCCGACCACTGTTACTCGACGTGCGAACTGCTGCTGAGTATGCTCTGGGACATCTTCCCGAAGCAATCAATATCCCGGTCGATGAGCTTCGGCAACGGGTCAGCGAACTACCAAGGGATCGGGAGATTATCGCCTACTGCCAGGTCGGCAAGCGTGGATACCTGGCGACTCGCCTGCTTTTGGCAGCGGGGTATGCGGTCAAGAACCTTGGTGGCGGCTATCGGACCTATCAGCAATATCAAGTGTAAGTTGCGGAGAGCGCATAGCTATGCTCAGCCAGGGTTGAGTAAAGTGCTTAACAATCCTGGCAATGAGGAATATCGTTGCTGTTCAATGGTTAACGGAGTATTTTGGGATTGAACTCGTCCATCGAGCAATCTCTCCCTGGAGTGCTGATCATGTTTCTCCGCATGGTCTACGACGACAAGCTGGCTGAAGCTGCCTACCTCATTGGCTGTCAAAGAACCGGTGAAGCCATCGTGATTGACCCGCAGCGTGACATAGATCGTTACGAATCGATAGCAACAGCCAACGCTCTGCGAATTGTCGCTGTCGCTGAAACACACATTCATGCTGATTTTCTATCGGGGGCGCGCGAACTGGCAGAGAAAGGTGTGAAAGTCTATCTCTCCGATGAGGGCGATGCCGACTGGAAGTATCAGTGGCTGGACAAGAAAACCGGCAGCGGGAGCTACGCTTACCAGTTGCTCAAGGACGGCGACATCTTCAAAGTGGGAAACATCGAGTTCAAGACCGTATATTCCCCCGGACATACTCCAGAACACCTCAGCTTCATGGTCACCGACCGTGGGGGTGGCGCAGACAAACCAATCGGCGTGGCAACTGGCGACTTCGTTTTCGTCGGCGATCTGGGACGGCCTGACCTGCTCGAATCCGCAGCAGGTGTCGTCGGCAAGGCAGATTCTTCTGCGCACCAGCTCTATCAGACGGTGCGGAAGTTCATGGACTGGCCCGACTACATGCAGGTTTGGCCGGCTCACGGGGCGGGCAGCGCCTGCGGCAAAGCACTGGGAGCTGTGCCGCAGAGCACCGTCGGCTACGAGAAGATGTTCAATACTTCTATTCGTGCCGCCGAAAGCGAAGCAGGTTTCGTGAAGTACATTCTGGAAGGTCAACCCGAGCCGCCGCTTTATTTCGCCCGGATGAAGCGGGATAACAAGATGGGGCCGAAGGTACTGGGAGGTGTTCCCAAGCCCAGGCAACTGAGCGTGGCAGAACTACAGGCCATCAATGGGCGTACCTGTGCTGTTGTGGATACTCGTCCGTGGATTCATTTCAAGAACGGGCATGTACCTGGGGCGTTGTCCCTGCCTTTGCTGGTCTCGTTCAGCACCGACGCTGGTTCGCTGATCGACGAGGATGAAAGTATCTATCTGATTGCGGATCCAGCCCATGTTGATGAGGCGGTGCGAGGATTAATCCGCATCGGACTCGATAACATCAAGGGCTGGTTCAATGCCGAGGAATTGAAACAGTACGAGACTTCTGGGAAGAAGCTCGTCGCCACGTCGGAAGTCGATGTCCGGGGTGCCCAGGCGATGATGGAGAAGAGCAAGCCGTTTGTTCTGGATTCACGGCGCCTGACGGAGTTCGTCGAAGGGCATCCGCCTGGAGCAATCAATATCTCACACACCAGGCAACTCGCCAGACTCGCAGAGGTTCCGAAGGATCGACCTATTCTAGTAAGCTGTCGTACCGGTACTCGATCAGCACGGGTGTGTTCCCTGCTGGAAAAGCATGGCTACCAAGCGACGAACCTTGCCGGTGGGTTTGTCGCCTGGGAGCAAGCAAAGGCGCCGGTTGAACGGTAATCGGTTTAAGCAATATCCAAACATGCAGAGTGGTGGCAGGGTCGTAACGGTACTCCGTTTCGACCCTGATTCAGCAACGTGGCGTTGTCATAGTAGAACAGGGTCGAGTGGAGTACCACACGACCCTGCCACGGCCCCTCGGAACCTGTGCCACACTCCGTCTGTACTCGGACGGGGTGTGCCTCAATCGATAGTCGTAACACCATAAGAAAGTTGATCGAGACTGCATAGAGTTCCCCGCAACCACACCCCGACGTGAGTACACGCCGGAGTGTGGCACAGTCACCGAACCACACCGGAGCAACAACTACTTAGTCTTGAGGAACGGCCGTTCGAAGAGCCAGTAGAAGCCCCATGCGGCAAGGATGACGAGGGGGATACTGTCAAGGATCATCCAGCGTTCCCAACTGGGGTGGCCGAGCCATTCAGCAAGCAGGGTGTTGCCGGCGTTGATCATTCGCAGCAGCGGAATGTGCAGGAGATACAGACTGTACGAGAAGAGGCCGAGCCAGATGAAGAGACGGAGCAGTCGGCCTGGTGGCGCGGTGTGATTCGCTGAGCCGGGCAACAGCCAAAGGAGCAACAGGCAAGTCGTAGTAGCGACTGCAATATCACGATAGGGCCAAAGGAGAGGCACGAAGACGCAGCCGATGCTGAAGAGCACGCCCAGTATGAATACCGAGATCAAACCCAGGCGGGGCAGCAGCGTTCGATGATTGACCAGCAGCTCAGCGGCGACGACACCGAGATACCACTCGAAATACTTCCCCAGGAAAAAGTATTCCCACGGACTATGGTCAAACAGATTCGCCTCGTTCTTGGGCGTGGGAGCCATCAAGGCTTCACAGATTAGCAATATCAGCCCTACCGGCAGCAGACCGATCCGGCGGATGAACCATAATAGCAGCGGATAGAGGAGATAAAACTGCACCTCGAAGACAAGCGTCCAGAGCACGCTGTTCAGATCGGCAGCGGACGTAAAGAAGGGGAGCAGGAAGAGTGCGTTGTAGGCGATGTCGTACACTCCAAAGGCCTGTTCGTAGAAACCATCGGGCAGAGGCAGCGGCCAGCCTCTGGCACGGTATTCCATGAACCGCAGGACACCGAGGCTGAGCGAGGCGACGAACAGGCCGGCAAAGTAGGCCGGGTAGAGCCGCCAGAAGCGGCGCTGGAAGAAGGGTTCAAGCTTCATGCCATCGCTTCCCGTTGTTGCATGGCGGCGAGCCTGGGGCAGATGGATGCAGAAGCCGCTAACGACGAAGAAGATGGTGACGCCGAAGTAACCATACTGGAAGAGGAAGAAGCTAACCCAGTAGTGCCAAGGCTTACTGCTATCCCAGACAACCGGGGCGACCTGGCTGTTGCCCCAGGGATGCAGCACGTTCCAAATGTGGTAAAGAAACACCCACAGCGCAGCGAAGCCCCGGAGGGCATCGATCATGTCGAGTCGCTGGTTAGTTGGGGGCGAGGGCATACCGTAGTGTAGCACACATATTTACGACTAGTCCCCGGTCGGAGACGGGGACTAGTTGTTTACTACATTCTCGTTCCCAAGCTCTGCCTGGGAACGCACTGCAATGGAGGCTCTGCCTCAATGAACCAGGCGGAGATTTGCGAACTTCTTCTGCTCTTCCAGCGAGGCGGAGCCTCGCATCCAGTGCGTTCCCAGGCAGAGCCTGGGAACGAGTTGTTTACTTCGTAAACAACTTGGTGATCTCCTCGTCGCTGATCTCTTCCTTGCCTTCCTTGGGGTCAATCACCAAAGCGGTGCCGCTGGGGGTAATCCAGACGAGGGCGGGGCTGAGGGAAAAGACTTCCTTCATCTCGGGCTTCTTTTCGAGGAGCTTGAAGTAGGCGTTGCTCATGGTCTTGATGTTCAGCGTCGGGGTATCCTTCTTGAACTGCTCGTCGATCCAGACGCCGTTCACTTCGATGCAGCTTCGCTTGTTGGCGGAGCGCTGGGCCCCTCTGCCCTGCTGGTTCTGGTTCTTCATGTTGTTGAGCTGATAGGCGTAATCGACGCCGAGTTGGCCCTGCTGGGTTTGTGTCTGCTGTTGTTTCTCGTTGGCGTCCTTGGCCAAGTCGAGAGTCCTCTTGTCGGCTGATTGGTCGTTCAAGCCTCGAGCGGCGGCGGTGTTTTCGCTCTTTCTGACGAGGTTGACTGATTCGGTAGCCGAGGCAGCCTTTTCACCAGGTCTTCCACCGAGACCACCACCAAAGCCACCACCACCTAAGCCGCCTCCGCCCAAGTCGCCACCGCCAAGGCCGCTTCCGCTGCCCTTGCTGCCACCGGCGAAGGAACCACCAACACCGACGGTTGAAGGGCGAGGTGAGCCATCGCTGTTAATGGTCACGTTGTGTTGACGCCGACCGGGCATGGGCACATCATCGGGCACGACGAGGTAGCTGGTATAGGGCGTGGCGATGCCATACTTCTTGGCGAGGATCACCACTTCATCGACGAGTTCCTTCTTCTCGCCGCCCATGCGGATCTGGTCGAGGAGGTAGCCGACCTTGCGGCGGGCCCAGAGGTCTTCGACGTACTGCTTCGGTTCGGGCTTGTCCTGTACCTCCACATCGTAGTTGAACTCTTTGTTTGTCTCGCCGACCTGGCCGGTGAGCTTGATTGTCATGCGGCCGGTGCCCTGAGTGCGGGCGAGCACCACGAGTTGTCCGCCATGGAAGAGATCGGGCAACTGGGGCGGGTAGACATCCATCAAGCGGACGCCGGTGCCGGTGACCAGCTTGAGGTTGGTGAGCACGGGCTGGTTGATCTGCGTGAAGAAGTAGGAGACTTTGACTTCCATATCTTCGTTGGGGCGGACGTAGGTGCTGGTGCCGCGGTTCTTTTCCGCCAGGCGGTCGAGGAAGCCGGCGTCAAGATCGTAGCCGACGCCGAAGGTGAAGATGCGGGTATCGGGGGCGGCGATCTTATCGACATTGGTCAGGATGCGTTCGACGTTGGTCTCGCCGACGGTCGGTTTGCCATCGGTGAGGAAGACGACGTTGAACTGCCGGGCACGGTTATTGGGTTGATATTTGAGGGCTTCCTTCATGGCATCATCGATGGCAGTGCCGCCGGTGGGTTCGAGAGCATCGACCCATTTCTTGGCTGCTGCCACCGCTTCGCCCTGCTCGACGAGCTTGGAATCGAAGCTGTTGATCGTGGTGGCGAAGTTCAGGACATTGAAGCGGTCGCCGGGTTTGAGCGAATCGAGACCGAACTTCAAGGCCTTCTTGGCCTGGTCGATCTTGTGGTCGTCGCGCATAGAACCGGAAGTATCGAGAACGAAGACGATGTCACGGGGCACACGCTTGTCCTGAGCGATCTCGGCACGGGGGGCGAGCATGAGCAGAGCGTAGCCATCGCCGCTCGCGGGGCGGTGTTGAAGCATGGTCAGGCCGATGTCATCTTTGCCGGTGGTGTAGAAAAGCTGGAGATCACGATCGAGAGCGACAAAGCTTTTATCGAAATAGACGATGGCGTGACGATCGCTCTTGCGATTGAACGAAATGGGATGCGTGGGGCTGTAGATGCTCTGAATGGGCTTGCCTGCTTTGAGTTCCATCTCGAAGGAGAACTCGCCCGACATGCGGAGGATGTTTGACTGCGCCCGCAGCGGGTAGAGGTATTCGACCGCCTCTTCCTGCTTATTGACCAGCGAAGTGAAGCTGACTTCGACTTCCTGGTCGCCACTCGGCGGCACGGGGAAGACCGACATCTGGATCAGATCGGCGCCGAGGTATTCGAGCAAACCGGGATCCATGGTACGGCGGACGATTTCGGTGTAAATACTCTTGGCCCTGGCTGCTTCGACGAGTTCACCTTTGACCTTCTTCCCGTTTACCATCATCGAGAACTCGCGGACACTGGCGCCTTTGGGGACATTGAAGGTGTAGATCGCTTCGAGGGGCCGATTGGCCTGGTTGCGGAAGGTCTGCTTGACCGTGGTGACAGCCACTTGGTCTTCGAGCATCACCTTGACCCGGTGGTTGACCAGGAGCATGGGCGGCAGGGTGCGATCCCGGGGGATCATGTGGCCCTGGGCGAGGAGTACGGGGGCGAACAGGGTGAGGGATAGCAGCAGGGTGAACAGGGTACGCATGGTCAACTCCTCGATTTGCTGCATCTTACCATGCAGCCTCTTGGGTATCTATTCAATACGACGAGGGGGAGTGGGGGTTGGATTGGAGCAATGATTTATTCGTGTTGGCCCCAAGGGGCCTTCGGTGTTAGCCAGGCCCGGGAGGGCCTGGTTTAGGCCAAGAAAGTTTCCGAGCGCTCCTTCGGAGCTTGGAGCATGTTGTTTCGCCTACCAGGCCCTTCCGGGCCTGGCTAATATCGGATG
>DAOMFV010000165.1:0-10072 GCA_035430005.1 Gemmatales bacterium
CTCGATCATCGACCCCCTCACCCCTAACCCCTCTCCCCGGGAGGGAGAGGGGAACCGGACTGTGCTCCTCTCAGCGTGATGGGCAGAGGGGAGCGTGATGGGCAAAGGGGGAACCCGATATTTAGTTCACAAACACCGTTGCCAACTGGGCCAGCAAGCTTTCGTTCAATGCAAACTCTGTCGTTTTCGTGGGCTTGCTGACGGTGCGTTGGACTGACCAATCGTCGGTGACTTTCTGTTGTGATTGAACTGAGGCACTTTGTTTAACCAGATCAAGTGAGACGGTCTTTGACTGCTGAACCAGGCTGTTCAGCATCTGCGCCTGACGATCAGTCAGCGTGGGAAGGCTGACAAGAGTTGATCGCAAGGATGGCCCGCTGCCGTTGCCGCCGCTGCCGCCCAGCAAGCTGCCACCGGGGCCGGTGTAGTTGTCAGCTTTGCTGATATCAACCTGGTAGCCCAGGTCAGCGAGAGAGGCAATGGTGACTCGGCTTAGCGGATTGACGCCGTTGTTGAGCCAGCCGGTCATGAGTTCGTTGCCGAAGGTAGATTCACGCCAGTGGGCATCGCGGGTACCGGAGCCACCAGTGTTTTCGACGGGGACACCGGTAGCATGAGTGCCGAAGATGGCGTTGTACTGGGCGGTGGCCTGGGCGCCGGTAAAGAGCGGATTGGAACCGCCTGCCCCGGTGAGCAGCCCTCGTGTCGACCAGATGGTGCCGATGCCCAGGACGTGGCCCATCTCGTGCATGACCGTGTAGATCAGCCCGCCACCCGCCTGGAGGTTGGCGAGGTCAGCGGTGTCAAACTCCATAGAGCCATGGTAGGGGATGGAGGTACCGCTGCGGAAGCGGTCGGGGCCGGCCTGGCCAAGGATGCCGCCGGCGCCATCAATGGTGGTAGCTGAAGCATCGATGAGCAGGTCGTCCACGGCGACGCCGTTATAGTTGGCATTGGGCAGATCGCCGATGATGATCTGTTGCCAGCGGGCGGCAGCCTGCTGGAAGATGGCTTGCTGGGAAGCGGTCAGTCCCGACATGCGTAGCTGGATGGTGAAACCGCCGGCTGGTGGTGGCGGCGTGGTGCCGCCGCTGCCGGGCGTGATCACCATGCTGTAGTTGGGAGTGACAGCGCCCTGCCAGCCAATCACATGCACATAGTAGGTGCCTGCGGAGACGCCGTCGAGAGAGAGCGATTCGTTGTTGGTGGAACCCTCGGAAACACCGATGCGTGTACCTGCCGAGTTGTAGAGTTCCAGATCGAGATCGCCCTGGGTGGACGTGGAACTGATGGCGACGGAACTGCTAGTGGTACCGGCAGTCGAAAGGGTGAAGCGGTACCAGTCGTTGCTGTCAGCCATCACCAGGTTGTTGATGGTGCTGGTGGCAGTCAGCGTACCCAGGTTGCTGGCCGTGCTGAGGGTGTCGTTATTTTCATAGCTGTCGTCAGTGGGGGTGGTACCACTTCCTGCTCCATCGATGCTCCAGGTGTAGGCCCCACCGGCGGAGCGGGTGTAATTGGTCACGCCGAAGTAGTAAGTCTGCCCGGCATTGAGGTTGACCGTGAAGCGGCTGTCGCGGTTGGAACCGGGTGTGATGTCGTCGTTGTAGGCAAGCCGGATACCGGTCGAACTGTAGAGAGCCGCCACGGTATCAAGGTTGCTGGACGGCGTGAGAGCCTGAAACGTTGCCGAGCCGGAGGCGAGCGCGGTGAAGCGGTACCAGTCAATCTCGGTGGTAGCAATGCCGGCGTTGCCCGTGGCGTCGCCCTGGCTGTTTTGCACAACGGCGGTGGACGAGGCAGGCGGGGCAATTAGTGAGGGCGGCACGCTGGACCATGAAGGGGTCAATCGCTCTTCCAGCGATTCGAGCAAGAGCCTGGCGAAGCGTGCGCCGTGAGTAGTGCGTCGTAACATGATGCGAACTCCGTACAGTGGTGTCTGAGGAATGGTGATCAGGCATCCATGAACATGCATGCCTGTACGGATGGAGGCGTACCCAATGGTAGTTCAACCAACCGCCGTGTCAATTGCCAGCACGCGAATTGATTGCATGGCTGACAATGGCCTATACACGTGAGTTGGTCGGATGTGACAGACGGCAGGGATATTTCGTGTTAAAGGGTGACGACGATTGTGGAGAGTGAAGCCGTCGCTTCTCTCCCTTGGGTGAAATACTATCAACAGGGGCGAACTCGACTCAGAACACCTCAACCCGAATAGAAGTGGAGAACCGGATAACGCTAGACCAGCAACTTGAACAACCGGTTCATCATTTCATCGAGGGGCACCATGGTGAGCGTTAGTGGCAACAACGGCAAGGCGAGGAGAATGGCGAGTTGCATCAGCAGCCATCGATCGAAGAGTACCGGGTTCATGGATTCAACCACTTGAAAACTGTTCGCCAGGTCAGCCAGCGATTGAATATCACCCGTGCCCAGGAGCGGCCCCTGCCCTGGTTTAGCTTCCACATTATTGTCCAGCCACTTCTTTTGAAAGTCCTTGGTATAGCGGCTGGCCAGCATGCCAAACTCATGTAGACCCTTGATTTTGGCGTTGATCAGATGCATGGTGAAGAAGAATAACGGGGCCAGTACCAGCAGCATCATGGCAAGGAAGTAGGCGATGATTTCAAGTTTGAAATCGAGCAATTTGGCTCCATCGTGCCAGATCTGGGTTCCAATCACTCCCGCGAGAAAAGCACTGTGTGCGAAAATAATGGGAGTAAATGCTGTCACCGTCTGCTTGAGGAATCCCAGTCCGCCGACGTGATCCGGGTGCAGCGGGTTCAACTGCAAGGGTAATCGTGCCACCCGCCACAGGAAAACATACCAGAGGCAAATGCGATAGTACCAGCGTAGCAAGATGAAGCGACTGAGCGGCATACTGACAAAGACCAGCCACCAGCCTGCAGGGGTAAGGTGAAGATTCCCATCGCTGGTAGTTCCATACCAGGCAGCTACATGCAAGGTGATATAGTTTCGCCAGAGCCAGTATCCGAGGGTAAAGGACAACACCAGCATGACCACTTCGGCGACCACCGAGTTTCTGAAATGGAGAGTCTGATCGATCAGCAGTTCAAACCTTGCCCGCTCCGACGGAGCAATGATCTCGCGATCCAGAAATTCCCTCACTAGTTCCCTGATACGACGATGGATGATGATCTCTGCAGCAATTAATAATGGGACACAGATCAGGAACTTGATGTTGGTATCCAGATCGTACAGAAACGGAACATTGACACCGCCGAGGAAGGTGCCTGCTAACAATGTCAACAGCACCAGCGGAAGCCATAAGATCAAAACACCTAGCAGGATTCGCCGGGGAACATGCCCCATCGTCGGCTTCACAAGCCGCAGGCGAAGCAACAACTGATAGAGGGGGCCTCCCACCACCAGGGAGAAATCTTCCTTTCCACCAACATCCGTTAGCTTGTTGTTCATCGCTACGATTATAACTGATGATGATTGATTAGCGCGTGGAAATGGTCAGGAACGGCACGTTTTCCTTGCTTCCAGTGTCGGCCAGCGCCAGGAGGATGGAAAGTGAAAGCATGGTGCGTTTGGATTCGAGATCGTTATCGTTGATCCAGAACCAGGTATCCCGGTAGCAGACGGCAGCGTACGCATCGCACGGTTTGGTAGGCCCGCTAAGTACCATCAAACGGTGATTGCCAGGATCGACCGTGAGATTGAGATTGGGCGCGCGTCCCTCAGCAATGTGATGAGCGGGAGCTTCAACCGAAGCTGATAGGTTCTGAAGGATGCGATAGGGGGAGCGGGTAGCCAAGGCGATTTCGTTTGGGCCGCCGGCTTGATTGCCAAAGACCACTCGGAAGGACTTTTGGTCCGGTTTGATGCGCATCAGCTTGCGTACTTCCGCCAGTTCGGCCAGCAACTCAGGGTCGGTGTCAGGATCGCGGATCATCATCACCAGTGATTCGTCTTTCTTATCCTTGCTCACTTCGATGAACATGCTCACGGAGCCGGAGAGTTGTGCCTTGCGCAACACCTGAACAACCCGTTGAAACTCCGGGGTAGGTGGAATGACCAGGCCGGCAGTCACGATTTTTCCCCGCAAGCCGTTAATCGAATCGACCATCAAATCAAAAATCAGATCAACGGGATAGCCGGCCTGCATCAGATACAAAATTGAGTTAGGCGGCATGGGCAACGTGAGGTTCTGAATAAACTTGCTACTTGTCTGGGGTGCGTAAGAAATAGTGGGGGTATCGCCGAATCCCTGTTGAAGGTTCATGGCTCCCAATAATGGATCAAATATAGAAGGCACTGCATTGGGAATCACACTGGCTGAGAATGTACTACCGACCGACCCCGTGTGTGAATAGCCGGAGACAATCTGTGCGACGTCTACAAAGACTGGCGTATCGACATAGCGAATCCTGACGATGTTCAGCAGCACCTGTTCCTTCCAGGTAATATCGAGTGCCCGGTTGTAAGCGAGACGATCCTGCATGATGGTGCCTGGACCAATATGCTGACACCCGATCAGGCCAATACAGGCTGACACAAGAAGGCAGAGGGTAACGATCGTCCCCCGCATGAGCACACTCATTCTTGAGAAAAAAGGGACAGAATTGTTCAATAAACGATGGGCAACATCGCTACAGTCTCTTTCGTCATTAGAGGTTGCCCTGCTTCAGGAATGTCAACTCGCCACTCCTGAATGTGAAGTTGGGTAAGCCATGCAGCGGGATCTTCTACCGTGATCGTCTCCATGCCCGGTTCTTCCATGAGTTTAACCATGGTCAGTGAAACCTATACCCCTTCAATGAAGGCTTCGAGCCTGCCACTGCGAACAGCCTTCACCAGCGTTTCATGATCTCTCTCCGCCTGGTCGGCATAAGCTACTGAGAAGTCGGCAACAGCTTCGTCGAAGGAGTCGCCTTTGCCAAGGTAGCCGCTGATCAAGGATGGATGATCCGAACGTGCATGGGAATGGGCCAGGAGCCAGCCACAGAGTTCTCCATAGCGACGCATGTTCGACGGAGTAAAGATCTCCACCATCGGTTTGATCTTCATGTCTTTCAACTGGCGAATATAGAACTGCCTACCTTGATGCCCTTCAGTCCAACCCAGGAAGAGATCACTTGCTGATTGCATCAGGTGGTGCCCGACCACCACTCGCTGGCCATGGTTGGCGTAGATGCTCTTGCCGGCGTAGGGTTCGAGCACCGATTGACGCGCCTGCTTGATTTGCAGAAACAAGGGATCTTTCTCGGAAGCCATCATCAGCATGATGGCGCAGTACGTACCAACACTGCCAACCCCGACCACCTTAGCTGCAATATCAATCAGTTGGTAACGATCCAGGAGCAACCGCTTGGCATCCGATAAGGAATCCCGATAACCTGCAAAGGCCTTTTCTATGATCTTTTCGTGTTGCGCTTTGCTCTGCTCACGGAGATGGAAGATGAGAGGCGGATCTTCCTTGATCATCGGTTTCAATCCGGCAGTGGTCACCAATTCCGGAAAGTCGTATTCTGCCACGCTCCGTTCACGAGCCTTGGCCAAGCGCTTCTCAAAGCGTTTCGTGGACTCTTCATCCTTCATCATGGATTCGATTTTTTCAACGTCCAGTGATGCGTACCAAACATCGAGAACCCGCATCTTGCTGAATTCCGCCATGCTCTCACGGTACGCGCGGACAGAGGACAACGCTGCCTCGCGGGCTTCCTCTTCACTGTGACCATTGAATCGGCTAGCTACGACGAAGCTGGCCGTCAATCGTTTCACGTCCCATTCCCAGGGAGCGGGAAGAGTCTCGTCCAGATCATTGATATCGGCGATAATGCGTCGTTCCGGGGTGGCGAAAACGCCAAAATTACAAAGATGCGCGTCACCGCAGGCTTGCACGCGCAATCCATTCGTGGGGGTGGTCGCCAGGTCTGCTGCCATGTTCATCGCCGAGCCACGGTAAAACGTGAACGGCGACTGCATCATGCGGCCATAGCGAATCGGAATGAGTTCCAGCATCCGACCCTTACTGGATTCTTCCAGCAGATGGATGGGGTCATGGCGGTCATGTGCAGGCACCCACTTGGCGTGAGATGCACGGGGGCACTTGTCACGCAGACTTTTTCCTTGTGCATATAGCTCTTTGCGTGTCGTAAACGAATGATCGACGCTACGAATCTCAGTTTCATTTAAATTGGCCTTACCGTTCTTGGACATGGTTAGATGACCATTCTCGAATGGGGCTGTGCATACCCTGCAGACAGGTGGATGAAACCAGTTCATTGTGGACAAACATGTCCTGCTTCGCAAGTAGATTTCATGTGAAAGCTGGTGAACGTTTCCATTTCAGTTCAGAGTTTCGGGAAGGTGAGGGTCCTGCCAGGCAGTAGTAACGTGTATCGACAAGGAGTGCCGTTCCACGGCACCCTACGATACTGGCGTTCTCCGCGCACATTCCTGTAGCATTTCCCAATTCATCTGCCATAATATGGCCATCGTCTGCGGTGTCACACTGCACGATACTCTGCTACTTTCACCTGCCAGTGTTTCTGACACATCGAGAATGGAGTGAGCCATGTCTGAGATCAACCGTCGAGGCTTTCTGGGGACGGCAGCCGTTGGGGCGGCGGCGATGTCGCTATCCGCCAAGAGTTATGCCAACGTCGTTGGGGCCAACGAGAAGATCGGCATCGCCTTCCTCGGCACCGGCGGACGCATGATGGAATCGCACGTCAAGATCATCAACATCATGATCGGCGAGGGCAAGCCGGTGAGGGCGGTCGGCGTGTGCGACGTGTGGGATGGCAACAAGGAAATCAACCGTGGCCTCTACCCCGCTGCGGAGGCGCTCAAGATCAATCCTGATGACAAGAACGTCGTCACCAAGAACTATCAGCAACTGCTTGATAATAAGGACGTCGATGTCGCCTGCATCGCCGCCCCCGATCACTGGCACGCCAAGATGTCGATCGATGCGATGGCAGCGGGCAAGGATGTCTACTGCGAAAAGCCGATGACCCGCACCATTGAAGAGGCCCATGCCGTCGTTGATACGCAGAAAAAGCACAATCGGGTGATGTCAGTCGGCGTACAGTCGATGGCCAACCCGATCTGGCGGATGGCCAACGAGTACATCAAGCAGGGCGGCATTGGCCACGTCGCTCAGGCCCAGACGAGCTACTACCGCAACTCCCTCGAAGGCCAGTGGCGATACTACAAGCTGACCAAGGACATGAACCCCAAGACGATCGACTGGGATCAATTCCTCGGCTACAAGTACAACGTCAACGGCGTGACGATCGGCCCCAAGCCCGAAGAACAGCCGTTCGACCGGGCTGTCTATGGCCAGTGGCGCTGCTACTGGCCGTTCGGCGGCGGCATGTTCACCGATCTGTTCGTGCATCAGACGACCCACATCATCGCGGCGATGGGTGTGAAGTACCCAGCCCGGGTCACCGGTTCGGGCGGCCTGTACCTCGAATACGATGGCCGCGATGTGCCGGATGTCGCTGCCGTCGTCGCTGATTACGATGAAGGCTGCCAGCTCCTCATCATGGCGACGATGATTAACGACTACCCGATTGAGGAAGTGATCCGTGGCCACCTCGGCACGCTGAAGTTCACCCGCAAGAACTTCGCCATGGGCTACGAAGTGCTGCCCCAGGATCTGGGCAAGGGCGGCCCTGCTGCGCCGAAGATGAAGGAAGAGGTGACGGGCAATTTCGTCGCCAGCCCGATGGTCGATGCCGGGCCGAAGCGGAAGTACAGCTACAACACAGATACCTATGCCCTGTGGGAAGACTTCCTCGAATGCTGCCGGGCCCGTAAGCATGAAACTCTGAGCAATGCTGAACTGGGTGCCGCCGCCTTCACCACGGTGAATCTGGGCGTGCAGAGCTACCGCCAGAGTCAGGTGATGTTCTGGAACAAGGAACTCCGCAAGCCCGTCGAAGGCAATGGCTCGTGGGCCGCCAACTGGGAGAAGCGGAGCAAGGCGAGAGGCAAGCCCAACGAAATCGCCGGCTACACGGGCGACCCCAAGGTCAACCTGCTGGTGCCGAAGGAATACCAGAAGCTGGGCGGGCCGTGGGTGGGTGGCAAAGACCCTGCTGGGGCGTAGTCTGGATTGTAGTCATCACGCTCCGTCGTGATGACGCGGAGACAGGCATATGTACCCATTGCACTCGCAAAGTTTTCGAATTTGAACAGTGATATTGCGATTGCACCCTATGTCATCACGACGGAGCGTGATGACTACAAACCAGACCCGGAGCCAAGATCGCTCTGGGTTTGTCCATTTCCACCATGTATACTATCCCTACCTGCCAGTTCCCCTGCCTGCTGATCCTGCCTTTGTTCGGAGTCTCGACTCATGCGTTGGTTTCTCGGCCTCTCTTGCCTGATCGTTGCGCTGCCTCTCATTGCACAAGACAAGAAACTGCCGCCCATCACCGTGGTACCCTACAAGGGTGGCGCCCTCGATTTCGAGAAGCAGATTCAGCCCATTCTCGATAACAAATGCACGACCTGCCATAGCGGCTCGATCAAGAAGGGGCGGCTCGATTTGAGCAGCCTTGAGGGCATCGTCAAAGGGGGCAAGAGTGGCACCAGCATCGTGGCAGGCAAACCGGCCGAGAGTCTGTTGATCAAACTGTCGGGTCGCACAGACACGCCAGCAATGCCACCCAAAGATGAAGAACCGCTGACTCCGGAAGAGTTGGCGCTGCTCAAAGCCTGGGTTACTCAAGGGGCGAAGGGGTCGAGTACCGGTGAAGTGGTGGCCAAGGCGACAGCGACCATCAAGATGACGAAGCTGCCCGAACGCATCAAGCCGGTTCTGGCGCTGGGCATGTCGAACGACAAGAAGCTGATCGCTGCCGGGCGCGGGGCGACGATCTCGATCTATGGCTCCGAGAAGGGTGATCTACAGAAGACGCTCATCGACCCGTCTTTGAAGGATGACACAGGCAAACCGCTGGGGCAATCGCAGCTCGATCTCATTCAGTCGCTCATCTTCAGCCCCGATGGCGAGAAGCTCTACTGTGGCGGCTACAAGGAAGTGACCATCTGGAACCTCAAGACCGGCGCGGTCATCCAAAAGCTTACCGGTTTCGCTGATCGTGTCGTCGCTCTGGATCTCTCCTCTGACGGCAAACTGCTGGCCACGGCAGGCGGCGGCCCGACGCAAGACGGTGAAGTGATCGTCTTTGATCTGGCAACGGGCAAGCCGGTGCTCACCATACCGTCGCCGCACAGCGACACCGTCTTTGGCATCCGGTTCAGCCCTGATGGCAAGATGCTGGCGACTTCGGGCGCGGACAAGTTCGTGAAGGTCTGGGCGACACAGCCGACGGTACGATTGGAAGCATCGACCCAACCGCTATCGGCGATTGGCTCGATGATCATTCCATGGAGCGTTCCAGGCGCGACGCTGGGACGGCAGACGGCGATGTTGGCCCGAGTGCATCAGACTGATTTCAGTATCATCAAACCCGGCACCCAGCTCCGCAGTTTCGAGGGGCACACGCACCATGTTTTAGACGTTGCCTGGCGGGCCGATGGCAAGACACTCGTCTCGGCCGGGGCAGACAATGTCCTGAAAGTCTGGGACTTCGATAAGGGCGAACAGATTCGCACCATCGCCGGGCACACCAAGCAGATCACGAGGCTGAGCATGTTGAAGACCGCCCCGATGGTCATCAGCGCCTGTGGCGATGCAGGCCTGCGGCAATGGAATATCGATAGCGGCGGCAACGTTCGCAGCTTCCCCGGTGCGAGCGATTTTCTGCAAGCGGTGGCGGCCAGTAGTGATGGCAGCCTCGTGGCAGCCGGCGGCGAAGAGGGGCTGGTGCGGGTGTATGATGGGAAGACCGGGGCCCTGCTTAAGACGCTGCCGGGGAAGTAGTTTGCTCCCCTCTCCCTCTCGGGGAGACGGGCTGGGGGTGAGGAGTTTCTTGATAGATGTAACCCGGTTGAGAACCTTCGATCTGTCATTGCAAATCTAATCAAATACCGACCGGGGTAAACTCGATCATCGACCCCCTCACCCTAACCCTCTCCCGCCAGGGGAGAGGGAACCAGACAGCATGGGTAAACT
>DAOMFV010000166.1:0-10018 GCA_035430005.1 Gemmatales bacterium
TCGTCGTGCTCGATCTCGCCATGATGGTCGCAGGCACCAAGTACCGTGGCCAGTTTGAAGAACGTATCAAGGCTGTGATGAATGAAGTACGTCGTGCCAAGAACACGATCCTCTTCATCGACGAACTCCACACCTTAGTTGGTGCCGGTGGCGCTGAAGGCGCTATCGATGCCAGCAACGTCCTCAAGCCTGCCCTGGCTCGAGGGGAAATCCAGTGCATCGGGGCGACCACCCTTGATGAGTTCCGCAAGTACATCGAAAAGGATGGGGCGCTCGAACGCCGCTTCCAGCAGATCATCGTCAACCCGCCCAACAAAAAGGAAGCGGTCGAGATCCTCAAGGGTCTGCGTGACCGCTACGAATCGCACCACAGAGTACAGATCACCGACAAGGCTCTCGAAGCAGCTGTCGAACTGTCCGACCGCTACATCACCGGCCGCTGCCTACCTGACAAGGCTATCGACGTGATCGATGAGGCAGGTGCCCGTATCCGTCTGAAGGCGACCACTCGCCCACCCGATCTCAAGGACATTGATGGCGACATCGAACGGCTCAATGCCGAGAAGGAAGCAGCCGTCGCTGAGCAGGACTTCGAGAAGGCTGCCCAGTTGCGTGATCAGGCAGACAAGGTCAAGAAGAAGAAAGAGCAGATCACCAAGGAATGGCGTGAGAAGGCCAAGGAAGTCGATGGCGTGGTCGATGAGGAAGTCATCGCCGAGGTCGTCAGCAAGATGACCGGTGTGCCCCTCAAGCGGCTCAGCGACGAAGAGACCAGCCGTCTCCTCAAGATGGAAGACGAGATCAAGAAGCGGGTCATCTCGCAGGGCGAAGCGATCGAACGCATCAGCCGGGCTATCCGCCGCAGCCGTTCGGGCATCAAAGATCCCAAGCGCCCCATCGGTACCTTTATTTTTGCCGGCCCCACCGGTGTCGGCAAAACCCTGTTGGCCAAGCGTATCGCTGAGTTCATGTTCGGCAACGAGGAGGCGCTCGTCTCCATCGACATGTCGGAATACATGGAGAAGCACAACGTCAGCCGACTGATTGGTGCCCCGCCAGGCTTCGTCGGATACGAAGAAGGCGGCCAGCTCACCGAGAAGATTCGCCGTCGCCCTTACAGCGTGGTGCTGCTCGATGAAATCGAAAAGGCCCACCCCGATGTCTGGAACATGCTGCTCCAGATCATGGAAGAAGGCCGTCTGACCGACAGCTTCGGCCGAGTGGTCGATTTCCGTAACACCATCGTCATTATGACGACCAACGCCGGTGCTGAGGAAGTGACCAACAAGTCGGTCTTCGGTTTGCATAAGAAGGACGAGAACAGCAACTACGAGAAGATGAAGGAAACGCTGAAGTCCGCGCTGGATCGCTACTTCAGGCCCGAGTTCCTCAATCGCCTCGACGACATCATCGTCTTCCGACAGCTCACTCGTGTTGATCTTCAGAAGATCGTCGACATCGAATTGGAAAAGGTGTACAAACGGCTACAGGAGATGGGCCTGACTCTGTCACTGACGCCCGAAGCCCGCGAGTATCTCATCGACAAGGGTTTCAACGTCGAGTTCGGCGCCCGTCCTCTACGCCGGGCCATCGAACAGTTGCTGGAAGACCCCATCGCTGAAGAAATTCTTCGAGGCACCTTCCACGGCTTCGACATCATCAAAGCCGAACTGGTCGCCGGCGAAGGCGCCGAGAAGAAGATCGCCTTCGTTCCGAGCAAGAAGGAAGCAGTAGAAGTGCTGCCTCCGGCCAAGGAAGCGGCGAAGGAAGAGACGCTGACGGCTTCGGCGAGCTAGGTTTTCTTGACGTCAATCGAATCGTGCAGGGGGCGTTGGCCCCCTGTTTTCGTTTGTGAATGTCATGTTGAATCAAGTGGAATGTTACGCACCCCCGTTCGCAATGATGACCTGAATTACTCCCCAGAAATTCCCGCCCCTTCCCAAGTGACCTTCGCCCCTTGTTTCCGTATTCATGAGTAAGAGCGACTGGATGCCTATGCATTCGCTTCAGCGTTCATCACGGCGGAGCGTGATGACAACAAACCTACCGCCGGGTTCCGCCCGGCGGCTCTTGTATCAACACCACTTTGCACTCAGGACTCAGCACTCAGGACTGACTCGATGCCCAAACGTACCGACCTAAAGAAGATTCTGATCATCGGTTCCGGGCCGATCATCATCGGCCAGGCATGTGAATTTGATTACAGCGGTACGCAGGCATGCAAGGCTCTCCGGGAAGAGGGCTACCAGGTCGTCCTCGTCAATTCCAACCCCGCCACCATCATGACCGATCCGGAGATGGCGGATCGCACTTACATCGAACCCATCTCCTGGGAATACGTCGCCGAGATCATCCGGGTCGAACGGCCTGACGCCCTGTTGCCCACGCTCGGCGGGCAAACCGGACTCAACACCGCCATGGCCCTGCACCAGAACGGCGTCCTCAAGCAGTATGGCGTTGAGATGATCGGGGCCAAGCCCGAAGCGATCCACAAAGCGGAAGACCGGCTTGCGTTCAAACAGGCAATGGAAAAGATCGGTCTCGATCTTCCCAAGAGCAAGCAGATTCACAACCTCGATGAAGCGAGAGACGTTCTTGATCTCGTCAGCCTGCCTTGCGTCCTCCGCCCCAGCTTCACCCTCGGCGGCACGGGAGGCGGCATCGCCTACAACCGCACCGAGTTTTTCGAGATGATCGCCCGTGGCCTCGATCTCAGCCCGGTACGTAGCGTGCTGGTGGAAGAGTCGTGTCTGGGCTGGAAGGAATACGAACTCGAAGTAATGCGTGACCATGCTGACAATGTGGTCATCATCTGCTCGATCGAGAACCTCGATCCAATGGGCATCCACACCGGCGATTCGATCACCGTCGCCCCAGCCCAGACGCTCACCGATAAAGAATACCAGCGGATGCGTGATGCTTCGCTGAAGATCATCCGGGAGATCGGCGTCGAAACGGGCGGCTCCAACATCCAGTTCTCGATCAACCCCGAGAACGGCCGGATGATCGTGATCGAGATGAACCCGCGCGTCAGCCGAAGTTCAGCCCTCGCCAGTAAGGCTACAGGTTTCCCCATCGCCAAGATCGCCGCCAAGCTGGCGGTGGGCTATCGGCTGGATGAACTTAAGAACGACATTACCCGTGAGACACCGGCCTGTTTTGAGCCGACCATTGATTACGTCGTCACCAAGATCCCCCGCTGGGCCTTCGAAAAGTTCCCCGACGCCAATACAACGCTGACGACGCAGATGAAATCGGTGGGCGAGACGATGGCTATTGGCCGCACCTTCAAGGAATCGCTGCAGAAGGCGCTGCGTGGACTGGAGACGGGCCATTTCGGCCTGGGCTGCGACCGTATGGATCGCTGGGGCACCAGCAAACAGCCAAGCCGGGAAGAGATTGACAAGTTCCTGGTGACGCCGACTTCAGAACGTATCTGGTATCTGCGATATGCCATCAAGTCGGGCATGAGCCTGGCTGATATCCACAAGCGCACCAAAATCGATCCGTGGTTCCTGAACCACATCAACGACATTGTGATGGAAGAAGAAGCCCTCCGTCGCATTGCTACTCTGGATCAGGTCACCGAGGCGATCATGCGCCGGGCCAAACAATTCGGCTTCTCGGATCGTCAGCTCTGCAACATCTGGAACGTGAGCGAAGCCCAGGTACGCCAGCGCCGCAAAGAGTTTGGCATCTTGCCGAGCTACAAGTCGGTCGATACCTGCGCCGCGGAGTTTGAAGCTTACACGCCTTATTACTATTCGACCTACGACACCCCGCCCAAGCAGGTATCCGGCGCTGTCGCACTGAACGAAAACGAAGTCCGGCCCAAGGGCAACAAGAAACGGATCATGATTCTGGGCGGCGGCCCCAACCGCATCGGCCAGGGCATCGAGTTCGACTATTGTTGTTGCCAGGCTTCGTTCGCTCTCAAAGACGCCGGCTTCGAAACGATCATGGTCAACTCCAACCCGGAGACCGTTTCGACCGACTACGATACCAGCGACATGCTCTTCTTCGAGCCGCTGACCGCTGAAGATGTTCTGCATATCGTCGATGAAGTGAAGCCCGATGGCATCATCGTCCAGTTCGGCGGCCAGACGCCGTTGAACCTGGCCAAGGCACTTGAAGCGGCCCACGCTCCAATCATCGGCACCAGCGTAGACAGTATTGATGTGGCAGAAGATCGTGAACGCTTCTCAGCCCTTGTCACCGAACTGGGCCTGATGCAGCCCCCCAGTGGTATCGCCCTGGATGTGCCCAACGCGATTCGCATCGCTCAACGCATCGGCTTCCCCGTGCTCGTTCGTCCCAGCTATGTGCTGGGTGGCAGAGCTATGGAAATCGTGGGCGATGAAGTCGGACTGGAACGCTATGTTTCCCGTGCCGTTGATGTCTCGCCCGGAAAGCCGATTCTCATTGATCGCTTCCTCGATAACGCCATCGAAGTCGATGTCGATTGCCTGTGCGATGGGAAAAACGTGATCGTCGGCGGCGTGATGCAACACATCGAAGAGGCGGGCATTCACTCAGGCGACTCTGCTTGCGTTCTGCCACCCTATAGCCTGACGCCAGATATCACCGAAGAGATCAAACGACAGACCCGTGTGCTGGCCCTGGCCCTCAACGTGAAAGGGCTGATGAACGTACAGTTCGCTGTCGCCCATTTCAAGGCCTTTGGCAACAACGACGTGCAGACTGAGAAGCCAGTCATTTACATTCTTGAGGTGAACCCCAGGGCGAGTCGAACCTCGCCGTTCGTCTCGAAGGCTATTGGCTTGCCGATGCCTAAGATCGCTTCGTTGATCATGGTCGGCAAGACGCTGCCTGAACTGGGGGTCACCAAAGAGATCACCCCCAATTATTACTCAGTGAAGGAAAGTGTCTTCCCGTTCAACAAGTTCCCCGGCGTCGATATCATCCTTGGCCCGGAGATGAAGTCGACTGGCGAGGTAATGGGCATCGATGAAGACTTCGCCATCGCTTTTGCCAAGACCCAGCTCGCCTCCAATAACCCGCTGCCCAAAGAGGGCACGGTCTTCATCTCAGTCGCTGACCGGGATAAGCCGGTCATCGCCCCCATCGGTCGCACTTTTGCCAAGCTCGGCTACGATGTCGTGGCTACCTCTGGCACTCTCAAAGTGCTACAAGATGCAGGCGTGAAGTGCCGGGAGTTGAACAAGATCAGCACCGGTAGGCCGAACCTTCTCGACCTGTTACAGAACGGCCAAGTGGCGCTCATCATCAACACCCCGAGTGGCCGAGTCAGTCGTTCGGATGAACGAAAGATTCGTTCAGCAGCGGTAGCTCGTGGCGTAACGTGCATCACCACGATCGCCGCTGCCCAGGCTGCCGTCGCTGCGTGTACAGCTCTGCAAGGCAGCGAGGTCAGGGTGAAGTCGCTTCAGGAGCGGCTGGGACTGGTTTAGTCTCTTTGGTGGTATCGCCTATTAGGGCTGCTTCCTTCTGTTGCTTCATTTCAATGTGCAGCCTCCGCAGTTTCGGGGCTTTCCATGCTGTCACCGCTACCACCAAGAGCGTCACGAGGCCGCCCAGCCAGACGGAAGGGACGGTGCCCAGCAGGGATGCTGCCACTCCACTTTCGAATGCGCCGATTTCATTGGACGAGCCGATAAAGATCATGCTGACCGCTGCTACCCGACCACGCAGATGATCAGGCGATTCGAGCCTAAGAATCGCCCGGCGGATCACCACGCTGATGCCATCGAAGATGCCGCTGAGCGTTAGCATGATAAGTGATAGGTAAAAGTTGGTCGAAAGAGCAAAGACGATCATCGTGATGCCGAAAGCGAAAACCGAAACGAGCAGCGTTCGCCCGGCGTTTCTTGACGGCGGATGTCGGGTAGCCCACATCATCATGACAAACGCGCCGGCAGCAGGCGCAGCATTCATGAAGCCCAGGTGGATAGGCCCGACGTGAAGAATGTCGGTAGCAAACACCGGAAGCAGAGCCATCGCCCCGCCGAAGAGGACAGCAAACAGATCGAGTGCCATCGAACCGACGAGAATCTGATTGCTCGCCACGTACTTCACGCCGACGGCAATGCTTTGCCAGATCGACTCGTCCTCCGGCGATGGATGGGCGGGCTTGGCCTCCATGGGGATGATTACCATCCAGGCACAGGCAAAGAACACGGCGATCATCACATAGGTGGCGACCGGCCCGGCCAACCCATAACAGATGCCACCCACCACGGGGCCAAGCACGGCGCAGCTCAGCCAGGCGCTCGCCATCCAGGCCGAAGCATTGACGTAGAGCTCCCTGGGCACCACTTCGGCTTCAATGGCCCCGGAAGCCGGCTCACCGAAGCCACGTGCGATGCCTGCCACGAAGATCACGGTGTAGAGCAACCACAATTGATGATGTCCCAGTTCGATGGCTGATATGATCGCAAACCCGGCGGCACAAAGCGTGAGCACTGACAGGGTGTAGACCAGGATGTTGCGTCGATCCATACGATCAGCAACGTGGCCGCCGAATAACGCCAGAGACAAGGCCGGGATGGCTTCAACGAGGCCCAGCATGCCGAGGTCGAGTGGATTGGCGGTGAGTTCATAGACTTGGTACCCAATGACGAGCGTGAGTGCCCGGTAGCCCAGCGTGGTGAAAGCGGTGGAGATGAACAGCCGACGGAATTCGGGCCAGAGGAGTGCTGCAAAGGATGAGTGGATGCGACGGGATTCCATATACAGTGGTTCTATGAATTCCGGAAAGTGCCACGACTTTGTCACGGGCATTATCCATTCCCATAGCCGGCTACATACACTGATGGGATGTACATCTTTCGCACACTGTATCAAGCTGGCCTCTCGTGGAGCGCCGACCGGGGTTCGTATCTTGGCGCGGCATTGGCCTACTACGCCCTCTTTTCCATCGCTCCGCTGCTGATTATCGCCATCGCTTCGATTGGCCTGTTTGTCGGCGAGGCGGAAGTGAAGTTGAAGATTCTGGGGATGGCCAAAGAGAACATTGGCGTAGAGGGTGCGGAAGCGGTGATGACGCTGGTCGACCAGCTCTGGAAGCCATCGACCACCCTCTGGGCCAGCATCCTGGGACCGATCATTCTGGTGGCGACAGCCAGCAACTTCTTCTTGCAACTGGGCACGGCCCTGGAGATGATCTGGAACCTCAAGCCGTTGCAGCATCGGCACTGGTTCTCTGCCATGGTCATCAACTATATTCTTTCGTTTATCATGGTGGTAGTCAGTGGAGCCTTCTGGCTGATTCTGTTTCTGGGTGACGGGATACTGACCTATTTCCTGAATATCGTCGAAGACACTTTGCCAGGTGGGAAGCGGCTCTGGTTCTGGGGACATACCGGCTTGTATGTCGTGCTGGTGGCGGGGATGCTGCTGTTCACGTTCCGGTTCCTCAGTCATGGCCGTATCCCTTACCGGTACCTCTTGCTCGGCTCAGTGGTCGCATCGCTACTGTTCTTCCTGGGTCGACTCTTATTCGTTTTCTATCTCACGCAGATGGGCAAATCTCTTGCTACCGCCTTCGGTGCGGCCAGTTCAATTGTTATTTTCCTCATCTGGGTGTACTACTCGGCACAAATCATCTTCTATGGAGCAGAAGTGATCAAGGTGCAATTGATCTCGTCAAGGATGCCGGGGTCGGAAATGAAGCCGGTAACTACGACGGGACAATTATCGTAACGCAACGGTTCAGTCAATGATCGTTCACAATTTCAGATAATCTGGCTTCTAGCTCCTGATTTCTACAATGATGATTGTCAATTCTTACTAGGTGCCTTATGCCTGCTCACGTCAAGCAGACTGCGACGAACGAATATATTGCCAGCGATGTTGTTGAACTGCATGGCCACATTATCGATTCACTTCTCCTGCCTAAGATCATGGACGAAATCCTGACCCGGGGCGGCATCTATGAGTTGCAGGAAATCAACGTCGGCGTGAAGCCGACCGATGCCAGTTACGCCAAGATCAAGGTGTTGGCCAAAAACACGACCGAGTTGGAAGGTATCCTCGAAGTCATTCACGATCACGGGGCGACGGCGATCTCACCGGAAGACGCAGGCATCGAACCTGCTGATATGGACGCTGCTTTCCCGGAAGCATTCTACAGCACCACCAATCACCACACCCAAGTGCGTTGGAAGGGTAAGTGGATAGAAGTCGCTGACCAGGAAATGGATTGCGGAATCACTGTCGATGCCACAGTAGGGAAGGCCCGCTGCGTGCCGATGTTGGATGTGAAGAAAGGCATGCCTATAGTAGTGGGTCACCGGGGCATTCGGGTGCAGGCTGCGGAGGCGGCACATCACAAGGGCATGTTTGAGTTCATGTCCAGCCCGGTGAGCAGCGAGAAGCCTAAAGGAGTGACCGTTCGAGAGATTGCCGGGGCGATGCGCCGTGCCAAGGCGGAGAAGAAAAAGATTCTCGCTGTGCTGGGGCCGGCCGTCGTGCATACCGGGGGCGTGGAACATCTCTGCGCTCTCATCGAGATGGGCTTTCTGGATATCCTCTTTGCCGGTAACGCGCTGGCCACTCACGATATCGAACAGTCGATGTTCGGCACCAGCCTGGGTATTTCGATGGATAAAGGGGTGCCTACTGATGAAGGGCATGAACATCACCTGCGGGCTATCAACAAGATTCGCCGGGCGGGCGGCATTAAGGCTGCGGTCGAAAAGGGCATTCTCAAGTCTGGCATCATGTATGAATGTGTCAAGCACAAGGTTCCCTACGTTTTAGCCGGCAGCGTGCGTGACGATGGGCCGCTCACCGATGTGATCACCGATGCGGTCGTCGCCCAGAACCTGATGCGCGATCATGTCCGGGGCGGCATCGGCTTCTGCCTGATGGTAGCCACAGCACTGCATTCCATCGCAACAGGCAACCTACTCCCTGCGAACGTGAAGGTGGCCTGCATTGATATCAACCCCGCCACCGTCACCAAGCTGATGGATCGGGGAAGCAGTCAAACGGTGGGGATCGTCACAGACGTGGAGCCGTTCCTGCGGGAGATTGTGACAGAGCTGCGGAAAGGAAGTGCGGCATGAGCCGGCCTGCTCCGCACATCCTCATGTGCCCGCCCGATCATTATGGCATCGAGTATGAAATCAACGAGTGGATGAACCGTTCACGCCCTGCCGATCAGGGCAAAGCGAAGCAGCAGTGGAAAAAACTTCACGATACCCTGGTATCGCTGGGAGTGAAGGTCAGTTTGATCGAGCCGCAGAAGGGGCTGCCCGATCTGGTGTTTACTGCCAATGCCGGGCTGATGTTCTATCAGCGGTTCATCAGCAGCCGGTTCAAGCATGGCGAGCGGGCCGGGGAAACGCCGTTCTTCGATGCGTGGTTTGAAGCGAACGGCTACACGGTCGAGCATCTGCCCGAAGATTTGTTCTTTGAAGGGGCCGGCGATGCGCTTTTTTGTGGTTCCATTCTCTTTGCTGGGTATCGTTTCCGCAGCGATGCCGTGGCTCAGCAGGAAGTGGGGAGGATGACCAATCGGCGGGTGCTACCCCTCGAGCTGGTAAGTCCCCGGTTCTATCATCTCGATACCTGCTTCTGCCCGCTATCCCCCGGCGAAGCAATTTACTTCCCCGATGCGTTCGACGATTATGGCAAAAAGGTGTTGAAGCAGCATGTGCCCAAGCTTTATCCTGTGCCCGAAGCTGATGCGTTCCGGTTCGGGTGCAATGCGGTAGTTGTGGGGAAGAAAGTCGTCACCAACAGCGATTGCCCCGGTCTGCACGACATTCTCAAGAAGGCAGGCTACACACCCATCGGCGTGGAACTCGATGAGTTCCTCAAGGCGGGTGGCAGCGCCAAGTGTTTGACGCTGCGGGTGGATGGCGAAGAGGCGGCGGTGTGGGAGTAAGAATCAGTCGTAATTAGTGAAGTCGTGGCAGGGTCAGTTTTTTCTCAAACTGCCCCCTGCTTCATTACAATAATTCATGCAAGTCCGCAGGGGCAACGGAGCGGCTGTGTTGTTTGTCAACCGTTTTCTTGTTTTCATGCTGCC
>DAOMFV010000167.1:0-9772 GCA_035430005.1 Gemmatales bacterium
ATGAAAACAAGAAAACGGTTGACAAACAACACAGCCGCTCCGTCGGGGTGTGGTTTCGACGACTCTGCCGATTTCGCGAAGATGTAGCAAGCTGGTACAACGAATAATGCATGACAGCCTCTCACCGAGTCCCTCCATGTTCGTCAACCTTGGCCATGCCATCGTCTTCTTTGCCCGCACCGCCTGGCACCTGCCGGGGGCGCTGCTTCGTCCCAACCAATGGGTACCCCACTGGGCGAACGCTCTACTGGGGGTGTTGCCGCTGGCGGCAGCAGCGGGGCTGGCGATGGGCATCATCGCCTGGTTGCAACTTCGCAATCTTCTCGTTCCGTATGGCAGTGTTGAAGCATTGCCCAGGGTGCTGTTGCTCACGGTCGTCTGGGAGTTTGGCCCCATCGCCGTCGCCTTCGTCGCCGCAGGCCGACTGGGCGCCGGGCTGGCGGCAGAGCTGGCTGCACTCAAAGAGAGTGAGCAAATTGATGCTGCCCAGGTGATGGGCATGCGCATCATCCCCCGCCTCATCGCTCCCCGGGTGCTGGGGTGCATTCTCGCTCTGCCGATCCTCACCGTCTTCGTTGATTACCTCGCCCTGGCTGCCAGCTTCTCCGCTGAAGCGCTGGCAGGCACGATGACCTGGATGGAGTTCGCCCGGGCTAGTTTGACCTATCTCCATCTTCTGGACACCATCCTGTCAATCGCCAAGACGTGCATCTTCGGCTACCTCATTGCCTGCGCCGGCTGCTACGCCGGGCTGCGTGCCAGTGGGGGTGCTGTGGCTGTGGGCCGTGCCGCGACACAAGGCGTGGTGCGGGCGACTCTGCTGGTACTGGTTGCAGATGTATTTCTGGTAAAGCTGATACAGCTTGTTGTGATGTAACAAATGGCATGGTAGAGTGATCGACACTTTCATTGAGGAGTTGAGCATGCCCCTGCAAAACCCGAATGACTTGCTGCGTCGCCAAAGTCTGGACAAGCTGGCAACTATCAAACAAAGCTGCTTCGCTGATCAACCGGTTATCGTCCCAGCCGTCAATGAGGAGGATGATTCACAAACCTACTTCCGCTACCTGGATGCGATGCACACCGGGCCTTTCGTTTCACACCTCGTTGAGCTGGAACGTAAGGGCATCATCATGCAGCCCGCTGAGATGCTCAGCGATGAAGAATTAGCCGAACGTCTCTGGCAAGTGATTGACGGACTGGCCCAGTGCCAGGTCTTCCTCAGCAACACCGATCACTTGAGCGACCGGGAGTTGTACGAACACCTACGAACCGAATCACTGCTGGAGGAGCATCCCGATCTGCCCATGGGCACTGATGCCTGCATTCATCAGGACATCCTGGGAAGTTGCACCGAAGAGGAAATGTACCTTTATTACATGCACTATGCCGATGAAGCTGATCGCCTGCGGGCCAAAAAGGACTACCCCGACCAGCCGATGCCGGAGCATGTCGATCCACCGTATGATCGGGATCGATATCTGCCGAAGCATCAGATGGATAGGCCGGAATAGTTGATGCTCATTATGATGATGCGTGCGTGGAGGCGTCAGCCCCACGTGGTATTTGATTCCACGATTGCACCCTTCACACGGGGGGCTTACGCCGCCCCGCTCACCAATTTCCCCACCGCCGCGCACATCTCTTTCGCCCCGGATAAATCTTCCGGCGCCTCCGCAATCACCCTCACGATCGGCTCCGTGTTGCTCGCCCGTACATGCACCCAACGATCTGACCAGTCGAGGCGTAAACCATCCTCTCGGTTGGCCTTGGCCTCTGGATATCGTTTAACGAGCGCATCATAAAGGGCAGGCAGTCGATCCGCGCTGACCGTGTACTTATCTTTCTGAATCACATACCTCGGCAACGCATCGACGATGGCGCTGAGGGGTTTGTTCTCTTCAGCCAGCAGGCTCAGCACCAGGGCCATGCCGACGAACGGGTCGCGCACCCAGCCGACTCGGGGGTCAATTACGCCGCCGTTGCCTTCGCCGCCGATGATAGCATTCAGTTGCCGCATCTTGGCCACGACGTTCGCTTCACCGACGGCACTGCGATGAAACGTGCAGCCATGCTTTTTGGCAATGTCTTCGTTGATGCGGGAGGTAGACATGTTGACAACGACGGGGCCTTGCCGTTGCCGCAGGACATAGTCCAAACTCAACGCCAGCGTCAGCTCTTCACCGATGTACCGGCCCTTTTCATCGATCAACGCTAAGCGATCAGAATCAGGATCAAGAGCGAAGCCGATAGCACAGCGTTTCTCAGCGACGAGGGGAGCGATGCTGCGAAGATTCTCTTCGGTGGGTTCCGGAGTGTGGGGGAAGCTGTCGCTGGGATGCAGCCCCGCTCCATCCAACATACAACTGAGGTTCATCTGCAGGAACTGCTGAGCGAGAGGTCCCCCTGCTCCGCCATTAGCATCGACGAAGACCCGGAAGCCCTTGCGGCGAACCGCTTCAACGTTAGCCAAGCCTGAGGCCAAACGGGCATGAATCTGAATAGCGGACGACGCATCGTTCGCCGGCGGTGCCTGCTTCCAATCGGTCGAGGCATACTTCGTCGTTCTGACAAACGCCTTTCGCTGATAAAGATCAACGATCCTGGCTCCCTCACTGGGGGCAAGCACCGCACCATCTTTGCCAAAGAGCTTGAGGCCATTCCATGGAGCCGGGTTATGGCTGGCCGAAAGCTGAATGCCCCCGGCGAGCTTCTGTTCCCGAATCATGACCCCGACGGTAGGCGTAGGAGCGATGCCAAGATCGAGCACCTTGCAACCGGCGCTGAGCAACCCCGCCACCGCCGCCGCTCCGAGCATGGTGCCACTGGGGCGATTATCCCGACTGAGGGCGACGGTACTGCCCGCACCCAGATAGGTACCTAGGGCCTCCGCAAAAGCGAGAGCGATATCAGGAGTGAGACTCTCCCCGACGATGCCACGAATGCCGGAGACGCTGACGATGAGTGGTGAGGACATGGGGGTATCTTATGGTGGGGATCGCCATACAACAGCCCGAAGCCGTTGGGATGGCAGCTTCAATGGATTGAGGTACAATATGTGTGTCGGATATAAGTTGATGGAGAATGATAATGTCTTTAACCGAAGTATTACCGGAAGTTCAGACCTTGTCACGACTGGAGAAGATCAGCCTCATCGAGTTCCTGACTCAGGAATTGGAACGGGACAAGTATAGTCTGATTGAACCGGGGCGATCCTATCCTGTTTGGTCACCCGACCAGGCTTACTCCGCTGCCGATACGCTTTTGCAAGTTCTGGCCGAAGATAAGGTCAAACCATGAGTGCCTCGCCTCAGCGGTTTCTCTATGTCCCGCGCGACCCCACACTGGTGCATGCCAGCCTGGCTCCGATGCTGCCTTTGACTTTGATCGGCAATCAGACTGTTTCAGCCTCGGCGTTGGTTGATAGTGGGGCAGCGCTCAATGTCCTGCCCTTTTCATTGGGTCAGCAGTTGGGTTTCGACTGGTCACAACAAAAGAACTTGGTCGTCTTGTCAGGCAACCTGGCCTCCGTCGAGGCACGCGTGGTAGTGCTCTCGGCAGTAGTCGGCAGTTTTCCTGCTGTACGCCTGGCCTTTGCCTGGTCACAATCGGATGCAGTATCAGTCATCCTCGGTCAAGTGAACTTCTTCATGGAGTTCGATGTCTGTTTCTTTCGCTCTCGCAGTATGTTCGAGTTGCGGGTCAAGACTTAGTTTAACCTTCTGGCAGGATAGGACGATGACCGAACCACAGTTCCCCAAAAGCTGGGATGAGCAGCGAGTAAAATAAATGCTCACCGAATTGGACGCTCGCACTGAGGACGAGTGGATTGCAGCCGATGAAGCGGCCGCTTCCGAAGAGGGCGAGCAATCTGTTATCACGGTTCCCACGGCGTTGTTGCCGGAGATTCGGCGGATACTGGCGACGGCGAAGCCGGCGTGAGGGGATGCCTTGGATGGTGTAGCACATTACTGTTCTATGGTGGAGAGGATTATGCCTGGTTCAGCGAATAGGCAATGCCGAGAACACGAGCGTCTGTGGCAAGGGCATTGCGTGGACCGCAACCTGTCCGACGACTGGCTGATCGCACTCAATTCTCTTCGCGTATTTCGACTCATCAGTATTTGCGAGGGGCACGTCGAAGTTAGCGGTCGCCGGCCCTCCAGCCCCCACATCAACCTGCGGTTACGTCCGGAACTGGTGCGGAAAGCCTTAACAGTTTGGGACAAATTGAGTATCAGTCTACATGATGAGTTCGGCCGAGCATTCCAGCCAGGCAATACCATTGCTGAGGCAGAGCTACGGTTGAGAGTGCAATTCGGCAGAAACGAGGCGTCTAGCCGACCGGACATGGTAATCAAGCTGCGTGCTACTCGGGTCCGAGCGTCTAGCGATATTGAGAAAGAGGTTGCAGACTGGTTCACGCAGTCGATCAAACATTGCCAGGCACTTGATCGTCTGGTTTCTACCTATGTAAGCACTACTGGCTAGGACGTACCAGGTGTTGCACGTTTCCCCCTCACCCCCAACCCCTTTCCCTCCAGAAGAGAGGGGAGAAATACCCTACACCACAATAACCGAAGTGAAATCTCCGCCCGAATAGCGTATCTCGTGAGCTCTCACCTTGCCGTTGGGTTCTTTGCCATGATGCGCAACGCACAGAGTGTCCTACGGCCTGTAGACATCACCCCGCCTGGCAATGGTGATGACAAAGACAGCGACTTCTTCGTCGTGAATCGTGTAGACAACCCGCAGATCGCCGACCCGATAACGGTAGGAGCCGGCAAACGGGCCTTTGAGCTGCTTGATATTGTTGCCCTGGCGAGGATTCTTCTCAAGCGACTGGAAACAGCGGACGAGCTTTTTCGCTATCGTCTTATCACAACGGTCATAGAACCGCTGTGCCTCATGCGATAGCTCCACCCTATACATCGGAACGCACCTGACGCCAGGGTTTAGTGCGGCCTGCCTTGATGTCCTTCATGCCGCGTACAAACGATGCTTCAAAGTCGGAAATGTTCAGCAATTCCCTGGTCGCAGGATTGAGTTCACGGCTCTTGACGAACGCCAGAAATTCCGAAGCAGCCCTCAACTGTGCAGGCGACAACGTGTCAATCAGGGCCTTGGCGTTCTTTCGAAGTGTGAGAGTACTCATAGTTAAGAGTTTATCACAGAGCCTCTGACTGGTCGAGATGCGTTCATCAGATCGTTGTGTGCCTCAATCCACCGAGAGTGAGACTAAGGTGCTGCACGCTTCCCCCTCACCCCCGACCCCTCTCCCGCCAGGGGAGAGGGGAGCCATACCCTCACACCACAATATCCGAAGTACAATCCCCGCCCGGGTAGCGCATCTCGTGGGCTCGCGCCGGGCCGTTGGGTTCCTTGTTGAAGTTGATCACGAACTTCTCGTTCACCTTTAGGCCACCTTTTTCCGTATCGCAATCGACCTGGATCAGCCACGATCCTTCGTCTTTGATCTTGGGATAGAACATGTTATCCCAGGTGCTGTAGAGGGAGTTGGTGACGAACAAGCGTTTGCCATCTTTGCTGAGCTGGATCATCTGCGGGCCGCCACCGATACCCGGAATGGCCGGCTGCTTGCCGAGGATACCCCCGAGCCAAAGCTGGCCGACGAGCTTCGACTTGCTGGGGTTGGTGACATCGTACTGTCGCAAATCGCCATGCAGCCAGTTCGAGAAGTAGAGGAAACGGTCGTCGAGGGAGACGACCAAATCGGTGATGAGGCCGGGGACAGGGATGTTCCAGCCGGGCACATCCTTGGCCGGTTCGACAGCTATGACCTTCTCCGCCTTCCACTTTCCATCCCCCCCTTTGTCCCAGTGCCACATGGTGCTGGAAAGAGCCGCCCCGACGAAGCCATGCGGGCTGTCGGGGTTGTGGTGGAAGCGGACTTCGAGGGGGATCAGCCCGTCAGCACCCAGATCGATGCTCTGCTTGATCTTCTTCTCTTTCCAGTCCCAGAAGTGGATACGCTGGCCATACTTGCCCGCCTGCACATCTTCGAGCTTGAAGCCGGGCCGGAAGGTGTTGGGAGCGCCCCATTCGCTGCTGACCATGACATTGTGCCGGGGCTGGTACCAGAAGTCGTAGTTGAACTTCATGCCGGTGCTGTCGTTCTCCCACCGGCCCAGGATCTCGAAGTCCTTGTTCATCATCAGGAAGCCGCCCGGTGCATTGCCGTCGCTGTCCCCCAGCATGGAGATGATGATGTTCCCATCCTGCAGACAGTGAACCGTGTGCGGAGCGGTGAGGTTGGCTTTCTTTTTGACCTCTTCGGGTTCGATGACCTTGTGCATCTTCGGAGCACGAGGATTGGTCATGTCGAGAACATGAATACGGCTCGATAGGAACCCAGGCACGATCATGTACTTGTGCCGACTGGCCGGGTCGCTGCACGATCCACAGGCTGACCAGCCAAAGTGGTGTAATTCATCGCCGACGTTGGGCATCGGCAAGCGATGGATTATCTGAGCATAGCTGGGCGAAGCCGGGTCTGCATCGATGGTAGCAATGTAATCGGGAGCTTTGATGCTGGTGCCGGCGTAGAGGCAGACGACGTATAGCAGCTTCTCCCGTTCATTTTCGATGGACGCAGCAGAAGCGAACCGGGCACCAAGAAGCGTGGCAGTGGAGGTGGCGAGAAATGCACGGCGATCCATGGGAAGGGCCTCGTGAGCCTTTGAATTGATAAGGTCATCATACTCAGTGGGGATCAGGTATGCACATCAATGCCCAGGTAATCGAGTCATGTGTACGTTGTTTCGGTATCCCGGTTTCTTGATAGTCATTTTCCAAGGGATCGATAACACATCACCCACTGTTCTGTGATATCCTAAACTTGTCGAACTTCTCGTGTGCCTCTCAATGCCATCACGATCTTACTACATGCTGACACTGTTATTCACGTGCATCCTTTTAGCTGCAGCAACAGTAGGGCCAGCAGCAAATGTATCGATGTCATCAACCTTCATCGGCGTTGAAGGGCCTAGTCCATTTGCAGAGCAGGAAGCGTACCGGATTAATTGGCACGGCGCTGATTGGAAACACGGTTGGCCATTGACCTTTCTTTGCCGACGAACCGAGTTTCGCCCTGCGGATCCAGACTTTAACCCGATGGATGAGAAATGTTGGGCTCTCCATCGGGGTATTGTTGTCTTCAATGTTTGGGCATTGCTGATTGACGTTGCGATCTTGGTGGTGCCAGGAGCAATACTGGCAGTTCTGGCACTTGCTTTCCGGAGGATGATAAATCACCGTACGAACGAAAGCCTCGATCAGTCCAGTCAAAACACTTCTTCATCAGACTAAGTTAGAACCCCCTCTTCGCTCTCTCGAATTAACTGATCCACCACATCCTTCAAATCACCTGTCTTGTGGAAGGTCGCTAACTGCCGGTCAGCGCTCGAACCGTTCTCCAGAATGTCGAAGGCGTACTCCACTTCCTTGCGGCTACCAAGGTCATCAAGCACATCGCTAAGGAACCAGGTGAGGAACTCGCGGATGAGATGGCTGGCGGGCTTCTCGGTCTGCTTGCCGAAGTCGAGCAGGTTGCCCTCGAGGCCGTAGCGTACCGCACGCCATTTGTTCTCTTCGATGAGAGCCATCGGGTAATGGCGAAAGGTGAGATTATCCCGGCGGAGCTTCCAGAGCTTGGCGATCAACGCCTGGAAGATGGCAGCGATGCATACCGCTTCATCGACACGGGTGCAGACGTCACACAACCGGAACTCCAACGTCGGATAGCGGTGATTGGGGCGGACATCCCACCAGAGCTTGGTGCCATCGGGGATGCAGTTGGTCTTCACCAGCACCTCGACGAACTGGTTGAACTCGGCATACGAATCGAACGTCGGCGGCAGACCCGATCGGGGGAAGTGCCGGAAGATGATGCTGCGGTAACTCTTGAGTCCCGTCTCACGCCCCATCCAGAACGGCGAACTAGTCGAAAGGGCCAGCACGTGGGGCATGAAGTAGCGGGCCACGTTCATGGCGTCGAGCATGAACTCCTTGTCTTCGATGCCGATGTGAACGTGGGTGCCGAAGATTAGCAGTTGATGGGCAAGGTCACGCATGTCTTTCCACACGCCGATGTAGCGTTCAAAGGGAGTGATCTCCTGCTCGATCCAACTGGAAAACGGATGCGTGCCGGCAGCGGCGATCTTCAGGCCATGCTTGGCAGCCAGCTCCATCACGCCTCGTCGCAGGCGGATGATCTCGGTCTTGGCTTCCTGGGGTGTGCGGCAGATTTCGGTGCCCACTTCGATCATGCTCTGATGCAACTCAGCCTTCACTGCTTCCCGCATCATCAGCTTGCCTTCTTCGAGGAACTGGGTGATGTACGACTTGAGTTCGCGGGTCTTCGGATCGATGATCTGATATTCTTCTTCGATGCCGATGGTCAGCGACGGGGGCTTCATGGGGGGTTCCTAAGAGCGAAGGTCTTATCCGAGATTGTGCGAAAAAACGGTGAGAATAGCAATAACGATCAGGGTTTCATCGCTCAAGTCTCCTCGTCGGTCATCGTTACAACTTGAATGGATTCCCCGAATCACCTTGTCCTATGCGCCCAGGAACGGACAATAGAAGGGAAAAGGTGCCATGAGGGCACGACCCGCTTGCTGGATTCTGTTGTCCTTGAAAGAGTAAATGCTGCCTGTCACGGAGGTTCTTTATGATTGCTGGTACCTGGCAATACCCGGTCAACAGTTAAAACGCGGCCACGCTAAGCGCAAGATGATGCTGGGCCACGCCCTATTGCTCGGCAGGGATTCAGCGGGCGGCGTCTTTGCCCTGCGCGACATCTGCCCTCACCGGGGCATCCCCCTCTCGCATGGGAAGTTTGACGGCAAAGAGATCGAATGCTGTTACCACGGCTGGAAGTTCGACTGTGTTGGCACCTGCACGGCGATTCCTTCACTGGTGGCCGGCCAGACTTTTGAAGTAAGCCGAGTGCATGTCGGCTCATTCCCCTGCCGGGAAGTGCAGGGCAACGTCTGGGTTTTTCTACCTGAGGATCGCAATAAGCTCTCCAGTGTCTTACCTGACATACCGGTCGTCCCCAATGTGGATGCCCAGCACTATCGCCTAGTAGAGCACGCCCGCTTTGCCTGCTCCATCGACCATGCGGTGATCGGCCTGATGGACCCCGCCCATGGCCCGTACGTGCATCGATCGTGGTGGTGGCGCAGCGCTCATTCGATGCACGAGAAAGCCAAGGAGTTCGCTCCCTCGCATCTTGGCTTCTGCATGGTGAAGCATCGTCCTTCCTCCAATTCCAAAGCCTACAAGCTGCTCGGCGGCGAGGTGACGACCGAGATTCGCTTTGAGCTGCCCAGCACTCGCATCGAGCATATCAGAGTCGGCAAGCACACCATCGTGGGGCTGACGACTCTGACGCCGCTTACCGAACATGAAGTGGAACTGCATCAGATCTTCTATTGGACGTTGCCCTGGCTCAGCATCATCAAGCCGATCATGCGACGGTTCGTGAGAACTTTCATTCAACAGGATCGTGACGTGGTCAATAAGCAGGCCAAGGGCCTCAATGAAGACCCGGCACTCATCCTGATCAACGACGCCGATAAACCAGCCCGGTGGTACTACGCTTTGAAGAAAGAGTTGATGCAGTCAAGACTCGAAGGCCGCGAGTTCGTGAACCCAGTGCCGCATACGACGCTGAGGTGGCGGACGTAATACCAGCCCGACGCGCTAGTGTAATGTTACATAAATAAGTAAACTTATTATTCGCAGC
>DAOMFV010000168.1:0-9611 GCA_035430005.1 Gemmatales bacterium
GGCATCGGCTACGGCGACGACGAGGCGACATTCAAGAAATACTATCCGTGTGACATCCACTTCATCGGTAAGGACATTACCCGTTTTCATTGTGCCCTTTGGCCAGCAATGCTGTGGGCTGCAGGGCTGGAAGCACCGAAGAAGGTGTTTGGCCACGGCTTCGTTTACATCAAGGGCGAGAAGATCAGCAAGTCGCTTGGCAACGCCATCGAGCCGATGGACATCATCACCCAGTTCAGTTCTGATGCCTTCCGTTACTACTTCATGAGGGAGTGCCCGTTTCCCGGCGATGGCGACTTCTCCTGGGAACGCTTCACGGAGGTCTTCAACAGCGAACTGGCCAATAACCTCGGCAACCTGCTGAGCCGTTGTTTAACACTTATCACAAAAAACTATGGCGGTGTTCTGGAAGGAACAGCAGGATTAGGTTTGTCGAGAGACTATAAAGGTTTTCTTGTTAATATTTCATCACCAAATAAACCAGAAGGTTACACTCAGGTTCCATTTAGCGATTCAATTGAAGAACTTGTTGCGCGTGTCAGAGAAAGAGTTGAAAACTGCCAGTACAACAATGCTCTAACAAATGTATTGCAGATATTCCTAACAACAATCAACCAATACCTGGAGACCAACGCCCCCTGGAAACTGGTGAAGACCGACAAGGAAGCAGCCAAGACGGTGTTGTTCAACGCCGTACAGTCGTTGCGTGTAGCCAGCATCCTCCTGAAACCCTTCATCCCCCGTTCTGCCGAGGCAATCTACCGCAGCTTCAACTTCCCCGTTTCCTGGGAGCAGGTGAAGTACGCCGATGCAGCAGAGTTGAAGGCTCAGTCCGATGATCTGCGGGTGACGGCAGAACTGGTCGATGGCAAGGTGAAGCCGTTGTTCCCCAGAATAGAGGCGAAGAAGTAACTTCCCATTTTACCCCGGGCTCTTTTAGCCGGGGGTGGACGTGCAAGGAAGTGGTGTCAATAACGGGATGGTGAGCGAGCGGCGGTTGCGATTGTCCTTGTGATTCTTTCTGTAAAGGTTAACCTCGTCTCCGCGTGATCTCCCCCGACTTGAAGAGCCGTGGCTAAATATGGATGTTGATGAGTGCTACGTTATTACATCATCTGAATCGAGCTTTGCAACGTCCCTTGTTGCAAGGCCGTGTCGTTGTCGCTGTTTCAGGAGGTTCCGATAGTGTTGCATTGCTTCATGCGCTTCATCAACTGAATCTCTCGAAACTACAATTGCATGTCGCCCACTACAACCACAAGCTCCGCTCCAACTCCAGTGACGCTGATGCTGAGTATGTGAAGAACCTGTGCCAACAGCTAGCCATCCCGTTTCATATCGGCCTTGCTCAGCAAGGCGAACTGAGGGCTGATCAATCGCATCTCGAATCGCAGGCCCGGAAGTTTCGCTATCAGTGGTTACTACAGTTAACCGAGCAACTTAACAGTCAGTGGGTATTCACTGCCCATACGTTGAATGATCAGGCGGAGACCGTGCTTCATCACCTCATTCGTGGCACCGGCTGGCGGGGATTGCGTGGAATTGCTCCTGTGAGGATGCTCATGAGGAACGAAAGCAGCATCCGCATTTTCCGTCCACTCCTGAAGTGTACTCGCCAGGAAGTGCTTGACTACATCACTCAGCAGCAACTCACACCTTGCCATGACACCAGCAATAATGACATGCAATTTACCAGGAACCGTATCCGTCATCAGGTCCTGCCGCAGTTGATCGAAATAAATCCCAAAACGGTCCCTCATTTGGCGGAATGGGCGACTACTGCACGAGTTCATTATGAGCAATTAAGAGGGACAGCGAAGCTGCTATTATCAGGAATGATTACGCATAGAAGCAGCACTCAATTTGCCATAACTCGTGGAAAGATAGCTGACTCAGAAGATGAGTTTCTCCAGGAACTTCTGCGTCTCGCCTGGCGCAAGCAACGATGGCCAGTGGATCAAATGAACTTCAAACGATGGGGTGAAGCGATCGAAGTCTGCCGGGGAACTCGCAATGCAGTGGAACTCCCCGGCAGGATTATGGTCAAATCCAAAGACCTGGTGATTCAGTTCATCAAGCGCGAATAGGCTCGTCCAACTTGCCGCTGCGTTCTAGCTGTTTGTAATAGACTAGTGAATAGATCACCGGGACAAGTGCCGCCAGCGTGAGAAGGCCAATCCAACAGCCAATCATGATCGGCATCGGCACGAGACTCGTTACGAACAGCGAGAGCAATCCTATCACCCCGGCACCGACAAACGTCCATGCCCCCAGTCGATGCGTCTTCTCCCAGACCTGGTTATTGGCCAGGGTCCATGGCGTACGAATACCGATCCAGAAGTTGCGCTGAATCTTGCCAAGGATGTTGCCGAGCAGGATGAAGAACAGGAAAACCACTCCCATTATCCCGGAAGTGACCGGCATCTGCTGCGTTACGTAACCCATCAGGATCACAGCATGCAACGCCGCAAATAAGCCGACGATCAGGAGAATTATGAACGAGTTGAGTTGCGGATTAGCCTTCGCTGGTTCGAATCCCCGTGGGGAGAACCAGTAGATCAGGGCGGCTAACAGCAAGGTAATACCGACCATGCCAATGGGCACGGCAAAAAGGTACCAGAACATGTCGTCACGGGGTGCCCACTTATCAGGCGTGAAGTCGATGCCCCAATGCACCGGCACCTTTTCCGGCAGCCAGGTTTGACGATTCTCCCAGACCAGCCAGGAAGCGGCGGTCGAACCAGCGATTAGCAGGCTAATGAGTATCGTGTGTAGCTTGTTCATGACGAACTACCTTTCTTGCGAGAGACAGGCTTCTTGCTTTCATCGCCTTTTTGAACGAGATCGAGAAAAAGACCCACCACGTCCTCAATGACGGTGGTGTTAAGCGAGTAGAAGATCTGTTGACCTTCACGTCGGCTTTTGACCAGTCCCGCTTCTTTCAACACTGTGAAATGGTGCGACATGGTCGGTTTGGTCATATCGAACTGCTCCGCCAACACGCCGGCGGAGAGTTCGCCCTCCTGCCTGAGTCTTGCCAGGATCAGGCGTCGAGTTGGATCAGCCAGAGCTTTGAATGCGTCGTTGAACATGATGCCTGATAGTTAGATGGCTATCTAACAGTATATTCGGCGAGAGCGTCAGTGTATTTAGAAAATGATCGAAATAATAATGTTTACGAATCATGCAAACGAAATGGACAAGGCTGCATGTTCAGAAAGCTCGATTTTCATTGACTCAGATACAACACCCAGATACGATCCTGAATGACCTTTTGATGTTCACAGCAGCTTATTTGAGGAAACCATGAGCATAGCTGATGAAATAGGGAAACTTGATGCTTTGCGGCAAAATGGTGCAATATCGCAATTGGAATTCGAAAAAGCGAAGCATTCATTGTTGGATCCATTGCACTCTCATTCTGAGTCGCAAGTGACAGCAAGATCGACGCTGACACTACGAAAATCTAGAGACGACGCCATGGTCAGTGGGGTCTGTGGCGGGCTAGGAGCGTATTCCGGGATTCCCAGTCTCGTCTGGCGACTTGGAATGCTAGCTATGTTTTTCGGTGTGGGATATGGGATGAAAACACTGGGTGTCAGAGACGATTTAGTTTTGGTGTTATCCGGTCCGGCCATCTACTTCCTTTTTTCCGTTTGCATGCCCCGTGCTGTAATTACTAAGGAACAGTCCTTGATAGCAAGGAAAAAGCTCACCTATTCGGGAATAGGTGCAATCATTGGAATTATTACAGTAATCGTCGTTATTCAAGGCAAATGGCTAAACATTAGAGACGATAATCTACAGTATTTGTTGTTTGTTGTCCTTGGAGGAGTGATAGGCCTGTTGTTAGGATCAATCATTCATAGCATCATTTCCCCGAACTCTTAGTTGCATGGTGGATAGATGTGCGACGAATGATAGTCTATCGTGAGCGTATGCGCAGCTCGGTCCTTATTCTAATGTGTTTTCTTGTCGGTTGTGGCTCCTCACCCGATCAGCCCGAACTCGTTTGGGGAAAGCGTGGGCTGCAGCCTGGCGACTTCATTCGGCCCCGGGCGATCACATTGGGCACTAATAGCCAAGGGCAGGAAGAACTCTACGTTGTGGATTTCGCCGGGCGGATTCAGGTCTTCGACCTCGAAGGCAAGCCACTGCGTCTTTGGAAGACGCCGAGCATCGAGAACGGCAGACCAGCCGGACTAGGGTGGTCGAAGAAACGGCAGCAGCTCATTGTCGCCGATTCTCACTACCAACAGATTCTTATCTACACCCCGCTGGGTGAGCTGGTGCAGAAGATTCCCGGCACCCTGGGAGAGGGAAACCTGGGCCCTTTTCAGTATGTCGCAGATGTGGCTGAAGACGATCAGGGCAACCTCTATGTCAGTGAGTTTGGCAACGAAGGTCAGGATCGCATTCGCAAGCTCACTCCTGAAGGGCACCACATCGCCAGTTGGGGTGGGCATGGTTCACGGGAAGGCGAGTTTGCCCGGCCCCGTGGCCTGGCGATCAATTCGGAACAGGAACTCTTTGTCGCTGATGCCAACAACCATCGCATCCAGGTGTTCTCTCTTGATGGCAAGTTTCTTCGCAGCATCGGCAGTCAGGGCTCGGAACCTGGGCAGTTGCAGTATCCTTATGATGTAGCCATCGGCACCAAAGGTGATGTGTACGTGGCTGAGTGGGGTCAGAATCGCATTCAGAAGTTCTCGAAGGATGGGAAGAGCCTTGGTCTGTGGGGCCATCCTGGTCGTGAGCCGGGTTGTCTCTTCCAGCCTTGGGGAATGATTGCTTCTCAGGCAGACAAGCTCTTTATCCTCGATACAGAGAATCATCGTATCCAACGTGCGGCATGGTGATGGATCAACAACCCCTTTCACAACTGCTGCCACCGCATCCCGATCTGATCATCTGTGACTTGGAAGCCACCTGCTGGAACGATGGCGAACATCGTCACGAAATGGAGATCATCGAGATCGGAGCTGTGCGCATCCATCAAGGGGCGATCATCGATCAGTTCAGCGCATTCGTTCGTCCGGTCGTGCATCCCAAACTCAGCGACTTCTGTAAAGCTCTGACATCCATCACCCAGTATCAAGTGGATGAAGCTCAGCCGTTCCCGATGGTTTTCCCGCAATTCATCGAGTGGATCGGGCATGCCCCCTTCGTCTTCTGTTCCTGGGGCCACTACGATGTGCATCAGTTGCAACATGATGTTGCACAGCACCAATTAACCTGGCCTGTGAAGTTGGATCGACATCTCAATATCAAGCGATGTTTTGCGCTTTTCCGCAACGTACAGCCTTGCGGCATGGAACGGGCGCTGCAATTGATGAAAATACCATTGGAAGGCACCCATCACCGCGGGATCGATGATGCCCACAATATTGCCCGATTAACCCTTCTCATGCTCCCCTGGATGCTCAGAACTCAATCAATTCTTCAAATGGATTCGGTGGCATCTCCCAATTTGTAAGGTATCGTTATGATACTAACTGTTATTTTTCCCAATACTACTGCTATTCCCCACCGTGTTGACCTTTGTGCGTCTTATTGTTATTGGTATTCTGCTGCTGCCTTCCATCGGGTTGGGCATTCTCAGCTTGGCGGATATCCACGTACCTACTGAATTGTTCGTGGTTACTATCGGAGCCTCGCTCGTTTCTATCGTCCTGTGGGCTGTCTTTTCGTCACGCTTTACCACGCTCTACCGTCTTGCAGAACTCGTTAACGAAGCACTGGATCATCATCAGGAACAGCATGATGCCTTGGTCGAACCGCTTCAGGCCAGAGCGATGCCAAACGATCCCATTTATCAGGCCCTGGTCGATCTTGCAGACCGGCTCAGCGAACGACGCCGACAGATTCGAACTACTGTTGACAAACTGGGTGGTATTCTGATTACACTGAGTCAGAATAAGGCACTCGAAATGAACACCGGTGAGTTTGATCTTCCTGATGCTGATGATCGAACTCTGCTGCTCGGAAGCTTGTGTCAATTGATTACCTCCATGCAGCAATCGAGACAGCGGGGCGATGTCTTTGCCAATGTGTTGCGTGAATCTCCCATTGCGATGTTGATCACCGATAGCGCCTACAAGATTCGCTCTCTCAATCCCGCCGCCGAAAAGATGTTCGGTTACAAGCTGCAACAGTTGCTGAATCATTCGTTGATGGAGCTTTTCATTGAGCCGCCGATCAAGGATCATCAATCGCATCTGCGGCAAATTGTGTTGCCCGGTAAGGCTGCCATCGCTGCCCTGCAAAATGGCAGGCAGGAAGTATTTACCACTATCAGCACCGGATATGGCAAGGTACAACTGATTGGTCTACGAGCGTCCTTCGGTACCCACTGTCTCTTTGTCATTCGGGAACGGAGCAAGGATAAGGTCGATCTCGAAGTCAACGGTCCTGAAACCATCCACCTCGATGGTGCGACAGCCACGATCCCGATGCCTGCGCCGATGTTAAGCAGTTGATAGTAGTAGACGTGACTTCCAGCCGTGTCCGCCGAGTACACGATGCCAATCTCCGCCGGCGCGGATGAAAGCTCACGTTTACATTAAGCCTTTCCATTCTGGCACAACATGGTCATAATGAAGCCATAGTCCACGCCCCTCATGCTCGCAGTCTCCATGCAAGAACGCCGCAAGATACGAGTCGACCTGCGTAAGAACCGCTCCAAGCCGCCGCGGGAGAATAGCTGGACGCGCGACTTCCAGGACAATGAAGAGAGCGATTATCAAGCCGGCGAGCGTATCCGGGCCAAGGGCGATCTCTCCCGCAAACGCACAATTGTCGCTGATGTCGTTTCCTGCGGAAGTGACGGTGATTCGACCGAAACCATCATGCCCGCCATCGATCTGGGAGATTGCCTGCCTGGCCGAGTGGTGCGGGTACATGGGTTGCAGAATATCGTCATGACCGAGGATGGGCAGGAATATGTCTGCTCCGTTCGCAGGCTGTTACGTAGCCTGGCTATTGACGAACGCAGTGTCGTCACCACGGGTGACCGTGTCTGGTTCCGGCCCGCAGCGAACTATGAAGGGGCGATCGAAAAGGTCGAGCCACGCTATGGCCTGCTTACTCGCAAGTCGTGGAAGCGGGAGCATATCCTCGTTTCTAATGTCGATCAGATTGTCATCGTCGCCGCCCTCGCTGAGCCGTTTTTGAAGCCACACTTGGTGGATCGTTACCTTGTCGCTGCCTCGATGGGGCAACTTCGCCCAGTGATCTGCTTCAACAAGGCTGATCTCGTTGATACTGCTGACTTCCAGACCATCATGGGCATGTACGCCCAACTGGGAATCCCTGCACTTTTTACCAGCATCCATACCGGGCAGGGGATCGATACCCTGCGGGAAGAACTGCATGGCAGACAGACTGTCTTCTCCGGTCAGAGCGGTGTTGGTAAGACTTCGCTTCTCAATGCCCTCGAACCGGGCCTGGCCCTAAGAGTGCGTGAAGTCAGCGAGATGACCCAAAAGGGCAGGCACACCACCACGACGGCTGAACTGATCAAGCTCCAGGTCGGCGGCTGGGTTGTCGATACGCCCGGCATCCGCCAGTTCGATCTCTGGAACGTCATCCCTGCTGAACTGGATGGCCATTTTCACGAATTCCGCCCCTTCGTTACCCGCTGCGAATATCCCGCCTGCACTCATCTCGATCAAGAGGGGTGCGGCGTTCGGCAGGCGGTCGATGAAGGCTGGATTGATCAACATCGCTATTACAGTTATCGTGGCATCCATCAAACTAGGGATAACGAGGAGACTGACGAATGATTGCTTTGCTGTGTGGCATGCTGCTGACCGGAACGATGCAACCGCCGGGCGATGCGATAGGCCAGGAAGTGCAGAGGCTCGGCGGCGTCTGGCAGGTGACCAGCTCGCAAAGCGATGGAACCGACTTGACGGCTCGAGCCAAAGGCTTCCGATATGTCTTCGATGGCCAACTCATGAAGCTGCAGGACCGCCAGGGCAAACCTATCCCAAGAGCTGATGGCAAACCTGATGAGCGCCCGTTCTTGATCAACGTGCAGACCAACCCCAAGACGATCGATATGACCATACAGGTGAAGGGCAAAGCCTACCTGTCGCTGGGCATCTACCGCTTGTTGGAAGATGAACTGACGATCTGCCTCTCCGAACCCGGCACCCCTCGGCCTACGGAGTTCAAGAGCAGACAGGGCGTGACGCTGATTGTGCTACAGCGCCTCAGGAAGTGATGGTAGTCATCATGAGGAGCGTGAGGACAACTCTTCCATCTTTGCCACTGGCCCAAATGCCACAATCGTCGGCTTATCAATCGGGTACGCATCCAGAAGCTTGCGGATATCCTTCAGCGTCACGCTGTCAATGGCAACCAGGTCATCATCGGCAGTGCGGTACTCGTTCAAATAGTGCCAACTGAAGCTGAGGCTGCCCATGCGGCCCATGGGGCGTTCGTTGCCTCGCACCACTCGGCTAGCAAGCTTGGCACGAGCCTGACTCATTTCCTTTTCGGTGATGCCTTCAGCCTGCACGGTGCGAAGGACATCAAGGTACCGCTTCAGGTTCTCCTGTGCCTGCTCCGGGTCGCCGCCACAGTAGCCGAGGTAGGCCCCGGCCCCTTGATATTCATGGAACGAGAAGTCGGCAGAGTCAGCATGGCCCGGATCGATGATTGACCAGTAGAGCCTGCTGCCGGTGTCATCGCCGATGGCTCCGGCGAGCACCTCGGCGGCGTAACGCAGTTCCGATGAAGCTGGTGGGCCGCCGGTCCAGAGCATGAGATGCTCTTGGGCGACCTTCTCCTTCTGAATCACCTGGAAGGTAGAGGGGCAGCCAAGGACTGGCAGATCACGGGGCGTCGGGCCACTGGGCCAACTGGTGCAGCGTTCTTCAACCAGCTTGAGCAGTGCTTTGAAATCGAAATTGCCTGTGGCGATGACCGAGATGTTGCCTGCCACGTAACGTTTGTTGAAGTAGGCCATCATCTGTTCAGCGGATAGGGCCGAGACCGATTCGGTGGTGCCCAGCACCCGGTTGCCCAGCGGATGCTTCTGAAAGAACAGGTTCTTGGAAGCATCGTACGCAGACCACATGGGCTGGTCTTCGTACATGCTGATCTCTTCGAGGATCACCTTCTTTTCCATGTCGAAGTCATCGGTTCGCAGACTGGGACGAAGGATATCAGCAAGGATATCGACCGCCTGGGGTAGATACTCGGGCAGCACCGCTGCATAGAAGACGGTGTTCTCTTCGCTGGTGTAGGCGTTGTGGTTGGCCCCGATGGCATCAAACTCGCGATTGACATCGAGTGAGGTTCGCTTGGGGGTACCCTTGAAGACCATGTGTTCGAGGAAGTGGGAGACGCCGGCCAGGTCAGGCGTTTCGTCGCGGGCACCGGTGCGGACGAAGAAGCCGAGCGCTACCGAGCGTGCGCCGGTGTTCGTCTCGCCCAGCACCTGCAGTCCATTGCTCAAACGCGTATGGTGAAATTGAATCATGTCGATGATCTACCGAGGGAATGAAGGCGTTATCCTATCATATACCGGCGAGGCGGGGCGAGAGAGGATTGCAATAAACAAGACACTGTCTGTGCTCCAAAGGAGCATCCGATATTAGCCA
>DAOMFV010000169.1:0-9497 GCA_035430005.1 Gemmatales bacterium
GTCGCAACAAGCCCACCAATGAATATGAAGGAAATTGAAAGTCAGCTCAAACTTGATAAAAGATTACACCCCTTCCTTGAGAATAGAGAGTCACCACTACTGTTGACAGTGCTTCAATGGATGCTCCCAGTATCCTTTGTTTCCTTGATTTTGTTCGGATGGATTTATCGACGAACCTATCGGGCACAGTTTCGTGATTGACGTCAAGTGCTTCGCAACCACACCCCGACGTGAGTACACGCCGGAGTGTGGCACAGTTTTACAGTTAATCCACCAGCCTGCCTCATTCCTTCTTTTCAAACATCTCCCGGAACAACGCTTTTGATTTGGCTCTACCCTGTTCTGAAAAGACGACCGACTTGTTCTTGTTCCGGGGATTGCCGATGTAGCCCTTTTCGTGCAGGCGGTTGAGGACGTCCCAATCGTGGCCTTTCCAGGCGGCGGCTCCATACTTATCGCCAAAACTGGGCAGGTGAAGCAGCGCGAGCACGGCATCATCGATTTTGTCGGTGTCGATGTTCATCTTGTGCCCTCCGAAGCTGAACCTATTCACGTTTATCAGCGTCAAGTTGTCGCAGCACTGATCGGTGGAGTACCACCGTTCAGTGCCACGAGCCCTATTACCACCTTCCGAACCAACCCATCTTTTTCGTTAAGGCCGCCTGCATTTGATCACGAAGGTCATTGATGGCTGGGTGGAGGGGACTGATCAGTTCCATGATATCCATCGATTCGGCGGCAGCAGTCAGGTCATTGACGGTCAAATAGTATTCTGCACGCAACAGATGGAAGCCACATGCTTCCTGGAAGTGAATGACCTTTCTGCCATGGAGCAGGCGTGGCAAGTTGAAGTCACCGCCCATGACCTCCAGTGCGTCAGCAGCACGCCCGTGTCTTAATAGCCAATGGGCATAGGTTGGACGACCGTAGAAATACTCGGGGAATCGTCGTATCGTTTCCTCGAAGATCATGCCCGCTTTGTCGATTCTGCCCGACAAGAGATAGGCATTCCCCAAATGGTTCCAGAGCAACGGCAAAGGCAGGTCCGCTTCAACAGCCTCGGCGAGAACATCAAGGTAGGGCACCATCCCTTCGGGCTTAGTCGTCTTCACGAATGCCAGCCGTTTGCGCCAATGTTTAGACAGTGTTTCAAAAGTGGGATCAGGCATGGGGCCATGGTTGATTTCAATCTCCTCTCCTGGCACACCGCCTGGCAATGCACCTAAGAGGACGATCTCATCCTCTATGTCATCGAAATCGTCTAGTCGTGAGACAGGGAAATGAGAGTACCTTGCCTCCTGCCGCTTCTTCCAGCGTTTCCGTTCTTTCGCCTGACGTTCGGCACGCGCCTTCGATGAGATCGACATGGTTCACCTTCCTTGGAGATGTTTCGATCATAACTTGCAGACAGAGACTTTTCCAGAGGAGTTGCGGGGTTCTAGCCCTGCCCTTCCTGAATCCAACTGCTACCATGAAGCAAACACATTCGTTGGTACACTTTCTTCCCTCCGCTCCATCATGCGGAGCATGATGGCAACACTCCATGCCCGAATATCAGCTACGTCGTCAGCAGTTCCTTCCCAAAAACCTCGAGACGGTCTTTGCGTTCTTCGCTGATGCGGCGAACCTGGAGTACCTGACTCCACCCTGGTTGCATTTCAAGATACGCTCGCCGCTTCCTATCACCATGCAGACCGGGGCGCTGATTGATTACACCATTCGATGGAGACTACTACCTGTCACCTGGCGGACGGAGATTCTGGACTGGTCGCCACCCTATCGGTTTGTCGATCAGCAGATCAAGGGGCCCTATCGTCTGTGGCACCACACTCATACGTTTGAGATCAATGCCGGAGGGACGCTGATGACTGATCTGGTTCGCTACGCCCTGCCCTATGGCCCGCTGGGGACTCTCGCTCGCCGGCTTGTGGTCAAGCGTGATTTGAACGCCATCTTCGATTATCGATTTAGCCGTATCGCCGAACGATTCGGTTCTGTAAAATGTTCGGTGCCTCTCGATCCAATACGAAGGGACCCTGACTATGCCTCTGGGCAAAACTTTTGACAGCATCACCCACACCATTTGCAACACCCCCATGGTTCGGCTGCGGCGAGTGGTGCCAGCTTCGCACGCCACCGTCTTCGCCAAGTGCGAGTTCTTCAATCCGCTCAAGAGCGTGAAGGACCGTATCGGCCTGGCGATGATTGAAGACGCTGAACGGCGGGGCATCCTCAGCAACGAAACGCACATCATCGAACCTACCAGCGGCAACACCGGCATTGCCCTGGCATTCGTCTGTGCCGCCAAGGGATACAAGCTCACACTGACCATGCCTGAATCGATGTCGCTGGAACGGCGGGCCTTGCTGCGGGCGATGGGCGCCAACCTGGTGCTGACGCCAGCAGCAGAAGGCATGCGTGGGGCAGTCAACAAGGCGGAAGAACTCGTAGCTAACGGCGGCAAGAATGCCTGGATGCCCCAGCAGTTCAACAACCCGGCCAACCCCGCAATTCATGAACAGACGACCGGCCCCGAAATCTGGGAAGACAGCGGCAAGAACATCGATGCCCTCGTCTGTGGCGTCGGCACTGGCGGTTCGGTCACCGGTATCGGCCGCTATATTCGTCGGTTCAATCCGAACTTCAAGATCATTGTCGTGGAACCTGTTCTGTCGCCGGTCATCACCCAGACTCGCAACGGCGAACCGCTCAAGCCTGGCTCGCACAAGATTCAGGGTATCGGAGCCAACTTCGTGCCGAAGAATCTGGACCTTAGTCTGGTCGATGAGACACTCCAGGTCACAAACGAACAGGCATTCGAATGGTCACGCCGGTTGATGAAGGATGAAGGCATCATGGCGGGGATCAGCAGCGGGGCGAATGTGTGGGGAGCGGCCCAGGTGGCGGCGAGGCCTGAATATGCGGGCAAGCGGATCGTTACCATTCTGCCGAGTTTGGGGGAACGGTATCTGTCGACAGCGCTGTTCGATGGACTCAAGGATTGATGGTAGTCATCACGCTCCGCGTGATGGTCTGCCCGGCAATCGTCTTGCAATGATAACAATCGTGAAGTGTGCCTGTCTCCGCTGCATCACCCGGAGCGTGATGTCTACCATCATACGGAGCGTGATGGCAACTATGGCTACCGTATCTCTGACGAAGCCAGCATGATTACCACCTTCTTGCCTTTGCGTATGCCATCACGGCGGACGAGGCGGTCGTTGTCATCGAACCAGACATCGGTGGGAGGCAACCCGTTGCCGACGATTTTGTAATGGGTGGCGATGACACGCTGGCCGCCGATCACGAAGGAGTCCTTCCCCAGGTTCTGCCAGGCCACCTGATATTCGATGCCGGTGTCGGCATCGATCAGGTAGGACGGTTTGTTTCGGACCTCTGCCGCGGGTAAAGTCCAATAACTGGAGGACCAGGCGTCTCGATGGGCTTCCCGTTCGGTGCCCTTGGCTTTGACGATGAGTTTTCCCTTGTCGATATTTGCTTGCAGGGTATGGGAGTCGCCATTGTCATTGACGGCGGAAGCCATGTGGAGGATTTTGCCTTCCTTCCAGCGTTCGTTGCCTCGAAAGGCGTGCTGAAAGGTGATGCCGAGCACTTTCACTTTGGTGTCGCTCTTGCCGACGAAATCGGTGGTGCCTTCGCCATAGGTGGTGATGGTTTGCGTATAGGTGCCTGAGAGCTTGTCTTCGACAAGGATGTTGAACACCCGGTACTCGCTCTTGTATTGAGCGTGCAATGAGGAAGCGCAGCACCACGCCAGCATTGCAGGCAAAAAGTATTTCATGAAGCTCATGGACTAACCTCCACCAACGCATGGCTGGGGACGATACCCGAAGCGGCGCAGGCGGGCAAGAGGAAGCTGACGGGCTTAGGGGTTCAGGATAAACTTGCGAAGATAGACGATGTGACGGCAACGACAGTAATTGAGGAGAAACTCCATGAAGGCTACAGAGATCAAAAAGATACTTGTCAAAGTCCGTGCCCTCTGCCTGGCGTTGCCTGAAGTCAACGAAGTGGAAGCATGGGGGCATCCCACCTTTCGGGCCCCCAAGAAAATGTTCGCCGCTTTCGGTTCTTCGGAAGAGGAAGGGCCGACACTGGGTTTGAAGGTAGGGTTTGATCATCAGGAGAAGTTGCTCCAAGACTCTCGATTCTTCCCCACGCCCTACGCTGCCCACCAGGGATGGGTCTCTCTGAAGATGAACACCAAAGTGAACTGGAAGGAAGTGGAGCAACTGATAGAGGCTGCCCATCGACAGGTGGCGAATCAGCGGATGCTGAAGCTGCTGGAGGATGGGTGAACCTGGGTGCCACCGTTTCGGTACTCCGTAACGGTGCTGCAATGAACAAGCAGCCAACACGGTTACGGAGTACCAAAACCGTAGCACCCTGAGAAAACTGGATTGTTGCTCAATCGTCTTAATAGCAGCCCCATTCTCTATTCTGCAAACGAGTAACCCATGAACAGTATCCTACTCTCCTGCCTTCTGGCTCTGCCTGTTGTCAACACCCATACAGACGATCAGCCCAAAGACGGCCTGCCCGCCCGGCCTCATTGGCTGAACGCCGAGCGTGCAGTGCGACTGCCTGATAGCGATTGGCTGGTCTACCGCTACAGCACCAACTCTGACAGCGGGGTGCAGGTCATCCGTGCTGACGCAGTCATGACCAAGGTCCGCTGGCAGGCCGAGTGCCAGCCACTTGGAGTTTCCCATTCCAAGTACTATCACCGAGCCGACGTGGAGATCAAGAATAACGAAGCCATCGTGAGCAGCATCGCCAACAACGGTCATGGGGGAACGTTTGAGGAAAGGCTTGACCTGGCCACAGGGAAACAGATCTCGAGAACGACCAAGTAAGCAGAGTCATTCGGTATACCGAATGACCCTGACAAGGTTGTTTTACAGACTTCCCGGAAACACTCAGTAGTCAGGTGGCACAGACAGGAATGTCAGTGCCACCTAATTGCTTCCGTGGTGCTACTTAGCTCCGAGAAAACAGCAAGTCTGTGGACACGGGATCAGGGGGGAAGCCCAGCAGCGCAGCCAGCGTGACGGAGACAGGCTGCTCCGGCAGAGTGACAAAGCCATTGTTCTGCTGCAATGCAGCCTTGGGATCAATGGTGATATTGAGCGAGACCGTGGTTGCATTGCCGGCCTGATCTTTCACGGTAAACGTGATGGTCACGAAGTTCAGGCCATCAGCGCCAACCTGCGTCGGTAATTTATCCAGGTCGGAGAATCTCATGGCAAAGTTCTTCGTACCGAAGCTGTCATCGAAGATGGTGCCCTTGATTACCAAGCCGTCCTTCAGATCGACCGGGTTGATGCGCAGCGATTGCTTGGGATCGAGGGTGAAGGTCGGAGCGGTGATGTCGCCGTAGACCAGGAACGAGCGCGTTTGCCCGTTGATGGTGCGGGTGATGACGTTCCAGCCCTCCCGCAGCGTAACCGGCGTGGCATCCGTGAACTTGGCGCCGACTGCATCCTTGAAGCTGACTACATACCCGGCCAATTGATTGGTATACTTCCTGCTGGTCATATACAGATCGGGCAGGTAGGTGGCAGGATCGCCGATGAGGCCACTGACATTCTTATCAGTGATGGCATTGGCAGGCGCGACGATGCCACCGGGAGCCAGCCCATACTGATCCCAGAGCTGCTGGTTGGTCTTATCAATGAACTCGGGTGGGATGTAAGCCGCCGCCGAGGCCTTGGGGAAGGGAACATACCCGGCGGCCTGCTCGTTATAATAAACCTGCTTGCCGTTGTACTTCACGGTGCCAAGCTTGATCACATCGGGGTTGAACAAGCGGGTCACGTCCCGTTCCATCGGATCGAAGTTGGCTTTGAGATAGATGTCGAACGGCGTCTTGCCTTTGGCCGCCTGGGCGTTCAACTGGCCAAAGTCGATGTCACCATTGATGTTAACCACACGGTCGCGACTATTAGCGGTGGAGATATTGATATCGCGGACATTGTTGAAATGGCCGCCCTGGATGGTGTTGGTGCCATTGACCGGCACCTGAATGCCATCGCCAAATCCCTTGATGGTCACGTTATCGTAAAGGAGGTTGCGGGTAACATCGTTGCGGCCCATGCCGGTACCATTCGGGTTGTTCTCGTTATTGAGCAGCGTGACGTTCCTGATGGTCATCTGATTGGTATAAGGATCGAACATACCCATGCCGCGATTGTTGAAGGCCGTGAAGTTCTCAACCAGGCTGCGGACAGAGTGCTTGGCACCAAGCAGATGGAACCAGGTTTCCATACCATCGCCATTGGCGAAGGAGGTGTTGTTCTTGAAGACAAAGGGCACGTCTCCCACGGCAACGTGTTCTGCGCCGTTGGCGATCGAGGGATCAGTCAGATTCTCGGCATGGAACTCGGTAACACCCAGGCCCTTTTGATTCAGGCCACGGGTGAAGAAGACGAAGCCGGAGTGCTTCTGGCCGACGGCGATATTATTGGTGGCTACCACCCCGCCGCCCTGGAACCAGAAACCATCGCCCTGATGTCCGAAACTTTGTTCGACATTATTCTGGAACTCTTCGATGCCCCTGCCGGAGCCAGTCGATTTGATCGCCAGGTTATGGTTCATGATGCCGATTTCTTCGCCTGTTTCAGTGACGAACGCTGCACCGGTCACGTTAAAGGCGACGTTATCTTCCATATCGACATTGCTGCTGTGGTTGACGAATCCCCAGCCGGGGCTATCAACGACGGCACTGCCTTTGATGATGCCTTGCCCTGCTACTTCATCGGTGCCCGTGCGATGGAAATGCACCGCATAGCGTCCGGCGGTATTCTTTCCGCTGTCGGGCATCAACACGCCGTTGGCATCGAAGAGAGGACTGGCAAGCGGGTTGCGCTTGTCGGTACGGCCCAGCCCATAGAAGCCGGCGTATTCGACATCCACATCGGGATTATGCATAAACATGACGTGGCCACGACGCTGGCCCATGGCGGGATTCTGCGATTCGATGACGGCATTGCGAGACATGTTCGAGACGTATGCCGAGGTGCCGGCCAGAGGAGTAGCATGGTTGTATTTCAAGGGCGCGCTGAGCGTGAGGGTATTACCCGAAATGGAAGCGATCGCCAGTTCTTCATCTTCGCTTCCGTTGGGATTGGTGCCCGTCACGATGATGCGTTCGCCTGCATCCCAGCCAACCGGAATTTGCGAAAGTGTTATCTGGGTCGAACCTTTGGTGGGCGTCTGAGCGACAGAAACAAAGGAAGTGGTGGCATCGCCAAAGATGCTCACGTGGCCATGAGTGATCAGCCCCCGGCTGAACTGTTTGGGATCCCAGGTAGTATCGATCGCCCCGGTATCGGCAATGATGATCTTGGCCATCACGCCATGCTGGATAGGTTTGGCCGCGGTACCCATGATCAGGCTGCCGGTCGGCGTTTCAACGATGGTATCAACCAGAAGGCCGGTGTTGACGTTGGTGGCGAAGGTCAGTGTGCCGTCGATCCGGAGGGTGTGCAGGGTCGCGTTGCGTTCGATGGTATCGAGTCGGACGGTAACTCCTGTGGCGATCAGCACGTTATCGCCAGTTCGGGGCAAGCGATGTTGATCCCAGGTATTGGGATCATCCCAGTCGCCACTGTTGATGGCAGTGTCGGTAACAGAAGTGAGGGGCACCAAAGCCATGACCGCAGCGTGCTCAGCGTCCATCACCGGGTTGGCATGCATGACGGTGCGGTCTTCCAGCGGCTCGAGCAGCAGTCGCGACTTGTTTGGTCGTAGTGCTGTTGCCCTGAGCAGGGGTTTGCGTTGTCGAGCCAGTTGCCGCAGCGCGGAGCCAACGGGACGTACCAAATCGAGCAGAACAAACATGTGTGCCTCCCCTAATAATGCAAAGCCCGGCGCCATTGCTAAGCTCGAAAGCTCAGTTTTCAACGAAACGAGGTTCCGTTGATGCGAGTTAAGGCGCCAGAATTTGTTCCCCTAATGAGGAAAGTCAGCGGAGACGGCATAGCTACTACAGTGATTGAGCGTTACGAGTATGACCCAATCGTGCCCTGAATATAGATCACTCAACTGAGGATGCAAATGATTCTCAGATTATTTCCATGAAAGGCTGTGACAAGAAATGTTCAAGAAACTTTAAGGCCGAAGTCTCACGGCTTCAGCTCTCTTGCCAAAAAACTGATCTAGATGAACTTCCCCAAACTCATTAGTCTGTGTGCACACTACTACGCATGGAGGCTGGTATGCTTTACTTTTTGGCGGTGGCCGTGGGCATGATGTTGCCCCAGACGCAGGCAGATGACAACAAGCTGCTACAGGGCAAGTGGAAGGTGATTACCGTTCTTGAGAACGGCAAGTCGCTCAATGAGCAGGAAATTGCTACGCAACTCGTCGCTGACGGCCACTTTAACGTCGACGGGCTGGTGATCAGTTTCCTGCCGCCGGGACAGTTTGAACCGAAGAAGATTCCCTTCGTCATCGACAGCAAGGTGGATCCCAAGACGATTGATCTGATGGGCACGTCGAAAATCGGGCCGACCGGCATTTATCTGCTTTCGGGCGACAGCCTGATGCTGCTCTTCCCCGGCGTTAACGAGAAAACTCGCCCAGCTGATTTCTCGAATAATGTCGGGTCGCACCGGGTGCTGGTTGTGCTGCAACGAGTAACCGCGACGAGCAACAAAGCGCCCGTGACGCCGCCCGTCGCTGCCACGCAGACAACAAACACCAGCCCCTCGACTGTCATCGTTACTCAGTTGCCCGCCGTGCCTAACATGACTCAAGACATGAAAGCCAAGCTGGTCGGCACCTGGGGTCATCAGACCGATGAGGCGATCACCTACTACACTCTCAATGCCAATGGCACGTTCAGTTCCTCGGTGGACTGGAAGAGCGGGATCAAGAACACGTTCAAGAGCGACCAACGGGCCAGTGGGGTTTGGTCGCTCAACAATGGAGTGATCGTCGTAACTATTACCGCCTCGACCGATTCGCAGTTGATGAACCAGGTCTTCTCGTGGCGAGTGACGAACCTGAGCGACCGCAATTTGATCGCTGTCGATAATCAGGGCCGGGTGCGCTACGAATGGCGCGTGAGATAATAATCCGTTTAATCGAAGGATGAGTGAACCTGGGAGGGCGAGGTTCCTGCCGAGCTGCAAGCGATTGCAACAACAGCTCGGCAGGAGCCTCGCCCTCCCGAATTAGAACTTCGGCATCTTCTCGTTCACCAACTGATTGGCGTGCAACAGCGATTCGGGGGTGCCTGCATCGGTCCAGTAATCGTCGAGGAAGCTGGCACCCATGCGGCCTGCTTCGAGGTAGTAGCGATTGACATCGGTGATTTCGAGCTCGCCCCGGGCGCTGGGCTTCAGTGTCTTGATGACATTGAACACGTCGGCGGGATAGATATAAATGCCCGCCACAGCAAAGTCACTCTTGGGTTTCTTCGGCTTCTCTTCGATGCCGATCACCTGGTTGCCCTTCATCTCCGCCACGCC
>DAOMFV010000170.1:0-9263 GCA_035430005.1 Gemmatales bacterium
TGGGTCGCCGGCGCGCACGCGATCTTCAATGACTTTGCCGTTGTTCAAGTTCTTTACCTGAAACAAGCCCATGGGCTGTTTGGTCTCTTTGTATTCACGTAATAGTTCTTTCCGATTCATGGCATAACCTCCACTGTGATAGATGCCAATAACGAACATCTGGTTCGGTCAAACCGGTGTTAACCCCTCTGGAACCTCTCTCCCCCACCCCAGAGAGCTTTCCGATCAGCTTTGGCCCATCACGCCCAAATCCATCACGAAACCCTGCTCTCTCCACAACATGACAGCATAATGTCACAATCCTAACAACACTCAAAACCCAACGAAGAAACGCCAGACTCTCTGCCTGGCGTTCGCTGTAAACCACTCTGTAAAATCGGCCTCGATACTTGGTTGCAAGCTCCCCGGGTAGGATTCGAACCTACGACAAGCCGGTTAACAGCCGGCTGCTCTACCGCTGAGCTACCAGGGAATAGTCTCAATACTCAGACAGTCCACTATCCTAATGGTTCATGCAAAAAATACAAGATCAGCAATTCTGAGTTCCCCTTTCTAACCCGTCTTTACATGTTAAGATAGAATTGATGACTTGTCCGCCCTGGAAGAATAATGCGCCCACCTTCAGGAAATCTTGGATTCGAGCAAATCGAAATAGCCAGCATGACTGACGTGGGAGTGCGTCGCAGCCACAATCAAGATGCGTTTGGGGTGGTGTTAGCTCCTTCTTTGGACGCCTGGAAAGAACGGGGACACATTCTTATTGTAGCCGACGGCATGGGGGCTCATGCCGTTGGAGAACTTGCCAGTGCCCTGGCAGCAGACCAAATTCCCCATACCTACCAGAAACATGCAAACCAGGGGCCCAACGAGGCACTTCGCAAGGCATTTGACGAAGCCAATGCCAATATTCATCAGCGTGGTCAACAAAATCGTGAGTTCCAGGGAATGGGAACAACTGCCACTTCGCTCTTATTAAACAATGAAGGCGCTTGGATTGCCCATGTTGGTGATAGCCGAGCCTACCGTATTCGCCGAAATCAAATTGAACAGTTGAGTTTTGATCACAGTCTGCAATGGGAACTGGCCCGTCGGCAACAGGTGACGCCTGAATCGATTGCCGGCATCCCCTCAAATGTTATTGTCCGTTCCCTTGGCCCCGAAGGAACGGTGCAGGTCGATATTGAAGGGCCTCATCAAGTTGAGCCAGGGGATATTTACCTGCTTTGCAGTGATGGTTTGTCGAATCAATTGACAGATCAGGAAATGGGAGCTATTGCCCAGAACCTTCCTTTGCAGGAAGCCTCTCAGTTCATGATCGATCTCGCCAATCTGCGTGGCGGGCCCGACAACATTACCGTCATCATGGTACGAATACCAGGAAAGCCGGAACCCGCAGATTTAGAGGAAGGGAGCAAGTCAACAGCGACTAGAAAATGGTATCAGATTATCCCCTGGCCAGCCCTGTTAATTACGCTCGGAGCCAGCTTGGCCATTTTTTCGCTCGTCATGCTGACTGATCGATTGTCATCCTTGAAAATGGGAGGCATCATTCTTTTCGGACTCAGTGTGCTGCTGGTCCTGGCTGGACTCGTTGGAGTCATTATGCAACGTCGCACTGATATGCAAGAAGAAGCACAGGCGATTGTAAACGACTCCCTACAAATCTACCGCCGCTCGCCATCTCCAGTAGATGTTGCTCTTATCAATAAAATGATGCAAACCGAAGCTAATCTGCTAGAATTAATAAAAGAGAAAGGGTGGACCTTCGACCAGGCACAACTGAGTATTCACCAAAAAAAGGTGGCAGATCACATTAAGAAGAACGACCTGACATCAGCCTTTCATGCACAATGCAGGGGATTGTCGATACTCACCACGAAGCTGAGGCAACATCGTACCAAAGATGAACAATTTAAGCCAAACTGGTGATCTCAAACCATCTCTGAATAATGGGTTGCAAGTGAGGAGAAATAATGGGATTACTCGGGAAACAAACAGTGCTGGCGAAATGTCCAGCCTGTCAGGCAACGACGAAAGTCAATGCTCATCCGGATAAGCCGTCGATACGGTGCCCTAGATGCAAAGCCATTGTACCTCTTACGTTTGCACGCAAGTACATTCCGGGCAAAACGGAACCTGAGCTTGAAAAGCAAAAGTCTCCTCAGGAAGTAACCCTGTTCGACTATGGTTCCGAATTAGCTGTTTCTGCTTCTGACAGAGATTCAAAACCAAGAAATAACAAAAGTAAGCAACGATATGCTTCCGGCAACATGAATCAAGCTATCTACCCTGACCATTCACGTAGCTTTGTTCGCTATTCGCTAATAGCAACTGGCGCCATCATTGTGATGGCCATCCTCGGTGTTGGCTATCTCATCTGGAAAGACTCCGTTCACAACAAGTATCAGGCCTACGTGAATAACGTTAAGGAAAGTATCGATCTGCATCAAACAGCAATAACGCATGTTAAGAAAGCCCTTGATCCACTGGAAGGTATTGAAGCTCAAAAGACCTTCAGAGAATCAAAAGGCAAAATTGATTTTCTTGCTGTCCAGCGAAAACGTCTGCCGGTACCAGTTGAAAACGATGAGAGCTTAAGGACACTGTTGAACGACTTGGACAAAGCTGAAAAAGAACTGGCTCAGACGCAAGAGGATATCAAGAAGTTATCCACGCAACTAGTGAAGCCGCAGGCTGATCAACCCGATAGGCCAATACCCAATTTCAGCAGTAGTATTACCTCGGGTCCGCCGGCCACAACTCCAAAAACGGCCGCTCAACCTCGGAAGTCCACAGACGAAAACTCGGTTATCATCAGTATTCCAGGCTTTTCCAGAGAGCAATGGAACGACGAATTTTCCAAACGATTCGCCATGCTGGCAGATGGTGGCCAGGGGCAGGTCACCGTGAAATGGTCCGGAGATCTGCTGACGCTGGAAGTACGTCCAGTCCTCGATCCAGCACGCTATGCCACCAAAATCAATTTCGGTAGACTGCTCTATTACTCTCGAAACGACCGCAACCTCACCATTGAATTCAATCCTGAGCGAGTTAATAACTACGCCGCCCAGGGCGATTTGATCACCCCGATACTCCTTGATCTCAAACAACGGGACAAGATACCCAAACTGCACACAGCGCTTACCAATCTAACTAATCTCAAGGTGGATCCGGCGCGCCAAGCTGAAGTAGCCACCGTTCTGGAAACGGTCGCTACTGATACCAAACTCGATCCAACCATGCGTGACATGGCCATCAAACTCATACCCGCCTGGTCCGGCAAGGAATCCGCCAACCTCCTGATCAGACTGATGGACGATAAAGCCGGCAGTGTGCGGCTCACCGCCATCGATGCCCTGGTGGAAACCCGATCGCCGCTGGCTGCTGCGGCCCTGGTCAAGAAATGGGAAAAAGCCGAATCCAGCCGAATCAGTGATGGATTGATTGCGCTCGGTTCCGATGTCGAACCGGTAGTTTTGCCCTACTTGAACAATACGACCAACTTAAACGTCCGTGTTGAAGCATGCCGGGTTCTGCAACACATAGGCACCGCTGAATCGCTCAAGCCGCTCCTGGATTTGATGAATATGAAAGATCAATCCCCGGCTTTGATCAATGCCGCCAAAGAGGCGATGAAACAGATCTTAGACCGAAAGACCAAGTGATGTGTTTTCATTCAAAGGGCTTGCTGTAGAGATACGCTTGATCAACAGCGTAGCATAGGAGCCTCGCGGCAGCGTGAACGTTAGTCTTAATTTGCGATGGCCCTTGTTGAGCTTGTCCCAGCCAAGCTCGTGCTGCAGTCCTTCCGGAGCATAAAAAGCCGGCCTGTCGCCTTTGGAAAAGAAGGGTTCCCGGTAGTGCTTGAGTTTGATCTGACTCAAGTGAAGCCCCTCCTCCGTCAGAACTTTATCCAGGCTTGACTTGATGGGATGACCCGTAGGTACTTCCGCTCGTGAAGAAGGCAGTGGAATCGTCATCTTGATCAACTCGGCAATACGTTCTTTCGTCAGTGGCCCCGGCATGGGAATCGAGTGCCGCTGTTGCTTCACCACCACGAGGCTCACCGGCGGCAGCGTTGTCATCATCCAGTCGGAAAGAATACGGTTCCATAACGAACTTTGATACGCTGAGAGGTACATGTTCCTTTGAAAGAAAGGGATAAGCACGAAGGCGCCCCGAAAATCATCGGATTGATTTGCCAAATGTGAAACGATATGACTCATGAACCCTTTAGGCATTTTGTCTCTTACTTTTTGCCAATGGCCCCAGTGTTTTCGCAGCAGGGCTTTGGCCTTTTTTTCCTGTGAACGATCTTGTTCATACCAGGTGGAGATGGCCAGTTTCAAAGCCTTTTCGTCATCGCCATCAATCAAAGCCCTGGCGACAAACTGCTGATCGTCACCGACGGAGCCAAAGCGTTGATCGTCGAAGTAGTTTCCAATGACGCCGTGGCGGACTTCCTCAAGAGCCTGCATCGTCCGTTCTAAAGCAGCAGGCTCGATGTCTCGCATGGTAATGCCGAAACGATTACCGGAAAACGACTGCGGGCCATACGGCTCTTCCACTCGACCCAGATATTTCATCTGTATCAGTGGATCCTTAATGTGCCTCTCGGGCCCTTCATCAATGGTCAGATACTGTATCGTCTCCGCATGACGATCCTTGAGGCCGCCATAACGAACACGGCGCGGGTCGACATCTAACTCTCTGCAGACACGCTGAATCGCCTCCGGCGTCCCCACGCTCTTCTTGGACAGCCGATAGAAAGCGTACGGTCCGGTGGTGCCGGCTACGACTGAAGTCACTTCTTCGACTTGGAAATCATCCGGCCGTGATTTGAGCTTCATTGCGATTCGTACTTATTCAGAACAAGATTATGTCTTACTCCCCTCTCCCTCCCGGTGAGAGGGGCTGGGGTGAGGGGAATTCTATGATGGCGAAGCCCTTCGTGTGAGATCAATTAAAACAACGACTCCAAAGCCTTGCCGTCGGGAAGCAGATTGATCGGCCTGCCTTCACGATCGGTCCAGTCCAGATTGTTGATACCCATGGCATAATAGACCGTTTTGGCAATGTCGCCCGGCGTCACCTTATCCGTCTCCGGGTAGGCTGCGTATTTATCAGTAGTCCCATAGACTTGGCCGCCCCGCACACCACCGCCGGCCAGCAGTACACTCATGCAGGCAGTCCAATGGTCTCTTCCCGGCCCAATCTTGCCCTTGGCGCGAGGATCGCCGATTTTCGGCTGCCTTCCCATTTCACTGTTCACCTGCACCAGCGTATTTTGTAGAAGCCCTCGTTCATGCAAATCAGCCAGCAAGGCACTGAAGCACTGATCAAACTCGGGCAGCAGGTTATCCTTCAAACAGACGAAGTTATTCCCGTGAGTATCCCAGCCACCGGCGCTCAGACAGCGCTCGTTCTGCTTGGGGTCTTCCATCCAGTAGACCGAAATGAATGGAACGCCCGCTTCCACAAGCCGCCGGGCCATCAACATGCTCGTGCCATTGATGGACTTGCCATATCGTTCCATGGTAGCTTTTGATTCAGAACTTAAGTCAAAAGCCTGCTTGGATCGAGAAGCAGTCAATAGATCAAAAGCCTTGTTCTGCATCTGACTATAACTGCTGGCTGACTCATAACTCCGGGCCTGGCGATCCAAGGCACCGAGAAGCACTTTCCGATCTGTCAACCGCTCAGCGTTCACATCGCCGCCCAGTGATAATGTGGGAGCGGTGAACTCCATCGGCTTCTCACGCTTGCCATACAGATAGAAGGGATCGTATTCATACCCAAGCTTGGCGGCGAACTGCCCAGGTCGGGTGTATTCGGGGAAGCCAGGCTTCTGTGGCAGCGCGATCAGCGAAGGCAGTTCAGGATGCGCCGGCCGCTTGGCGGCGACAACCGAACCGACAAACGGCCAGTCGGTCAACATCGGCTTGCGATTATTCGCTAACTGCCTGAATGTCGGATCAGGTTCATGCCCGGTCAGGTTGTAGTAATACCCCGCATGATGGTCGCCGGTGCCCTTCCCGTCATGGCCTAATGACCTGACAATGGCCAGGTGATGAGCCTGCTTCGCCAGCAGCGGCAAATGCTCGCACAATTGAATATCAGGGGCAGTGGTTCGGATCGGATTGAACTCACCTCGATACTCGGAAGGAGCATGAGGTTTCATGTCCCACATATCAATGTGCGAAGCGCCCCCACTCAGCCAGATCAAAATGGTCGATTTCGCAGCCGACTTTCTCGATGATGCCTGAACCGTGCCGAGACCGGCCAGCGCCATCGTGCCTGCGGCAAGAAAGGTGCGTCGAGAGATCAGCGGAGTGTGGAGTTGATGCTGCATATGGACCTACAGCGAATCGAAGGCGGGAGAGCAAGGCAGGAGTTGCTACATAATACCAGACAATTATGCCTCCGCAACCGGAAAGTAAAACAACAACGGCCCTGGAGAGGCCGTTGTTGTGATTGATTCTTGAGCGATTTCTATCTGACACTAGGAAGCAAAGCGAAGTTCAACCGTGCAACCTTCGTCTTCCAGTTCCTCTCGCCACACTCTGAACTCAGCGCGCGTCATCAGCATGTTGGGCGGGGTGATATTATCCTTCCCGGTAATGTGCAGAAGCTGCAGCGGCCCATCGACCAGATCCGTCGCCGGTGAGCGCGAGACAAACACTTTCCCGTCATGCGTGTCACCGATGTATAGCGAATCAACTTGTTCGTTCATCGTTATCCTGCCCTTCCTTCATTCAAGAGGAGCACGTACTATAGGCAGAGTTGCCGTTTTGTAAATGCTGATTTCCCGATGCGAGTTCCGAGCGAACTCGTCCCCGCCCGAGCGAAGCGATGAATGGATAATCGCCTGAAGTTACCCTATTGAATTGAACAGGGGACGGCAGAGAAGTTACTGAGGTAGTCAAGCAGGCTGGGTCGAACGTTAAAGTCTCTTGTTACCTGTCGTCTTGCGAAATTAAGCTCGCCCCACCGGCACTTACCATCTTCCTGGCATGGTTCATTGGGGGCAGCGCGGAGAGGCGCTTGACCAACGCTACGGTACTAACTTTCTTCGTTCTAGTGCCGTTTAGTCATTCTTCTGGAATTGTCCGCTCATTTGAAAAACGAATCACAAATGAGTCAGCATTTCCATTGCTAAACTTTTCTTCGCCAATTAGAACATGGCCATTCTCGCCAGAGTAGAGAGCAGCCTCAACAGTTCCTCTAACCTCAGAAGTAGTTCAAGGTCCCCACACTGTTGTACCCTTCCATACTTTGGAGTTTGGGAACTTCTTGAGATTTACTTGCGTGATGTGCCCTTCCCATACCGGCCATACAAGTGATATCTCGTCATCACGGAATAGAGCCTTAGTGAGTCTGGTACCAAGATAGACATCAAGAGTTGCTTTATCCCAATTCGCAACCGCATCATACTCACGAGTCATCAGTCTCTCCTTTACACTAAATCGTCGGTTTGAGTTTGAGAACGTGCTTATAGAGTTTCTCAGCACGAACCTTTAAATTGCCGTAGAGCTTCCTGACTCCAGCAGCATGAATCAAAATTTGCTTATGCGGCTTGTCAATTTCGTAGTAGTCCCCGTACTCGGTATATGTGTCAGTGTGGTAAATGCCTGACGAATGAGCCACTAAGGATCGGGCTTCCTTGGCAAGTTTTACTTCATCACAAGTCCAGCAGTCTTTGAATACAGACGCATCGTTAAGCTGTTGCTCCAGCGTAGTTGCAAACTCTCTGCTTGATGTGTAGAGCTTTCGCTTAGCTGGAGTTACTCCTAATGCCCAAAAGCAACGTCTCACAAAATCGTCGTAGGCGAAGTAGACTCCACAGAAGGTTTGTTCGATAAGGGAAGCTAGTCCGCTTCCGAATCCCATTTGATCCAACTGGTGCATATAGGAAAAGAACTTCTCGTGATCCAAATAATCCGAAGTGTCCCTGTAAATTTCCTCCAAGTCGTTTTCGATCTTGTTCAAGTCACCAATTATCTCATTTCGTTTTGTGTGGGTCAGGTCGTATTGAGACAGCTTCTGCTTGAAGACTCTGAAAAGATGAATCATCCCTCTGGTCTTCGTATCAAGGATTCCGTCAGACACAGACTTCATTGCTTCCATGAACTTGACAGGAAGATTGAACATATTGGAATGCTTGAACCAAACGATATTAAGAACGAAGAGAGCATTTTCGATTTCCTTATTCGTTTGTGGACCTTGCACGGCCTTTGCCCAATCCCTGTCATGAAAGAGATCGTACTCTTTCAAGAAAGGGTTCGTCATTATCTTGTAAACATCCATCAAGATTCCTCCTAGCTTACTTACAAGACAGTATACATCCGTTAAGGTTCGTTGAAGAAACCACTCCAATCTTCCCTGATGGGATATCTCCTTTATTAGAAACTATGTAAATACCTCGAGAACTCTGGCCGGGCAGCCAAATGCCCGGATAATCCACACCCTCAAATGCCGTGGCAGGGTTATTCGGTACTCCGAATGCCCCTGCAGCATCAGCATGCGTCCTAGTTTCATCCAGTTGTTCTGTTCACTTGTCGCCTAGTATACTAATGTACAATAAAAGTAGACAGAGACTACACCCTGACAACCAGCAACCCAGACATGCCACCATATCAACCTTGTACACTACTGAACGCTCATAGTCCCTATCACCGCGCGCACGGACTGCTTCGGTTGATGAAACTCTCTTTTCTACACCCAGAAATCAAGTTGAGGAGTTCTCCGAAGCCCGCGCATCTCCTCATCTTCAATTCTTGAAGTTGAAACACCCCCAACCGGCGCGCGCACAATACCGCAGGAGGTCATTTTGGCAGATGTACACTACTATACACCCCGCGCGCGCACCCCGCTGCGGCAGGTCGTTTTGGCAGTGAGGAGACCACATTTACTTTCTGAGTCTACTCTCTCATCTCTCCTGCTCTATTGGCGGAGCCAATGGAGGCGGCGGGAATCGAACCCGCGTCCCAAGGTACTGCTGTCCTGCCCTCTACGTGTGTAGCTTACTGGTCTCCCGGGCCTCATCCGGGTGGTTCAGGGTGCGGTGTTCCAATAAGCGGAACGCTACTCCCCTAGTTGATGGTAGTGTTTAGCGGAAGCCTCCCTCAACACGGCCTTGCGACCTCTGGCTCCCGCGATCCTGACTTGGTGACTGAGGGCTAACTTCTTTCAGGCGAAGAAGTCAGTCTCAGGGCTGCACTAATTAGGCAGCCAAAGCGAACTGCGTTTCTGCAGTTAGGTTT
>DAOMFV010000171.1:0-9220 GCA_035430005.1 Gemmatales bacterium
TTTCAACGCTGGAAAACAAGTGAATCTGGCTTTGTTCAGGTATTTCTCATGGAATAGGAAGAACACTCTCCTCCCCTTCACTGGTGTACTATGCCCTTTTTAGTTTTTCTCATCAGTTTCTCTCTCTTTACATCTTAATCACAAGGGATTGCCCTTGGGTTTGTTCTCTCGCCCTTTGGGCTAAGTCCTGAGTTCATTCCTTATCCTCCTGTACAATACTCTGATTGAATTATGGGAGTTACCTCATGCGGTTTGGTGCCTGGTCTTTGATGTGCCTGTTCATGTTCTGTCTCACATCCCTGTCCGGCCAGGATCAATCATCATCCATCCAACAGGAAAAGTCCGAAGTCACTGCCAGTCCTGCGGTCAAACTCTTTCCTGCCAATGTCTTCAAGAAGATCGACGGCCTGGAGACCCAGGCTAAACAAAGCAAAGAAGGTGATCGATCTCAACTGCTGTTGCAGCAGGCCCGCTGGCTGCTCCCGGAAACGAAGACTGCTTTGCCTGAACATGTCTCCCGAGTGATGGGCAGCCTGAAGTTCAAACACGATCAGTTTCCTACAGCGCTGGTCTACTCACCGGATGGTCAATCACTCTACACCGCCAGCCGGGATGGCACGGTGCGCCAATGGAACCTGCAGAATGGCCGAACGATCAAGAGTTGGGAATTGGGGCAACCACTCAGCACCCTTTGCCTCAGTAACAATGGGCAATACCTGGCTGTCTCTGAAGGCTACCGGCCCTCGCCTAACCTCGATCTTGGCACCATCCCACCGCACGAAGAGTATGTCATCCATGTGATCGATCTGAGTAATGGCAGTATCAAGTGGAAACTGAAGGGTACCAAGGTGCCTATCTACTGCCTGGCGTTCAGCGCTGACGGCCAGCAACTCGTCAGCGGCGGGCAGGCAGAAAAGTCAGAGGCGATTCGCATCTGGAACCTGACGACGGGCAAGCTCGATCGTTCGTTCAAACCATTGCAGGCTATCGTCAACATCGCATGGTCGAAGGATACAGCCAAGCTCTACGTCACGACCTCGGATCGGACCTTTGGCGTCTTCGATGCCAAATCCGGGCTACAGATGCAGTCGATCCGGGAACGGGGTATGATCTTTGCCATGGCCCTCAGCCCGGATGAATCCATTCTCGCCGTCGCAGGTGATACGACTGACGATGCCAGTGGACTTTGCATCAAGCTTTACAACACTCAAGACTGGAAAGTGTCACAATCGCTGCCTGGTCACCAGAGTAGCGTCGTGGCCCTGGCGTTTCACCCCAAGGGCAATCTGCTGGTCAGTGCCAGTGCCAAGCCCGAAGCGTCGATCAAAGTCTGGGACCTTGGCAAGAAAACAGCCATTACACAATACCTGGGACATACAAGCGATGTTCTGGCTGTCGCACTCTCGAACACCGGCGAACAGGTCGCCTCGGTCAGCCTTGATGGCAGCATCCGCTTGTGGCAGACAAGTCAGGTGATGCCGAGTCGTAAACTCATCAGCGGCAAGGCCTCCATCTGGACGGTCGCCTCGCATGGCAACCGTATTCTTACTGTCAGCGCCGATCAATCGGCGGTACTGTGGGATGCGGAGTCGGGCAAAGAACTGGTTCGATTTACTGAACATAAGTCGCCGGTGACCGCAGGAGCCTTTCGGCCCGATGGCAACGAAGTGGCAACGGGAGGCGGCGATGCGGTCATTCGCCTGTGGGATCCCGCAACCGGCAAAACTAATACCACGCTGACGGGACACACCGGTGTCATTACTTCTCTCGCCTACAGCCCCGACGGCAAGAAGCTCTATTCAGCCAGCGCTGATAAGACCGTTCGCATCTGGAATATCTCTGAGAAGAAGGCTCTGCATACGATGGAGCAGCATCGCAGCGTAGTCACGTCGCTGGCTGTCAACCTGGATGGATCACTGCTGGCCAGTGGCGGGGCGGACAACATCATTCGCATCTGGAAGACTGCCGATGGTAGTGAACTCCGATCCCTGGTCGGGCACATTGGAGCGATCACCGGCTTGGCCTTCAGCCCGGGGGGCACGCTGCTGGCCAGTGTCGGGGCCGATGGGGTCACCCGAATCTGGGACCCCGCCGTCCGGAGCGATGCCCTGCGGACCTTCTCCGGCCATGTAGGGCAACTGATGGCTGTCGCCTTCAGCCCCAATCACAAGTACCTGGCTACCGCCGGAGCTGATGAAACGGTGCGTATCTGGAATCTGCAGAATGGCAGCGAAGCCCGCGCTCTCAAAGGGCATACCGACTGGATCACCAGCCTGGCTTACCTGGGTGATGGTGAATCCCTGGTCAGTTCCTCCGTCGATGGCACCGTCCTGCTCTGGTCGGAGACCAAGTCCTTCGAACTGCCCGTCTATGGTCATGAGCATCCCATACGTTACCTGGCCATCTCGCCTCAGGGTGATCGGCTGGCTTCGGGAAGCGAAGAGGGGAAGATCATCCTTTGGGATACCGCCACGGGTAACGATCTGGCTACTCTCGGTAGTCATCAGTCGGCTATCAAGGCCATGAGTTTCTCGAACGATGGCAAGAAGCTGGTCTCAGCGGATCGTGATTTGTGGATCAAGCTCTGGGAAGTACCCGAAGCCAGAGAGACTCAGTCTCTGAAGAGCGCTTCCGACAGCATCAATCGCATCGCCTTTCTCGGCAAGGATCGGGGCATCGTGGCATCGACTGGTTCGTCGAACATCAGCCTGTGGGCCTTTGAGGGGAAGTTCCTCAAGACCGAACCGGCCCTGACCTTCCTGGGTTACGAACGGCACTGCAACTCGGTCGCCTTCGCACAGGATCGTGCGGCGCTGGGCAGCACCGATGGCGTCGTCAAGTTCTGGAAGCTGAGCGACTTCAAGCAGGATTCGGATGAACAGCTTCGGGCCTACACTGTAGCTGTGCATGAACTGACGTTAAGTGCTGACGGCAAACAAGCCCTGACGAGCAACCAGGAGAACGAGTTCAAGCTGTGGAATACTGATGACAAGAAGCAGATCAACAGTTGGAAGACTCGCCCGGCCAAGTTGAGTTGCCTGGCACTTCACGCTAAGGGCGAACTCGTGGTTGCCGGCTTCGAAACCGGTGAAGTGGTGCTCTGGGATGCCAGGGGGAAGGAACTGCGTAGCTGGAAGTTTCGTTGCTTGATCAATGACCTGATCCTTTCTCCCACCAGCAAGCATGGGTACGCCGGCACTTCTAATGGCGTGATCTATCAACTTGATTTGCCTTAGCATGAGTTGGAGTTCACGCTTTAGCGTGTCTGCCTTACAGTATCTCATCGTTCGTTTTGTCGTTACTGGTGCCTGTCATCGAGCACGCTGAAGCGTGAACACCAACACATGCAGAAACACTCACTTCAGTCGAACTTCCTCTTTCCTCACGTGCGCAGCTACTCTCAATTCCTACAACAACTAGATGAACATCATCCCCACCCCTGAATTTCCCGTCGATGACAAGAAGCCAGGCACCCGGCAGACGATGTCGTATCTCAAGACGATGTTCGATGGCCGAGGCTTGGAGCCCAAGGGCAAGCTGGGGCAGTGCTTCCTGATCGATCTCAACTTGATGGAACTGCTGATCAAGGCAGCCGAACTGAACCAGCACGACCTGGCGGTGGAAGTAGGTTGCGGCTCGGGAAGCCTGACGCTCAAACTGGCTGAGGCAGCAGGGGCTGTGGTGGGTATCGAAATCGATAAAGGTTTCTACAGCCTGGCTGACGACCTCACTAAGGCGTGGGGCAACGTCATCATGATGCATGGCGACGCCCTCAAGAACAAGAACACACTCAATCCCGATTTTGTTCAAGCCATTCTTGAGCAACGGAAGAAACCAGGCATTGAGCGGATCAAGCTGACGGCTAACCTGCCTTACATCGTGGCGGCGCCGGTCATCAGTAATTTGTTGTTGCTTGACGAGATTCCGATTGAACGCATGGTGGTGATGGTGCAACTGGAGATGGCCCAGCGACTCTTGGCGAAGCCTTCGACGAAGGATTACAACGCCAGCTCAATCTTTGTGCAAAGCCTGTGCGACATTGAGATGATCCGCAAGATCAATCCGAAAGCCTTCTATCCGCCGCCGAAGGTGGACTCGGCCATCATTCGTATCCGGCCCAGGCCCGAAAAGCGAGGGGCAATTATTTCGGCATTGGGAAGTGTTGGTCGATTCCATCGGTTTCTGCATGGACTCTATTTACATCGCCGCAAGAACCTGCGCGGGGCGCTCTATCCGCTGTTCCGAGATCAGATGGACAAGGCAGGGTTGGATAAGTGCATCGCCGACGCCGGGTTCGATGCCACGGCACGAGGAGAATCACTGACGGTGGCACAGCATCTGAAGTTGTGTCAGGGATTGCCATCGCTCTAGTATTTAAGAACCGTGCCACTGTGTGTTGTAGAGGCCGTCCGGTAATTCAAGAGGCTATTTTCAGGGCCATTTTGTATGTGTAGTTAGAGGGGACAAAGTCATTTGCTGTCCTCTCTGATTTACCCATCTTAATAAGGCCTGGAATCATGTTCCTCGTCTTTCGAATTACCGGACGGCCTCTGTTGTACTCATCGCACAGTGCTGCTGGCGATTGCAGTCTTCCACTGCGTGACAGCGAGACGACTATACTGTGACGTGTTTTATGATACCTGGTACTGTCACACAGTGGCACGGTCGCCGCTCGCGATAAGTTATTAGCCCTCGCAACCACACCTCGTCGGCGTACCGACGAGATGTGGCACAGTCTTCATAAAGAAAGACACGAGGCTGGGCCTCGTGTCTTATTGAGTTTACTGTAGTACCACTGCTTACTTCGCAGCGACCTTGCCGTCGACATCAAGCTGGATGGCTTGCAGAATCTCAGCGTTCTTATCGTTCTGTACGATGGCGATCACCTTCAGGTTCTTCATGTCCAGAGGGCGATTGGTATTGGGGAACGGCCGGTTGGCAGCATAATCGTCCAGATACTTGGTGAGTTCTGCACGAATCTTGCTGACATCAGCGGTTTCGTGGTGCTTGAAGTTCTTATCCTTGATGGCAATACCTTCTGCTCCGCCCGGCATGGCACGAACTACTTGATGGTGGAAACGAAGTTTGTTGCCACCAACGTACTTGATTGATTCTTCCACCACGATCAATCGCAGTTTCAGATCATCATTGCCTTCAGCGCCGTAGACATCGACATTGATATCGATCTTGTCGCCGCTGCGGCTGGCGGTACCGTTGACCTTAATAGGAGTGGTCTTTTCAAGAATCGGGTTAATGAGATTGCTGTATTCCTTGAACTTGACTTCGGAGTTAGCCATGCCACCACCACCGCCGGCTGCGGACTTGCCATTGAAGAGCGTGCTGGGGGTGCCACGAATTTCGCCGGCAAAGTGTTTCTGATAGTATTTGAACCGTGCCTCAGTATCACGATTGGTGAGAGGATCAGGACCGGGGATGTGCATGTGGTACTGGATGAGAACCAGATCCTTGTGGGAATAGGCTTTTTCCAGGGCATCGAAAGCAACGTCAGCGGCAACGCAAGGGGGGCACTGAGCACCGGTGAAGAGTTCGAGTACCGCCACCTGGTTGGCTTCGCTTTCCTTGCGGCCAGAGTACTTGGCGGGCTTGAAGGGGGGCACAGTGGCCAGGTATTCACGATCAAGTTCACCCTCAACCTTTTCCAGGCGAGCTTCAACGGTCTTTAGTTCGCTGGTCCTATTGCCGGCCTTGAGAGCCTGGACGTAGCTGGCAAGGATGGGTTGCTGCTGGGAAGCAGGAGTCTTTTCTGACAGATCCTTGTAGATCGGTTCGAGTACGTCAAGCGCCACTGATTCCAGCCCCTTCTGGCGAAGCAGAGTATTGGCTGCCTGCATGACGGCGAAGCGGACATAGCCGGGTCCAAAGGGACGAGCCTTGGCTTCGATCATCTTCACGAGCTTGCCGGCTTCAGCAATATCGACCTTGGCCTTGGAAGCCATGCCGAGAAGATTGTTGGCGGCGTCGAGAGCAACAGGGGAATCGCTGTCTTTCTCAATCACTTCCTTGTAAAGACCAGCAACCTTTTCGTCGGCTTCCTTCTGGGCCTCGGCCATCTTTTCCTGGAGTTCCTTCTTCTTATCTGCATCCTTTTCCTGCTGAACCTGGAAGCGGAGTTGCATGGGCTTGTTGCTCAGGGTCATGGCCTGGGAGAAAGCCTGAGGAACGGTGACTCGCACCATCATGTCGTTGGCAGCGAGTTCTTCCTTGTCGGTCGGGGTGAGCTTGCCGCGGTAAGCAAAAGAATCAGCCACGAAGCTACCAAGTACGCTCTTGTCGGCGCCGGCATTGGCTGAAGTGAACGTGAGGCCGTTGGAAAGGCCGATGACGACTTCTTTGCCGTTGGACTTGAACTCTTTCAATGCCATCTGACTGCGTGGCGGAGCTGCCAGGAGGGTTCCCGTCTGCTTGCCGTCCTTGGTCTCGATTTTGATCAGGGCCATCGTCTGTTCACTGCTCGGATTGGTTATCAGAGCCAGGCGATAGTTGCCGTCAGGAATATTCCCCTGGGCGTTTGCGGATAATGGGGCTGCCAACAGGACAGCGAGCAAGAAGATCAACTTCTTCAACATGAGGTCTCTCCATAGTGGATGAGTCTGACACTACAAAATTAGCAACCAATGATGAAAAGTTAAGGAATAGGTGTTGGAATGTGGGATGTTGTTGAACGAATGATGCATATTGCAGGGAAGTTACGAAGGCGGAGTTGGCTGAATTATTCTAACCGACCTTCTCTTTGTTATGGCGAGGAGTAATACCACCTACTATTCTGGCATGGATAAAAACTATCAGCCCGGGTATTATGTATTTGTGACCCATGGACATCATTCAAGCATGTACCAACGTTTGTTGACTATTCTCTGTTCCCTAAGCTGCATTATCTTGTTGATGCCTCAGGGGTGGTGTTGCTGGTTGGCCCCGCTATCTTGCTGCCAGGTGATCGAGAAGAAGTCGTGCTGCCGGCACCAAACCAAGACCGAGCATTCGTGTTGTTCTCAGCACACCACATCGCCTGAATCAGATCAGCCTGCACCCTTGCCGGTGAAATGTGCCAAGTGCGTGCTTGATACGATCAAGCCGTCGTTCGCTCCTGATTTCGATCTAACTTTTGAACTCTTGGGACTGCTGCCAGTTGATTTCCTGGAAGTCCCCCCAGTCAGCCTGTTCTTCTCTCCTGCCCATCTTCACGGCAACAGTCCGCCCCTACATGTCCAGCTCTGCGTTTGGCGTTGTTAATCAGTAAGAGAACACAAGTTCGTCTTGCGCTTTGCCGATGCGAAGCGTGTTGTTGCTTATTCCTAAACACGTTCAAACGGAGTTAGACATGAAAATGAAGTTATCCGCACTGGCCGTCCTTCTGGCTGCTCTCAGCCTAGGATTGGTCTATTCACAAACAACAACTCCCAAAGCAGTCAAAGTCGCAACAGGTTGTTGTGACTGCTGTGAAGCGGGCTGCTTCTGCTGTGAGACCGGCGCTTGCACCTGTGCAGACTGCCATTGTGTCTGTGACTGTTGTGGTGCCGCCGGGTGCTGTGCGACAGGCGCCGCTGCCCAGGCCGATTGCTGCGCCAAAGGGTCTGCGAATGACTGTTGCAGCACCAACAAGAAGTGCTGCAAGTAATAGTTCACAGAATAAATAACCCATTGCGGGCCGTGAGTTCACCAGTTGATCTCACGGCTCTTTCTGTTGCTGCCTTATGCTATCCAAGTAATAGTGGCAGTGAGTCTGGCTCGCCAAGCACGAAAACTGCCTGCATAACCGGTACAGCTTCAAAGAAATGGGCTTTTCATCAAGTACTGCCATAGAACTTCAATCAATCTGAAGTTTTTGCGATTCGAGAGTGTCAAACTGTAGGGGTATCTACACCATTGTGCGACTGACGGGAAAGTCCACTTAGATCACCACCTTATCCGTAAGCAACCAGCTTTTCCAGCTTGCTTCTTTTGCGTTGCAGCGGGGAGCGCGCATGATTGGCTTGAACACGTTGGAGTATCCTCCAGGGCTGATGTCAGGCCCATGGCCAGGGTGTCCAGTCCGACGATTGTTGTTTCTCCACAAAGGAGTGCCGAGAGATGCGTTTGAAGTTCCTTGCCTCTGCCGTAGCAGCTATCGCAGCTGTCTTCGGTGCCAGCACCGCAGCCAAGGCTGACGGTTGCGGCGGCTGTGGCGCTTCCGCCGTCGTGGCTTGTGCCCCGGCTGCGGACGCCTGTTGTACCCCCAAGGTACGTTACAAACACGAGTGGCAGACCGTGTCCGAACAACGGACCCGCACCTGCTACAAGACTGTCAACGAGACGGTCATGAAGGAAGTCCGCGAATGGGTCTGCAAGCCTGTTCATGAGACCAAAGAAGTCGAATGCAAGCGGATCGTTTGCGATACCGTTTGGGAAGAGAAGCAAGTCAAGGTTTGCTGCGGCGAATGGGTCTGCGAACAGCGCACTGATCCTTGCCACACCGTGTGCAAGAAAGTCCGCGTTCACAGCTGTGGTAACGACTGCAATTCCTGCGGTCATGCCAACAACTGCGGCTGCGACAACGGTTGCAATTCCTGCAACGATCCTTGCGGCGGCCACAAGCACTTCAACCTTGGCACCAAGCTGAAAGGCCTGTTGCCTGAGTACGCTACCGTTCAGGAAACTGTTCCTGGCCGCACCTACTCTGTCAAAGTGTGGAAGCCACGTGAAGAAACCCGCACCGTCAAGGTAGCCAAGCAGGTTTCCCGCGAAGTGGTCGAAAAGAAGCAAGTCACGACCTGCCGTTATGAACGCCAGGAAGTGGTTCGCCAGGTCGCTTGCACCGTCTGCAAGAAGGTTCCTTATTGCGAAACCTACACGGTCTGCAAGAAGGTTCGCGTCTGTGTGCCAGTGTGCGACAGCGGTTGCCACACCAGCCACTTCGGCGGCTTCAAGGGCCTGTTCCACAAGAGCTGTGGTTGCGACAACGGTTGTGCTCCTGCCTGCTCCAGCTGCGGTAGCGCTCCTGCTGCCGTCGCCGCCCCGGCAGCAGCTGCTCCGATGCCTTCGACTGTCAAGTAACCTTCGAAGTTCATTCAACAACACGAACCTCGCTTCTATCTGAAGCGAGGTTTTTTCGTTTCTCGATGGCAGCCTGAAGCGCCAGCGAGGGGGTGCGTGCAATCGCCAGGTCCACCCTCGCTAGTGTAATGTTACATAAATAAGTAAACTTATTATTCGCAGCATCGTC
>DAOMFV010000172.1:0-8853 GCA_035430005.1 Gemmatales bacterium
ACACTCCGGCGGTACTCCGTCGGGGTGTGGTTACCTGGCACATGACGCGCCATCACACCCCGACGTGAGTACACGCCGGAGTGTGGCACAAAACAACAATACCCCACGCAATAATACCCAATCGGAATCACCAGTCCCATGGCCAAGCAACTACTCTTCACCAACGAAGCTCGCCGCAAGCTCCTTGCCGGCGCCGAAAAACTCGCCAAGGCTGTCGGCGTTACCCTCGGGCCATCCGGCCGAGTGGTCATCCTCGATAAGTCCTTCGGCGGCCCCACCGTCACCAAGGACGGCGTCACCGTCTCCAAGGAAGTCGATCTCGCTGATCCCTTCGAGAACATGGGCGCCAAGCTCGTCAACGCGGTCGCTACCAAGACCAGCGACATCGCCGGCGACGGCACCACCACCGCCACCGTCCTCGCTCTCAACATCTATAAGGAAGGCCTCAAGAGCACGACTGGCGGGGCCAACCCCATGTCGCTCAAGCGTGGCATCGATCAGGCTGTCGAGGCAGCCGTCGAAAAGATCCACAAGATGAGCAAGGAATGCACCAAGAAGGACGAGATCGCCCAGGTCGGCACCATCTCGGCCAACAACGACGCAGCCATCGGCGAGATGCTCGCTGACGCTCTCGAAAAGGTCGGCAAGGATGGCGTCATCCAGGTTGAAGAAGGCAAGACAAACGACACCGAAGTCGACTTCGTCGAAGGCATGCAGTTCGACAAGGGTTACATCAGCCCCTACTTCGTGACCGATGCCGGTACGATGGCTGCTGAGCTCGAAGACGCCTACATCCTGCTCTACGAAAAGAAGATCTCCAGCGTCCGTGATCTGGTGCCGCTGCTCGAGAAGGTCGCTCAGACCAGCAAGCCACTGCTCATCATCGCTGAAGACGTGGACAGCGAAGCGCTCGCCATGCTCGTCGTCAATCGGCTGCGTGGTATCCTCAACGTCGCTGCGGTCAAGGCCCCTGGCTTCGGCGACCGCCGCAAGGCGATGATGGGTGATCTCGCTACCGTCACCGGCGGCAAGTTCATCAGCGAAGACCTGGGCACCAAACTCGAAGCGGTTACCCTCGCTGACCTCGGCAAGGCCAAGAACGTCCGCATCGAAAAGGAAAACACCACCATCGTCAACGGTGGCGGCAAGAAGGCTGACATCATGAAGCGGATCGAACAGATTCGCACCCAGATGGACGCCAGCGACAGCGAATATGACAAGGAGAAGTTCGCTGAACGCCTGGCCAAGCTGACCGGCGGCGTGGCCCTCATCAAGATCGGTGCTGCCACCGAAGCGGAGATGAAGGAAAAGAAGGCCCGTGTGGAAGACGCTCTGCACGCCACCCGTGCTGCCCGCGCCGAAGGCATTCTGCCCGGCGGCGGCGTGGCTCTGCTCCGCTGCACCGAAGTCGTCAAGAAGCTCGCCAAGAGCCTCGAAGGCGATGAGAAGCTCGGCGCTGAGATCATCTTCCGTGCCTTGTCCGCACCCATCAAGCAGATCGCAGAGAACAGCGGCGTCGATGGCGCGGTCGTCGCTGACGAAGTCTTGTCGAATGACAAGGAATCAAGCGGCTACAACGCTGCCACCGCCGAGTACGTCGATATGTACAAAGCAGGCATCGTTGATCCGACGAAAGTGGTGCGATCCGCTCTTCAAAACGCCGCCTCCATCGCCGGCCTGATGCTTACCACGGAAGTGATGATCACCAAGATCGACGATGACGAACCCAAGGGTTTGGCCAAAGCCGAAGGCGTCGTTCGCTAAAGAAGAACAACATGCGAGCCGGGTCGCGTCAGCGCCCGGAGTAAACAACAAGCAAGCACCGTGGATGAAGGTTCACGGTGCTTTTTTGATCGTCAAGGAGAAATGATATGAAGAGGGACATGGATTTGATTCGGAAGCTCCTCTTGCAACTCGAAGGAGACTCGAATACGAAGCAGCAAGACAAAGACGTTTCTTCGTATAATCCTCTAACTGTAAACTACCATAAATACCTAATCATTGATGCAAAGCTCGCGAGTGGAACTACATATATGACAACTGGATCGGGAGGAGTGATGGAAGGTATGATGACGCATCTCACTTGGGAAGGACATGATTTTATCGATTCGATACGTAATGATTCACTCTGGATGAAAGTAAAAGATAATGTTAAGAAGGGCGTAACAACCGTTTCAATGGAAACGCTCAAGCAAGTTGTGAGCTATGTCGCTAAACAAATGATGGGGATGCATGGATAGCTGTTATTCTGCCTCTCTCGTCCTAAATAAAGTCTACACGTAAGCAGTAGTAGTCCAGGGGGGTCTGGGGGGATATTGACAAGTCAATAAGTTCCCCCCTTCCAGGGTTGATCATGCGGCCTGTTCATACATCTCTTGCGGGGTGCGTAGGCCCAGGCTCCAGTGCGGTCGTTTGGTGTTGTACACCTCCACGGCTCGTTCGACAGCCGTTCGTAAGTGGTTGACGGTGATAAACTCCGCGTCCAGGTTGAACTCGTCCTTGAGGATGCCATTGATCCGTTCGGCGATGGCATTCTGGTAACAGTGATCAGCGTCGGTCATGCTCGACTCCATCCCGTGCGACTTCAGCACCGCCAGGTACTCGTGACAGCAGTACTGACAGCCTCGGTCGGAATGATGAATCACCTGACCCGTCACGCCTTGGGACTCCTTCAGCCAGGTGGCCGCCTTCGACAGTGCAATCACCGCCGAGTAGTGCGTTAAGTCCAGGCTCACGTGATACCCCACGATCCGCCTGGTGTACGCATCGCTCACCAGGAACAGATAAGCAAACTTCCGCCCCATCAGCCTGAGGTAGGTGCTGTCGCAGACCAGCACCTGGTTCGGTTTGTCGATCACCAGCTCCTTGATCCGGTTCGGCGCCACCGCATAGCCATGACGCGAATAGGTCGTCTTTTCAAAGCGTTTCTTCCTTTTCACCAGACGGTCCGACTCACGCAGCAGGGTAAACAGACGATCCCGGCCCACCTGCGTGTCGTGATGCTTCTTCAGCTGATCCACCAGCTTCCGCGTGCCCATCCGTGTCTGTTCCTGACGAACTTCATCGACCAGTTGCAAGATCACTGCATCCTCGTCGCTGTCGTCCCGGAGACGCTGGTAATGCTTGTAATACGCATCACGATGCCGGCCTACCGCTTGGCAGAGCTGTTCGAGGCTGGCGGGGGTTTCGCCACGAGACTGCTCGACGCCTGCGGCCCAAAAGTTTTTTTTAGATCCACCTTGTACTTCTTGCTGGCGACCTCGATGATCTTCTCATGCACCAGCAGCTTCAGGTGGGCGTCCGCCAACGCCTTTTCCAACGCGGCGATCTTCTCTTCTTCACTCTTCATCACGACCTCGACGATGTCACGCTTGGGTTGATACTTGCCATACTCCTTCAGCCACAGTTGTAGGCGGCTCACCGTCGTATGCCCACGTGCCGCCGCTTCGCGCAACGACATTTGGCCACTTTCCAACTCCTCCACGATCGCCCGCTTCAACTCCGGGCTCACAACCATTCGCGCTCGTTCCATCGCTACACTCCTTGTTCATAAGTCACGGAGAGTGTAGACTCCGGCTAGGACGGGACAAATACAACATAACCTCAGAGTAAGCAACCTACTCCGTTTCATTCTCGTATATAGGTTGCTCTATTTCTTTCCGATGCTTTTCAGCGAACGACCATGCTTGCACCAGGTCGGCGGCGCGAAGGGTGGGATAGCTGCGAAGGATGTCGTTCTCCGAGACGCCAAGTTGCCTCATCCGTTCGACGGTCCAGACGGGAATGCGGGTACGGATGAACCGGGCAGTTCCGCCACAGACGTCAGGTGTCGAAACAATCAAAGGAAAGTCATGGACCGGAATCGAATTGGCCCGTGGCTGCTTGGCCATCAGCGAATGCACGAGATGCTCATACTCGACCGGATCGAGTTCATCAATCTGCCCCATGAGTTCTGCAAGTACCGGCATCGTGAAGTCCTGCTGCTAGACACCTATCATTATAACAAGGATGATTAACATGTGAAATAGTTGAGTGAAGTCCCATGCCCACCGCCTACCTCATCGCTTGTCTTAGTCCCGGAGGGACGTTGGTTAGTAGCCAGGGGCGTCAGCCCCTGGAAGAAGTCGAATAATAAGTTGAGCCCCGGAGGGGCGATGGTGAAGGACACTCGTCACCATCGCCCTTCCAGGGCTCTCTTTTTACAACATGCTTACCAGGGGCTTGCGCCCCTGGCTACTGACCACCGCCCCTAGCGGGGCTGAAACCAGAAAGTTAAAGAGCAACCCTATGCCCTCCACCTACACCAAGCTCTACTACCACATCATCTACTCCACCAAAGAGCGTCGGCCTTTGATTGACTCGGTTTGGGAAGAACGACTCTATTCAGTGATTGGCGGGATCATTCGAGAGCATCAAGGAGTCTTGCTCGCCGCGGGTGGTATGCCGGATCATGTTCATCTACTTGTTAGTTGTCGCCCCACCGTGGCGCTATCGTCACTGCTGCGTGACATCAAAAGCAACTCTTCCAACTGGGTGCATGAACAATTCACCAAAGACTTCGCCTGGCAGGAAGGCTACAGCGCTTTCACAGTAAGTCATTCTGGAACTCCGGAGGTGAAAGACTATATCGCTCATCAGAAAGAACATCATCGTAAACGGGATTACAAGGAAGAGTTGTTGGCGATGCTAAAGCTGAATGAAGTGGAGTTTGATGAGCGGTATGTGTTTAATTGAGTCTCGGAGGGACATTGGCTGATAGCCAAGGACGCAATGGAAGAATGCCGTTCCTACGTTCCGCCGGCAGCGATGACCTCTTCTGTCTCGTATTTGCACCCTGCCCAGGCAGCAAGCAGGTTGCCCAGCCAATCGATGGTACTTTCGTCTTCTCGCCAGAGTAACAACACAGGCCATCGATTACTGGATATCAGATAGAGGTCACGCTGAAAGGGCGCTTTCGCTCCTTCATTTCGATTTGCCTTTTGCAGGAGGCGGGTGATCTGCTCCTTGGTAAACTGCAGGGTTTTCGTGCGTAAAGGATGATAGTAAACCAAACGAAAATCGTGTTGCGCCACTTCCATGACAGTACGCCCGAAAAACAACCACAAGAGGTGGTAAAGAATTGCCAGGTCGATGAAGATCATCAGCGGAGCGAAAAGGAAGCATAGGACGCTGAAGAACTTGGTCATGTCGTCCATCATCCATAGCTGGATGGCAGAGCCGGTGACCAGGTAACAAAAGAAAGACCAGAACAGGAAGAGAAACAACAACCCAATCTTGCTGAACCAGTTGCCTGCATAACGATAGTCGAGACGGAAGGCCCCATTATCTAAGTGAGTGACGATGAAACCAGGGGGCAAGTTATCGAGCGGTGACATGAATAGACCCGCCAAATGACAACAGTACTGTAGAGAGCATGTTACCCTTTTCCAAGCCTGCGAACTTATGGCCATTACTTGCCGGAGCCAACAAAGAACTTCGTCAGTTGCACATCGCCGGCCCCAATGGTGCGGGGAAGACTACCTTTGCTCGGAGCAATCTACCTGGATCGCAGCCCCCGGATGGGGGCGACAAGCCAGTAGAGCGATATCTCACTATGCAAGCGATGATCACGAGGTAGAATAAGATCATGAAGACGCATCAACCCCACTCATCGAATCTGGCAGAACTCGGTCTTGAAGCCATGAACGAGGCAGCTAAGTCTGCATTTGCGGATCATGCCAAATCGCATGATCCTATCATTCTGTTTGAAGATGGGAAGGTTGTTGAAGCGAGCCCTGAGCAGTTCTTGGCACCCTCTTCACCCGCCATCGTGCCGCCGGTCATTCGCAAGGCCAGTTAATCTGTCTGGGCTAATCACGGCGAGTCGCAACTTTCCCCATCAACTCCTCCCCGCCATCGTGGTCACCGTATAATACGGTAGAACAGACAAGGGAGTCGTCAGCCGTGGATCAACCACATCAATCAAAGAATGGGCCGCTGCCCCGGTTTCGGGTCGATTTCGAACCGCTGGAGCTGCCGTTCACCTGCACTCTTTCCGGCGTGCCGCAGAAGCTGGCGACGGCGACTGTGCTCGATTCCGGCTACGTGATGATCGACCCCGAATCCCGTCAGGCCATCTTCGTCGTCATCAGCAACGACGAAGCTACCGTTGATTCGCACTAAGCTCCTGTTTCACTCGAACCACTTCCTGCACCAGTTTCTGCAGAGCCTCTTCATCGGTGTTGCCACGCACCTTGATGGGAGTCATGTTACCGGTGAAGCTGCACTCGAACTGAATACCCTCAGCCAGCCTTTCGCGGTGACAACTTCGTGCGCCCTGTCGATCGAGCCAGGCGGTGACGGTGCCTAAATCATAGCGATCAGGCAGTGCTACCGTGGAAACCGGCGTTGGTTTCGTCTCAGTCACTGAAGCGATTCCCATCTCATCGGGTGAAGGAATGCGAATCGGCTTCCAACTTTGTGAGGAGGGTGCGGGTGGAGCAGGGGCTCTGGTGAGTGCCTGTTCCGGAGCAGCACCACGAACCACCGGTTGACGTGACTCTATCACTGCGGCAGAGGTAGGCCGTTTCAACATATCAGGAATAGCAGGCAGACGATCGCCCGAAGCATAGCTTCGCCCCGTCGCATTCGCAGGTTGATTTTGTAGCATCTGCTGCTGAGCATAACCCTGCTGTGGCTGGCCGTAGTACGGTTGCTGTGCGTACCCTTGTGGCATGCCACCCTGCATCTGCTGCTGGGGATAACCAGGCTGCTGGTACATCGGCTGCATCATCGGCATCATGCCCGGTGAACCACCGGGTGGACAAGCCCCTTGTGTCCCTCAGGTCTGTGCCTCGATCCGTCCGTAAATCATCACGAAACTCAATACGGTCAGAAACGAGCGGGTCGTTCGGATCATGGGGCACGCCTCCCTGCGTGTGATGGTAGTCATCATGCTTTGCGGGAAGCGTGATGGTGGCCATCAAGAGGGCGTGGAGATAACAGAATGTTTTGGGAGGCCAAGGCCAACTGCGCCGTTTTGTAAAAAGGGGGACACTGATTGCAAGAATGACAAAAACGAAACAACCCCAGCACGAAACTGGGGTTGACGGATTTCGTAGACACAGCTTCCAACTGCTTCAGTTGTGACGGTGCCTATGTTTCATCAGCTTTGGATTGTAGTCCTCACTCTCCGAGTGAGGACACGGAGACTGGATGCCGTTCCAATAATTGTGGTGAAGTCAGGTTCTCCCCGCGTCATCTCTCGGAGAGAGATGACCACAATCATTCACACGCTCGGAGCGTGATGGCAACTATGGCGCGCCAAAGGTCACCTGTTGAATCTTCCAGACCTTGCCTTCCTTGCCGAAGTTGATCCCGACCTTCACTTTCTTTTCCTTGTCGAAGTCCACCTGAAGCATGAGCAGCGTGATCTCGTCAGCAGTGACGCTGCCATCCTTGACGAAGGTGTGGCTCTTGTAGTCGCCATACTTGTCCTTGTGGGGCTTAATCAGGGCAGGGTAAAGCTGCTCAGCCATGCCTTTGAAGGTATCGACGTAGTTTTCAAAGCATCCCTTGGCGTCAGCTTTGTTGTAAGCCTTGAAGAACTTCTCCATGATGGCTTCCTGATCCTTGAACTCCTTGGGGGTATCAGCCAGGGCGGGGGTAGTGAACACGGCAGTGCAAAGCAGCGTGCCGACAGCCAGTAGTGCGAACCATTGCATGGGTAATCTCCTTGAGTTTTGAATGGGCGAACCTGATGAACATGATGGGGGAGAGAAGGAGGGAGTTCAAGGGCTGAATGGAGAGTTGCTCTCACGCTCCGCGTGAGGGAGCGGAGACTTGTCGCAATACCAATAGTCTCAGATATGCCAGCCACTCTCCGCCCATCACGCGGAGCGTGATGGCAACTATGCCAGCCCCTCCGCCATCCGAAGCAGCAACCGATCCTTCACAAACACCTGCTCCAGCAGATCACGTCCCTGTTTGGTGGCGTTCTGTTGTTCCAGATAATTCTCGCCCATGAGTTGAGGCAACGAGGCCTTCTCACCGGTCAGGCGCAGCAACTGTTCCATCGTCAACGTCCACTCGGCTCGATCCTTGATCACGCCCAGCCGATCGATGGCGTAACTCAGGGCATACAGCAGCGGGGCGGGAACACGGATCGGCACATCGTCCGGCTCCGGTTCGGGCAGCCGGTTGAAGGGGTTTTCGATGATCTCCTTCGTCAGATAGCGGTCCCAGTTCTCCGGAGCCTTCACCTCCTGATCCAGGACGAAGCCTCCTTCGACGGCAGTGAAGTAGATGCTGACCCAGCGCACTTCCCGCCGGGCCTTGTGCAGCCCATTCTCAATGTCGTTGAGATCGAGTTGCTGAATCGATTCGTCGATGTCGTGCAGTTCGCTCTCCAGCCAACGAGCCAAAACGTGCGATTCCTTCTTCGGCGAATACCATTCCACCTTCTTGAGCTTCCGGTTGAACCTGGCCGGCATCAACTCCGCGTCGAGATGGTATCGACAGGCCACCCAGTCATGAGCTTCGATCCAGGCCCAGGTGCGGCCGCACGCTTCGAGATATCGATCCCGTGCCAGCAGCGTCACGCCGGCCGGCATTGACCAGTCGATGCACCGCTTGGCCACTGCCAACCAATAGTCCATCGAACCCAGGACGTCTTCAATGATCTTGCTTTCCAGGCGAATCCGTGCGAAGAGCTTGTTCTGGAGATTCAGGTGTTCATACACCCGTCCCAGAGCTTCGAGCATGAAGAGCGGTGTGCGGGCGAGATGCCCAGCGGATCGGAGGAGCGGGAGGGAGGGGAAGAGGGTAGATCTCGCTGCGCGCAGTAGCAGTAGAACCAACATGAGATGTTTAGTG
>DAOMFV010000173.1:0-8829 GCA_035430005.1 Gemmatales bacterium
TCAGGCTGTGAACCTCCTTCAGGACGAGCGGTCTGACGTGGTTCCCGCACCAACCAGACAGGCTCGAGCAGAACCCAAGCGAACACGAGGTGTAGACAATGCGCAAGGTCTTTACCACGGGGCAAGTGGCCAAGATATGCAAGGTGGCACCACGCACCGTTTCTAAATGGTTCGACTCCGGTCGGCTCCGCGGATACCGGATACCCGGTAGCCAGGATCGTCGCATTCCACGCGAAAACCTCATCCGGTTCCTCAAAGAGCATGGCATGCCTTTGGGTGAACTCGAAGAAGAAGGCTGGCACAAGATCCTCATCATCGGCGCGGAGAAGGCCTTCATCGACAAGATGAAGAACCACCTCACCGAAGATGAAGAGTTCAGGTTTGAAGTCGCCAACAGCGGTTTCGAAGCAGGCATTCAGGCCGAGAGCTTCCACCCTGATACCATCATTATCGATCTGGCCATGGGCCGCAGCGAAGGCATCCAGATCGCTCAGAACCTCCGTCGCAATGCGGCCTACGAAGAGACGCTGATCCTGGCCCTGGCTCTCGAAGATGAAGCCAACCCGGACAGCCTCAAGACCCAGGGCTTCAACGACGCTTTCAAGAAGCCTTTCGATGTCGCTCTGCTCGGCAAGCACATTGAAGGCATCGTCGACGAGAAGCGGGCCAACCTGTAAAGGGTGCCTGCCAGGGACGATATCCTCCCAAGGATGGGACAACGACGACGGCTTCGAGGAAACTCAAGCCGTCGTTTTTGCGTTTAGTTGCCCTCACGCTCCGTCGTGAGGGGGCAACGATAATATTTTGTATCAATCATTGGAATCATGCTATTCCTCGCCCATCATGCGGAGCATGATGGCAAACATTCGTCAATTCTCATACTTGTCACTAATTCATTTTGCGTACTACACCACGAACTCCCCTTGACCTTGGCACCACTCCTGGGCATCGTGAAGGCATGAACATCCTTGCCATTGATATTGGTACCTCGTCAGTGAAGGCAGCGGTGTTAATGCAAGCCAATGGTCAACCCGTCGGCCCCGTGGCCAAGGCTGCCTACCCGCTGCTCCACACCGAGCCCGAGATGGTTGCAATCGATCCGGAACAGCTCTGGCAAGCGATCAGCACTGCGGTATCACAAGCCTGTCAGGGACAGCACGTTGATGGCATCGGTATCTCCTGCCTTACTCCATGCCTGGTGCTATTAGACAATCAGGACAAGCCCCTCCTACCCTTTGTCACACATCTCGATCGCCGTGCCAGATCGACAGCCAAGGCTCTGGACGCTCGCTTGGGCACCGAGTTCCTGCGTGAAACAGGCAACAGGCCTCTGCCCGGTGGCATCAGCGCCATCTACTTCAAACACTGGGCTACGCAGTACCCTGAACAACTACGACGGGTTCACCGCTACTTGCATCTCAATAGCTGGATCGCTCTGAAACTCACCGGTCAGACCGGCTTCGATCCGGGCAACGCCGGCTTCACCGGTCTCTGTCGCTGGGAAGAGGTCGCCTGGTCGCCCGAATGGTGCAACCAACTCAGCGTCATGCCCGCCTGGCTGCCTCCCATCGTGCCGGGCAATACCACGATAGGTGGCTTACGAAAAGAATGGGCCGACGCCTGGTCGCTTCCGGAAAACATTCCCATCAAGCTCGGCGTCGCCGATACCAGCAGCGCTATCCTCGCCGCTGACATGGAGCCGGGTGATCTGCTGCATCTGGTCGGTACGACGCAGGTATTGGCTATCCTCACCGATGCCCCGCAACCCTCTCCCCAACGGCTGACCCGCCATCTGGGTGTCGGCGAAAGCTATCTCCATGTCACACACAACCCCGTCGGCGGTGTCGCCCTCGATTGGCTGCATCAACTCTGCTTCGCTGATGTGCCCGAAGCTGAATACTATTCCACCATGATCGAACGTGCCATGGAAAGACAAACCACAGTGACTCTCGATCCAGTCTTCCTCGGTGGGGACCGTCTCGAGATCGATGAAAAGAAGGCAGGCTTCAAGAATCTTTCCCTGGCAACGGATCGACTCGATCTATTAGCTGCCCTACTTCAGGCTATGAGAGCTGGTCACCGGGCAGCCTGGCAGGCGTTGGGAAGATCGCACACCCCGAAACGCATCTTCCTCAGCGGCGGTGGGGCCAGGGTAGTCCGCCAGTTGCTGCCTGAGTATCACCAACTGGAAGTGATCGAACTGGAACAGGCCTCGCTGCAGGGTGTCGCCAAGCTATTTGGCACGCCGAGCGTTCACACTCTGAGCATGCCCGGTTAACCCTTCGACCTCAGCCAAAAGTTCGATCGAATCCCCAACAAGATTAAGTCCAGCACTATCCAGCTTCACAATGCTCGTCGGCTTCAGGAAGTCGTTGGCGTTCAAGCCATGGGCGAAACGTGCAGTCCCCCCCGTCGGCAACACATGCGATGGCCCAGCGGCATAGTCGCCCACTGCCACCGGCGTATTTGGCCCCAGGAAGATCGCCCCGGCATTGGTAATCGCTTCAGCATGCTCATCGAGGTTCTTCGTCTGAATGTGAAGATGCTCTGGGGCAATATCGTTGGTCAGCTTGATCGCTTCCGCTTCATCACGGGCAACGATGATAGCTCCGAAACGTTCCAGGCACTCTCTCGTCAGATCACCGCGGCTTAAAGTGTTGAGATGATACTCCAACTGCGGAACGACCTTTTCCGCCAGTGCCTTGCTCCAGGTAATGAGCAGACTGGCTCCTGGTGAATGTTCTGCCTGGGCGATCAGATCAAGTGCCACCAGAGACGGATCAGCGGTCTCATCTGCCAGCACCACCACTTCACTCGGCCCGGCAATGCTGTCGATACCTACTTCACCAAAGACATACTTCTTGGCGAGGGCAACAAAGAGATTACCCGGTCCGACGATCATATCAACCTTGGGAAGCAATTCTCCCAGGCCATACGCCATCGCTGCCACCGCCTGAGCACCACCCAGGCGATAGACTTCGGTAACCCCCAGTTCATGGCACGTAGCCAATACATCGGCATTGTTAGAACCATTGGCCGTGGGTGGTGCGACGACAACAATTTCCTTCACACCAGCCGCTTGAGCCGGGATCACGGTCATGAGCAACGTCGATGGATAAGCCGCCGCCCCGCCCGGCACACAGATCCCTACCCGTTCCAGTGGTCGATAACGTAACGTAATCTCCGTGCCCGGTCGTGGCTCCAGCCTCGCATCCCGGTTCAAGATACCCAGTTGAAAGGTGAGTACGTTATTGCGTATTTGCCTGACAGCTTCAAGCAAGCCGGGGCGCGCTACCTTGTGGGCTGCCTCCAATTCCGCTGCTGAAACACGATAGTTCTGCTCGGTCAGTTCAAAGCGATCAAACGCCTTCGAGAACTTCTGAACCGCAGCGAAGCCCTCCTTACGAACCGACTGGCAGATGCGTTCCACGCTCTGGTTCGGTGTCAGGGCCTCGCCAAAGACCTGCTTCGTCAGTGCGATGCCGCTGGCAGGCACCAGATCGCCATCCGGGCTGAGCTGCTGCCGCAGTTGGGCCAGGAACCCGGAAGCGGTTTCGGTCGAACAATCGATAGTGCGTATAGATAAAGGCATGATCTCACGTCCCGTTCATCTTCTCTTACTTATCTAGATATAGGGACTTGCGATTGCCTGACTCATAGCTTCTTCGGACAATAACAAGGATTGCACCGGAGATAGATGATGTTGTACTTGATGACGCTGATGCTAGGTATGCCCTCCGAACCAGCCACGCAGGATTGGCCACTCTTCCGTGGCGATGCTCTGCAAACCGGGGCCCTCGCCAAGTCGGCACTCCCCGAAAAGCCCGAATTGCTCTGGAAGGTCAACGTCCCCGAAGGCGTCGATTCGACCGCGGCCATCATCGGCGAAGTCGTCTACCTCGGCACCGTCGATGGCCAAATCCTGGCCCTCTCCCTTAAAGATGGCTCCACCATCTGGAAGTACCACACCAAGGCTGTCACCCTTAAAGCCTCCGCAGCTGTCAAGGATGGCATCGTCGTGGTGGGCGATGGCGAAGGGATCATCCACGCCCTCGATGCCAAGAGCGGCGAAAAGAAATGGACCTACACTACTCAAGGAGAGATCATCTCCTCCGCTAACTTCACCGAAGATGGCAAAGTCCTCGTCGGTTCAAACGATGAGAACCTCTACTGCCTCGATCTCAAGACCGGGGCGATGAAATGGAAGTACAAAATCGAAGGCCCCATTAACGGCGCCCCCGGCGTGGTCGATGGCCATACTTTCGTCGCCGGGTGCGATGGCTGCCTGCACATCGTCAAGATCAGTGACGGCACCCTCGTCAACAAGGTACCATTAGGTGGCCCCTCCGGCGCTTCCGCCGCCATCCAGGGCCAGCGCCTCTACGTCGGCAACATGGAACGCAGCTTCCTTTGCATCGATTGGAAGAAGGCTGAGGTCATCTGGGAGTACGAACCACCCAAGACCGCATCGTTCTATTCCTCCGCTGCCATCGCTGACGGCTTGGCCGTCGTCGGTGGCCGCGATCGAAAGATTCATGGCATCCAACTTGCCGATGGCAAAGGCGCCTGGACCTTCCAGACCAAGGGACGTGTCGATTGCTCCCCCATCATCCTCGGCAAGCGAGTCTACTGCCCTTCTGGCGATGGCACCCTCTACTGTCTCGACCTCAAGACCGGCGAGAAGGTGTGGCAGCATCCCCTGGGTGCCGCCGTCACCGCCTCCTGTGCCTATGCCAATGGGCGGCTCGTCGTCGGCAACGGCGACGGTGCAGTCTACTGTTTCGGTGCGAAATAGCAGACATCGCCGTGATTTTGCGTGTTGGGTGTCAAGGCATGTAAGGGACCTCGGCATGTTGGGTGCCATGGTTTCGCTGTACTCAGCGTAACCATGCTGAGCCTGCTACTCACTCACGCAATCCAAAGAATACAATGACCATGACTCAGCCAACGAGACATACAGATGAATCTGCCAACGATAGAAGCAAGCAACCAGGAATCGACCGGGCTGGGGAACTACTTCATCTCCAACTACCCTCCGTTCTCGTACTGGAAGCCTGACTACCTGCCGGCCATCGAAAAGATGCTGCAAGGGCCTCCTCCCACGAACGTGCCACTAGGCCTCTACCTGCACATTCCCTTCTGCCGCAAACGCTGCAAGTTCTGCTACTTCCGGGTCTACACCGATAAGAACGCCCGTGATGTCGAACAGTACGTCATTGGCTTGATGAAGGAACTCGAACTCTACGCAGCCACCAGCTACATCGGTAGACGCAATCTGGATTACGTCTACTTCGGCGGCGGCACTCCCTCGTACCTTTCCGCCAAGCAACTCACTGAAGTCTTTGCCGGCATCAAGGCCCGCATGAACTGGGAGAAACCTCAGGAAGTCACTTTTGAGTGTGAACCCGGTACACTCCAACGGCCAAAGCTCGAAGCTCTGCGCGAACTTGGAGTCACCCGCCTCAGCCTCGGCATCGAGAACTTCCAGGATCGCATCCTCGAGATCAATGGCCGGGCCCATCGTTCCCCTGAAATCTTCAAAGCCTATGGATGGTGCAAGGAACTCGGCTTCGATCAGATCAACATTGATCTCATTGCCGGCATGGTCGGTGAGACGTGGGACAACTGGAAGGACTGCATCAAGAAGACCATCGAAATCTCTCCCGAAAGCATCACCATCTATCAGATGGAACTTCCCTACAACACCGTCTTCTCCAGGGATATGCACAAACCCGAAAGCGAAGGCACCCCCGACTTTGCCGACTGGCCCACCAAGCGGGCCTGGATGCAGTATGCTGTGGATGAACTCAAGGCGCATGGCTACGATCAGTCATCAGCCTATACGCTAGTCAAGCGAGACGCCAAAGTCTCGTTCGTCTATCGTGATGCCCTCTGGCATGGGGCTGACCTCATTGGTTCCGGCGTAGCCAGCTTTGGCCACTTGGGCGGTATGCATGTCCAGAACCTCGATCAGTGGGACGATTATTTGAAAGTACTCGAAACAGGCCGTTTGCCCTTCCATCGTGCCCTCACCCTCGATAACGAAGAAAAGCTCATCCGGGAAATGATCCTGCAACTGAAGACCGGCAAGGTCGAACGGAACTACTTCCAGCAGAAGTTTGGCATCGATATCGTTGATCGCTTCAAGTCTGCATTCAACGATCTAAGCAAAGAAGGCTTCCTGAGCCAGCAGAACGGCACCGTGGCCCTGACCAGCAATGGCTTCCTCCAGATCGACCAACAACTGCCCGCCTTCTTCCTGCCCAAACACCGTGGAGTACGGTACACCTAACCATACCAGCCCCGCCATACCAGCTCGCTGCGCTAGCAAGGGAAACCATCCAAAAGCTTCGCCTTCCCTCGCTGGCGCGTCAGGCTGGTATTCTCGCTTCCATCAGTATCAAGTTGTATACTGTTAAGGTACCAAAGCCCCCATTGCCATTGACATCTTTGGCTACATGATGTCAAGTGCCAGTTAGAATAAGCCGGGCCTGAAAGCCCATGAACTGAATCGAGAATACTCCAGCCATGTATGTTGTGTCCGAGAACTCCGCCGCCTCGACTGAAGTCACTCGTTTTGCTGACCTGAATCTTCGTCCCCCCCTGCTGGCCGTCATCGACAAGGTCGGCTACAAGACCCCCAGCCCCATTCAGGCCCGGTTCATCCCCGCTGCTATGACGGGCAAAGATGTCATCGGCAAAGCCCAGACCGGCACCGGCAAGACGGCCGCCTTCCTCTTCCCCATCCTGCATCGACTTGATGTTAAGCTTGAATCACCTCAGGTGCTCATCCTCGCTCCGACCCGCGAACTGACTCAGCAGATCGCAGTGGAAACAGAAAAATTCGCAACGCCGCTCGGCATCCGTTCAGTCGCCATCATGGGTGGCGAGCGTTTCGATAAACAAATCCGTGGCCTACAGGAAGGCGCTCAGATCGCCATCGGTACCCCGGGCCGACTTATCGATCTCCAGCGACGCGGCAACCTCCGCCTGGGCACTATCCGCTATGTCGTTCTCGATGAAGCTGATCGCATGCTCGATATCGGCTTTCGGCCCGATATCGAACGCATCCTTCGCAATACACCGACTGACCGGCAAACGCTGCTCCTGTCCGCCACCCTGCCCGATAGTGTGATGAAGCTGGCCCTGCGTTACATGGATCAACCCGATACAGTCGATGTCAGTCCTGAGAAGCTGACGGTCGATCAGATTCGGCAGACCTTCTTCACAGTCGATGAAGGTCGCAAGTATGCCCTTCTTAAGCATGTACTGGTGCGGGAACAACCCAAGCAGTGCATAATCTTCACCGCCACCAAGCGCGGCGCTGACAAGCTTCATCATGCCCTGTCCCGAAGTAACCTCAAGAACCGCCTCGGCGTGCTTCATGGCGACTTGTCGCAAGGCCACCGCAAGAACATCATGGCTCGGTTCAGAACCGGCGAGATTCGCATCCTGGTCGCTACCGATGTGGTCAGCCGTGGCATCGATGTCACCGGTATTTCGCACATCATCAATTACGACCTGCCTGAAGATCCGGAGAGCTACGTCCATCGCATCGGCCGAACAGGCCGTATGGGCAAGGATGGCATCGCCATTGCTTTCATCGTTCCCGGCGAAGGACGGCATCTGACCGAGATTGAAAAGTTAATGAACACATTGGTCGAGGAAGATTTCATTCCCGGCTTCGATGCTGTCACAGCTCGTGAAGAACGGCCTCGGAATATCTACTAATTCTTCAGTCCCATACCAGCCCGAATCACATCATGGATAATCAAACCCACCCGGATGCCAGGGATGGCACTTGCACAGCCGCCAAAGCCCTTTGCCGGTACCAAAGATCGGCCCATGCTTCTGAATCGCCAGGATCATGTACTGGCTGCAACTCGGATAAAATCGGCATCGGCCGCCAAAGAACGGGCTCAGCACCAGTTGATAGGCTTTGACCAGCAAGATCAGCAGGAATGAGATGCCGTTGGCGATGAACCGCATCCGGCCATTTTACGAAAAGAGGGCGTCATCGAAGTGTATTAGGAGGGTGAGGCTCCTGCCGAGCTTCTTCCGCAATGCTAACGCCTCGGCGGGAGCCTCGCCCTCCCGAACAACTATTCATTAATCTCGATCTTCGCTTCCCGACGCTGTTGCAGAATGATCGACATCTTCAGCTCGTCAGCATACACATCCTTGACCGAATCCTTCACCTCTTCAAAAGTGCTGGTCTTGCCCGGCTGATAGTCGGCCACGTGAATGATGTGGATACCATACTCGGTACGAACCAGGCCGCTGACTTCGCCCTTCTTCATGCTGGAAGCGGTGCGGATGAATTGATCAGGATCAGCCTTGCGGGGCGGGAACCAGCCCAGGTCGCCACCTTTTTCAGAACTGCTCTTATCCTGCGAGTATTGCTTGGCCAGACCGCCGAAGCTAGCGCCTTTGAGCAACTCCAGTCGAACCGTCTCCATCGTCGTCTTAGCCGCTGCCTCGGTTTTGGTATCGCCCGGAGGGACGGTGTAAACGATGTGGGCGACACGAATCTTGGTGCCGTCGAACATATCCTTGTTCTCGTTGTAGTACTTCTTCAGCTCTTCCTGTGAGGTGCGTTTGGAGAGGAAGGTCTGCCACTGTGTCTCAGCCGAGATGCCCGAACGCAGCTTCTCTTCGTTCAGCCCGGTTTCTTTGTAGTAATCGGCCAGCGTGCGTTTGTTCGCTCTCAGAGCCGTTTCCAACTGAACCATCCGCTGCTGTATCTCAGCTGCGCCGGGAGCAGGCACCTGCTTGTTCAGGTACTGCCGTAAAAGCATATCATCAATCATCAGGGCCAGGATTTCCATC
>DAOMFV010000174.1:0-8797 GCA_035430005.1 Gemmatales bacterium
GCATGCGGATGTTACAAAGCCCCAACGGGGCGAGATAGACGGTTGCCAAGGCATTACGCTTATCCCGCCCTTTCAGGGCTTGGGTCTCATTTAATTCTGCTTACCCAAGGCTATCTTATCTCGCCCCGTTGGGGCTGATTGAGGAATATTCCGTGACATCGCCAGATCGCTCCCTCGCTCGCACCGCCTGGCTGATCGTCATCCTCCTCATGCCCGTGGCGTTCCTCAACTATCTTGACCGCCAGATGCTGGCTTCGATGAAAACTTCGGTGATGGGCGATGTTCCCACCATCGAAACGAATGCCAACTGGGGCTTGATGCTCGGTCAGTTCAAGTGGGTCTACGCCTTCCTCAGCCCCATCGGCGGATACATCGCTGACCGCTTCAGCCGACGTCTGGTAATCTGTGGCAGCTTGTTCTTCTGGTCGTTGGTGACGTGGTGGACAGGGCAGGTCACCACCTACAACGAGTTGCTCTGGGCCCGTTCGCTGATGGGAGTCAGCGAAGCGTTCTATATCCCCGCTGCGCTGGCGCTCATCACGGAGTACCATCTCGGGCCGACTCGTTCCCGTGCCGTCGGGCTGCATCAGATGGCAATGTACGTTGGCGTGATTGTGGGGGGCTTCGGGGGCTACGTCGCCGATTCTCCGATGCTTGGCTGGCGCTTCGCTTTCATTGCCTGTGGCGTCTTTGGAATGATCTATGCGCTGCCGCTGCTGCTACTTCTCAAGGATCAACCTCGAACCGTGGAGCGCGTGCAGGCCTCGAAGGTAAATCCCGTGCAGGCCATCGGTACGCTGCTCTCGAACTTCTCATACATCCTGCTGGTGCTCTGCTTCACCCTGCCCGCCCTGGCTGCGTGGATCGTGCGTGACTGGATGCCTGACATTCTCAAAGATCAGTTCCAACTCGGTCAGGGACATGCGGGGTTTGCTTCCACGTTCTACTGGATGGTGGCTGCCATCGTCGGGGCGTTCGTCGGCGGCTGGCTGGCGGATCGCTGGATGCAGAAGCACCATCGGGGCAGGATCTTCGTCAGCGCCTTGGGCATGAGCCTCATGGTGCCCGCCATCTTTGGCATCGGCCAGGCTTCGACACTCGCCATCGCCATCGTCTTCCTGATTCTGTTCGGTTTGGGCTGGGGCTTCTTCGATACCAACAACATGCCCATCCTCTGCCAAATCGTTCCACCCGAACTGCGGGCTACCGGGTATGGCATCATGAACCTCGTCAGCATCAGTTGCGGCGGCCTGGCCGACTGGGGCTTCGGTGTCCTGCGCGATCGTCAGGTGCCACTCAGTTTGATCTGTGCCGTGTTCGCCGGCGTGGCGCTCATCTCGATTGTGTTCGTGCTGCTGATCCGCCCCAAGCCGGAGCTGGCGGAGCAGCGTTTGTAGTGTCTATCGTCCCAGCGTAATTCCTCTTTTTCTGACCAGAGCCGCGCAAGGCTTTTGACCCCTCACGTCTCCAGTGCTGTACCGATCGGAATGACAACCAGCAACGACAACCAGGGGCCGATTGGCCTCTCATCTATAAGGATTCTTTCCATGCGTACGATCAAGACCCACTTCCTGTTCCTGACACTCGCTTCCCTTGGGTTCACCATGGTGGCCCATGCTGAAGATAAGGGTAAAACCGGGTCAACCACTTCCAACTCCAGCAGCAAGGTGATCTCCGGCAAACCAGCTGATACGATCAAGCCAGCCAAGTCTGATCCTGTCGTCAAGGTGGATACACACACGACCAAGATCAGCGATGTCAGCAAGGTCGACATCAAACCCAAGACCGATGTCGTCATCAAGAAAGACGTGGTCACCAAGGTCGATATCGTCAAGAAACCGGAGATCGTGGACAAGCGAGTAGTGCAGATTCACGAAGCGGGCAAAATGAACGTCGATGCCAAGATGCCGACCATCAAGCTCAACAACGGAGCCAAGTTCGATCATGCTGAGTTCGCCAAGCTGACTCCCAAGATTGATCTGACCAAGGTCAAACCGGAAACCGTGCTGGCCGGCAAGCCGCCTGCCGACTTCAAGGTCACTAAGATCGGGTTGGACAAGATTCAACTACCAAAGGATGCTCTCAAGGTTGATGGCCTGAATGCCGGCATGAAGTTCAACGGCGAGAAGTTCATCATTAACAAGAACTTCATCAGCACCCCTGACTACTTCAAGAGCCATGCCGTCAAGTGCAGCTTCGGCTACTGCTTCCCCGGCAAGATACATAACCACTGGCACCACTGCATCTGGGATCCCTGCTATAGCTGTTACTACTACTACTGCCCCTGCTCGTGCTGCTACTACTACTGGTCCGATGTGAACCTCTGCTATTACCCAGCCTACTGGTTCGTCGAATACCAGGGCTGCTCTTACCCCTGGTGGCTGTGCGGCGGGTTTGAAAGCTTCGGCTACTGCGGTTCAGTCGGCGTCAGCATCAACCTGGGGATTCATATCAAGTAATGTCTGGTTCCCCTCTCGCCGAGAGTGAGAGGGGAAAAGCGAAAGATGCAAGCACAAGGCCTGATACCCAACGCCTTGTTTGATGATAGCCGCCACCCCGTTCGATCTTCGAGCGGGGTGGTGGCATTTTGCCTGCATCATTTCCACTTCCTGCTCAAACAAACCGCAAGCATAGTAAGTACGATCCAGGGGATTTACGGTATCATGATCTGCTGAATGACACCGATTCCATGCGTGCGGGAATGAGTAAGATCGAAGCAACCTCCATGACAGCCTCGCCACCCATGACGGAGAAGTCGAACGAAGGCAAGGTCTTTGAGATTCCCTCGCTCGATGGAATCCGGGCCATCGCCTTTATGATCGTCTTCATGTCTCACACCAGGCTCAATGGCGTGTTCCCTGGCGGGTTTGGCGTCACGATCTTCTTCTTTCTGAGCGGCTACCTGATTACCACGCTCCTGCGACGTGAATATGAGCGGCATGGCCGGATCAGCATTCCCAAATTCTACCTGAGACGAACGCTCAGGATATTTCCACCACTATATGCCACCATTATCCTGGCTTCGCTGCTGGTGGCGTTCCATGTGGCTCCCGACCACTATTATCCGGGGGCGATCTGCTCAAACTGCCTGTTCTTCACCAACTATTACATGATTGCCGACCATGACGCGGTGGGCTACCTGCTTCCAGGCACTGGGTCACTTTGGTCCCTGGCGGTCGAAGAGCATTTCTATCTGATGTTCCCGCTGCTCTTCGTGGTGCTGCTGAAGTTTGTGCGATCCAGTAAATGGCAAATGGTGATACTGGCGTTCCTCTGGCTGGCTATTTCCGCCTGGCGGTGCTGGCTGGTTTATGGAGAGGGAATGGCTGTCATCAACTATCAGCGGCTGTCGCTGGCCACCGACACGCGACTCGATTCCATTCTCATCGGCTGCATCCTGGCGATTTATGGAAATCCCATGTATGGGAACGGACTTCGTTCTCCCACCATTTGGAAATGGCTGCTCGGGTTCTCGGTGGTCATCCTCCTTTGGAGCATCAGTTGGCGCAACGTGGAGCTGCGAGAATCGATCAGGTACTCGGTTCAAAACCTGGCGCTGATCCCCGTGTTCTACTGCGCTATACGCTTTCCCGAGTGGTTGGTGTTCCGCTGGCTTCAGTGGCGTGCCGTCCGTTTTGTGGGAGTGCTTTCGTACAGTCTTTACTTAACGCATCAACCCATCATCACGACGTTTCACCACTTAACGAGCAATCCGTGGATCATCGAAATGGGGGCATTGCTGGTCACCTTCTTCATTTCATGGTTGTTCTACCTTGGAATCGAAAAGCCCTCAGCACGCTTGCGGACGAAGCTGCTGGAAGGCAATATTCGGAAAAGCAACGCGTTGCCATGAGGTAGAGTTGCCATCACGCCCCGCGTGATGGGGCTGAGGATATGAACTTATCACGACGGAGCGTGATGAGTACTAACCAGACGATTGCTTCATCCGCCGTGGCCAAGCCAACCAAAACGCCAAGGCTGCCATTCCAATACACACCAGCCAGCAGGTAAGCGAGCGTCTAGGCGGGATGTCCCAGAGGCAAAGCTGCGCGTAATCCATGATAGCCAGGTATGAGCCGTCCGATGAAAGTAGGGGGTTAGAGATATTGGCAGCTCGAAGGGCAAACTCCTGCTGTAGTTGACCAGTATGTGTATCACTCGACTTGATATTAAAAATGATCTTTGGCCTCCCCCTGAGACTTGTCAGATAATCTCGAACGACCCGAGGAATCCATTCGGGTAACGGCTTCGGTGTTTCAAGGATGGGTTGAAAGGTAAGTATCGAATGAAGGTTAGCTGTCAACAGCCGGTCCTGCTCTATCTCTGGTGACTCAGGAGACGGTGAAGTGATCAGTGCACCACCTTGTATCTCAAACCTTTGAAGATGTCCTGATTGGAAGACCGCAGGCAAGTTAATCAATGTCTTGCCGTCAGTCTCGAAGAGCGATACCTTCGATCCAACGCACTGCCCGATCACCCTTCCCGATGCTATATGAAAGACCACCACCTCATTGATTTCGCCGCCTACTGCAAGATACTGGTTATCGTGACTGAACTGCATTTGATCTAGGTGCGTGACCCAGATGCCTGATCGATAACCAGTGATGGTTCCGTTAGGCATCTTCAGTGTTTGTTGAAGCTTTCCCGTCGTGCAATCCCATACATGCACTTCGTAAGCATTTCGGAACGCCAGGAGTTTGCCGTCAGCCGAAAAACCAATGCTGTCAACAAAGATGTTGCCCGGCTTAAAGCCAAAGAGTCGGCGGGCATCTTGAGCGATATCAAAGACAACTATTCCTTGGCCAGAGTCAGTCCAGCAGACGAGCTTCTTGCTATCCGCAGACAGAAGAGCCGACCAATTGGGATGATCGGAGGCGTCTTGATTGCTCAATTCTAGGGGCAGATTGACGAGGCGTTGCCCACTTGCCAGATCATATCCAAACAATCGAAATGTATCTCCGGATGGTATGGGTTTACTATTAACCGTGTACAACAACCCTTTGGTTAGATCAAATCCAAGAGGTTCCTCGTTGGCAACTTCCCACCTTGGGCCGATAGGCCAATAGTAGAAAAGCAGAATCGCCAGCACAAGCAACAGCACCGCCAGCAGGATTCGGTCGATACGCCATCGTTGTTTCATGGCTCCAGCCTACCGGATGCTGAATCATAATACAACTGTGTCGGGCGCATATCTCCGCCTCATCACGCGGAGCGTGATGACTACTATCCAGAGTTGTATTCTCTTTCCGCGATGTTACACTTGCAGCACTCTTCCCGTGCGAGGTGCTACCATGTCGCGTCGTTCTTTGATTTCAGCCTTACTCGTCATGGCCCTGGGCACTACACTGCTCCACGCCCAAGACTTCCGCTTCCCCGAAGCTACTTACCAGGAAGGCAGCCTGAAGTATGTGAACGTCGTGCCTGTGATGACCCTCAAGGGCACCCCCGAACAGATGGGCGAGCAGTCGGCCAAGCTAATCGCGGAGCCTTCCAAGAAGCTACTTGGCTTCCCCGAAGAGTTAATCAGTAACCTTGCCACGCCGGTCGGCTTCAAGCTCCTGAAGCCTCAGTTGTATAAGACCAGCGCCAAGCTCTACGAGAACTTCCCTTCCAACAACAAGGCTGAGGCGGAAGCGATTCTGAAGAACAGCAACCTGGATCGAGACACGTTCCTCTTCTGCAACACCGTCTTCGATCAGAAGCATCTGCTCATGTCGCTGTTTGGCTGTTCAGCAGTCATCGTCGACAAGGATCGCAGCAGCACCGGGCAGACCATCTTCGCCCGCAACATGGATTACATGGGGCTTGGCTACCTGCAACAGTACACCCTCATCACCATCTACCAGCAGCCCGGCAAGAAGGCGTTCGCTTCCATCGGCTTCCCCGGCACCATCGGCGTCATCAGCGGCATCAACGATGCGGGTCTCTCCATCGCTTCGCTCGAAACCACCGGCTCGCCCAAGGAAGCCGGCCCGCCGTTCGATCCCGAAGGTATTCCGTTCCTGCTCAACTATCGCCGCATTCTCGAAGAGTGCAGCACGGTGGAAGAAGCGTACCAGATGCTCTCCAGCGTCAAGCGAACCACCTGCCAGCACCTGATGGTGTGCGACAAGAATGGCGGAGCGGTGCTGGAGTACACGCCCACCAAGGTCATCAAGCGGACCGGCGATCATGGCACCTGCCGTTGCACCAATCACTTCATCAGCAATGAACTGAAGCTGCCCGTGCCCAAGAACATCTTCACGACCATCGACCGCATGGCTGGGCTGGACGAATGCTGTGCAGGCACTCACCCCATCGGTGTCGGCGAGGTGAAGACCTATCTGAACAAAGTGCATCAGAAAGAGATGACGCTGCAAAGCATGATCTTCGAGCCCAGCACGCTGAGACTGCACCTGGCAGTCGGCACCGGCAAGGAACCCTCCTCGGCTCAGGAGTATCGGGTGTTGGACCTGGGGCCGATGCTCAAGTAACTGATCAGCTTCATCAACGACATGTGATCCGTGGCAGGGGACACGAGGTATTCCTTGTGCCCCTTGCCACGCTCCCAAGAGACATCCAGCCACGATAAACCCAATCAGCCAGCACATCGAACGGAAGCTGCCGGGGCTGGGACGCTGGGTGGGCGTGGGTTCATCCTCTTCTTCCTCGTCGTCCTTTTCCACTTTGAGTTTGGTGAACTGGCGAAGGTACTCATTCCATCCGGTTGGGTCGCCGGGCTGAATGTTCTTCGGAGCAGACTGCTCCTGCTTTAACTGATCAAGTCGATCCTGCCGACGGCTGGCTTTCATCTTCAGGCAGATCGATTCGTGATCACGCAGGAGGCCCCGGTAGAGGGTGTGCATGCTGACCGGAGCCTCGCCGGCATCGAGAACCTTCTCCAGTTGCTTCAGCCTTTTGACCCGCTTGTAATGGATGCGGTACAACTCTCGATCCAGCTGAATGGGCGGAGGCATTTCCAGTGCCACCCGTCGCTGCATCATGCTGACCGTCAGGTTGACGAGCTCCGCCGGCACCGTCGGCCAGCGTTCCCTGATGCGCTTCATCAACTCGTCATACCCCGGCTTCTCCCTGATCCAGGCAGTGATCTGGGCATCGAACTGAATCTGATCAAAATCATCAGGCACGTTCACGTTCATGACAGGCTCCTTGGAATAGAGAAACAGTTCCTCTAACAAAGGGCCAATGTCACATGGGTGTCGCGCTGTGGAGGACGTAAGTGATGATGGGGTCTGGGGATGAGAAGTGGGGGTGTTGCATAAACTGTCCCATTGCATGCTTTGCTGTAATTCTGTTTATCTTCCACTCGGGCCTTAGTAGGATGGGTTCATTCACAACAGAATTGATTCCAGACGCTCACCCTAAGATGTGCCTCCATGCAAGAACAACCCAATGTACTTGAATATGGTTCGTATGATCACGTCCTGACTGATGCAATTCAACAACTAATAGTCGCTGCTGGCGATGACACTACAGTACAACTGACGCCTCTTGATGATGGCGACAGCCATGCCTTCCTGTCGCGCTATCTTGAAAAGATCATCTCCATCGTTCTGGAAGAGGTCACTTCCCATGAACGATTGCAGGAACAAATAAAACTCTGCAACAAGATCATTGATCAATTACATGATGGTACATCAGATGAACAATTGAAGATTGCTAGAGTCGTTGCTTCAGCACAGCGCCTTACAGCGGTTCTGAAGTTTGGCCGAAGTGCTGTCTCCCCTGACACACCATTCTCTGCAGATTGTTTGCTGACCGGCACTTCGCTCGATCCAAGCCTCTTGTCGCAACTCCGCAAAGAAATCCTAACAGCGGATCGTATCGATATCCTCTGTTCCTTTATCAAGTGGGGCGGCATTCGGGTTTTAGGTGATGAACTCCGAGCGTTCGCTAGCCGAGAAGGTGTCAGCCTAAGAGTTATTACCACTAGCTATATGGGGGCAACGGATCTGAAGGCTGTGGAATTTCTGCGCGCTCTGCCCAACACGAGAATCAAAGTCTCGTATGACACGCAGCGAACACGATTGCACGCAAAAGCTTACATGATCCACCGCAATACTAACTTTGGCAGTGCCTACATCGGCTCTGCGAACTTGTCAGAAGCAGCACTAACCGATGGACTCGAATGGGTCGTGAAGATCAGCCAATATGAATCACCTCATTTATGGGAAAAGGTGAAAGGCACCTTTGAGACTTATTGGAACGACAGCGAGTTTGTGACATACGAAGAAGCTGAGCGCGACCGCTTGCATAAAGCGCTACAGAAGGAATCTGGAACAGACTCCAATGATACTAACGATGGCGTCTTCTTTGATCTTCGACCACATGAGTATCAACGGGAAGTACTCGATGCCATCGCCGCAGAGCGAGAACGTGAGAAACATCGGCACTTAGTTGTAGCAGCTACAGGCACTGGAAAGACGATGATTGCAGCTTTTGATTACCGGGCCTATGCGGCCTTAACTCGACAACAAGGCAAGAATGCCATGCCACGCTTGCTCTTCGTCGTGCACCGAGAGGAGATACTTCGTCAAAGCCTAAATAGATTCCGGGCTGTCTTGCGTGATCGAAACTTCGGTGACTTAATCGTGGGTGGTAGAGAACCGGAGTCACACGATGCATTGTTCGTTTCAATTCAGAGCTACAACTCCAAGCAGTTGTCACAGCGGTATGCCCCAGATTATTTTGACTACGTAGTTATCGATGAGTTCCATCGTGCAGCGGCTCCGTGGTATCAAGAACTCCTCGGCCATATTCGACCTGCTGAGTTATTGGGATTAACAGCAACTCCAGA
>DAOMFV010000175.1:0-8599 GCA_035430005.1 Gemmatales bacterium
GCTCGCCTTTGTCCTGTTCGGGGCGGCGGGCCAGTTCTTCTTCCAGAAACAGGTGAAGCAAGTGAGCATTGGCGGCATCGAGGGGAACGTGCGCAAAGGCCTCGTCCTCGCCTCGCTTCCACAGTTTGAGTTTCTCTTCGATGTTCATGCAGGCGACAATTTCCTGCAACGGTGTTTCCGTCTCGCCCTTCTTAAGGTCACGCAGGATCAGTGTCTTGCAAGTAAGTTCCCAGCCTTCGCCGAGCACGCTCAGGTTCTTGAGCCGCTCGCCATCCGCCCGATCCTTGAGCAGCTTGACAATGCGGTTGATGTAGCCATGCAACGGATCAGCGTCGCCGACCTTGATCTTGCTCTTCATCTCGATCAGTTCGGGGCGGTCGGCGCTGGAAACAACCCAGACCCGGAAGGTGCGCGTGGTCGAGGTGTGGTTGCCGTTGTCGAAGTTATCCTTGTACTGCAGGGAGATGCTGACGATATCGTCGTCATTGAAGGATCGTTCGCCGATGTTATCGGTAATGGTGAAGCGGCTGGGTTCGAGGGTGATCCACATCATCTCTCGAATCCGCTTGGCTTCCATGAAGAAGCTGGCAAAGAGCAGGATCAGCCCGAGGCCGCCGAGAGTCAGCGCAAGCCAGATGTTGCCCGACACGATGCCGACGACGATGCCGGCAATCATCGCAATGACACCGCCTCCGCCGACCAGGAAGGCGGGGGCGCGGGATTCGCTGCTGCGGATGAGGATACGATCAGCCATGGTCGTGTTCTCGGTAACCTGAATGCTCTTGCTTCATTTCTACTGAGAAATCAAATCTCTAGTATAAGCACTATGTCAAAACCCTTCCTCACCGCCGACTGGCGAACGCTGGTGATGCTCAACTATCGCATCGACCCGGCTATCTTACAGTCGCTGGTCCCGGCAGGTACGGAGTTGGATACCTTCAACGGCCAGCACTTTGTCAGTATGGTGGGCTTTCGCTTCACAGATACCCGTGTGCTGGGCTGGCAGATTCCCTTTCATGTCAACTTCGATGAAGTGAACCTGCGGTTTTATATCCGCAAGAAGGCTCCCGAAGGCTGGCGGCGGGCGGTGGCGTTCGTGAAGGAGATCGTACCACGCTGGGCGATCGCTACCATTGCCAAGCAGATTTACAACGAGAACTACGTCGCTCTACCGATGCGATCGACGGTGGTGTTGCCCGATCGAGACGTGCCGGGGGAAGCAATCTATCGATGGAAATACGGCGAGAATTGGCACGAACTGGGTGCGATCTTTACCGGAGAGCCGAAACTGCTGGTGCCTGATTCGGAAGAAGCTTTCATCACTGAACACTACTGGGGTTACGTAGCCCAGCGGGATAAGAGCGTGGTGGAGTACGAAGTGAAGCACCCGAGTTGGCGGGTGTGGAATGCTAACAAGTCGTGGTTCCGCTGCGATGTAGCAGCAATGTATGGTAGTCAGTTTGTGGAAGCCCTCAGCCAGCCACCAGCATCGGCGTTCGTAGCCGAAGGCTCTGCCATTTCCGTCTCCAAAGCAGCGAAGGCTGACTGATCTCTTCGCTGCGTCCCTCTGCGCATTGCTCTCTGTGTTCTCTGCGGTTTATTTCACCGCAGAGAACACTGAGGAAATAAACGCAGAGAACGCTGAGAATTCTTACATACTTCCTTTGTCCCGTCTACAATGCGGCAGACAACCAGGCAGGGGAAAGAGAGATGTTACCATCAGGCTTGTGGCGTGGCTTCTGGGAGCAGCCTTACTTCGGCAGGCAGTTCATGGAGGACTTCACGCTCAACTTCAAAGAAGGCATCGTCAGCGGCGGCGGGAAGGACATCATCGGCCTATTTGTCATCAAGGGCGAATACGAAGCCGGGAAGCTCAGCTTCGTCAAACAGTACATCGGCAAGCACAAGGTCATCTACAGCGGTCAGTATGATGGCGAAGGTTCCATTCATGGGACCTGGGTGATCCCTGGCGATCTCACCGGGCCGTTCTCGCTGTCGCCTAGTCCCTATCAAGCCAAGCCGGATGAGCCCATTCAGGAGATTGGATAGTAGTCATCACGCTCCGCGTGATGGCAACTCTAGTCGATGTACTGGTAAAACACGTTGCGTTGCCGTGGAATATAGCCAGCCTCTTTAATAGCAGTCTTGATCTGCTCCAACGTCAGATGATGCACCGTACCCGCGGCGGAAACGACGTTCTCTTCCAGCATCAAACTGCCCATGTCGTTGGCTCCGTAGTAGAGAGCCAGTTGGCCGATCTGCAGCCCCTGCGTCACCCAGGAGGATTGGATGCTGGGGATGTTATCGAGAAAGAGCCGGGCGACGGCTTGGGTCTTGAGGTACTCATACGCACCGACCGGTTGAATGTGGGCCATCTCGGTGTTGTCGGGCTGGAACGTCCAGCAGATGAAGGCAGTGAAGCCACCCGTTTCGTCCTGGAGTTGCCGCAGCACATCAAGATGCTCGATCCGTTCTTCGAGCGATTCGATGTGGCCGAACATCATGGTGCAGGTCGATTTGCCGCCGAGTTGATGCCAGGTGCGATGGACTTCGAGATATTCCTGGGTCAGCACCTTGTTCTTGGTCATCGCCTTGCGGACACGATCGGTGAGGATTTCACCACCGCCACCGGGCAGACTGCCGAGCCCCGCCGCTTTGAGCCGTTCGAGCACCGTCTTCACCGGCAGCTTGTTGAGCTTGTGGAAGTGCCAGATCTCCGAGGCGCTGAAGGCGTGGAGATTGACCTTGGGGAAGCGAGCCTTCAGATCACGGAACAGCTCTTCGTACCATTCGAGTTTAAGCGAAGGATGATTGCCCCCTTGCAGCAGAATCTGATCGCCACCGACGGCAATCGTTTCCTCGATCTTCTTGTACAACTCTTCCCGGCTCAGCACGTAGGCATCACTGTCGCCGGCCTTGCGGTAGAAGGCGCAGAAGTCGCACACGGCTGCACAGACGTTGGTGTAGTTGATGTTGCGATCAATGTTGTAAGTGCGGTACGGCTCCGGGTGCAGCCGTTCGGTGACGGCAAGGGCAGCTTGGCCGATGGCGATGAGATCGTTGGAACGGAGCAGCCGAACGCCTTCTTCTTTGGTCAACCGCTGGCCGGCGACTGCCTTCTTGAGGATGGGGGTGATGTCGCCGACCGGTTCGGTGTTCTTGGGCGTGGGCAGGAGTTCGGGCCGTTCCTTGCCACGCACGACGGGGATCGGCCGTGTCGTTTCGCTGGCGCAACTTCCCACATTAGCGAGTGGCAGCGAGCGTGCTGAGTTCTGTACTGGTGCGGTAGTCGCCAAAGGTCACCTCTTGTGGAGCCAGTCCCAGCTCGGCAGCGAGGGCATGGAAACGGCGAAGGCCTTCCCATTCCCGTGTGCCGAGGTCAAACTTGATGATATTGGTCAGATAGCGTCGGCAGAAGGCGGGATCGAGTTGCAGTTGCTGTGATTCGTTCCAGGCAATCTCCGCTACGTTTTCAATGCCGCGCCGTTTGGATTCGAGCAGCGCCTCAGCAGCAGGGCCGAGATCGACGCCGGGCCGCACGGCCCAGACAGCAAAGACAAAGGGCAGCCCCGTCCACTCGGTCCATTCCTGGCCGAGATCATAACTGTAAGGATAGCCTGGCAGGGCCGCCTTCATGGCACGGTCACCGATGAGCAACACCGCATCGGCATCGCACTCTTCAGCAGGTTGATTCATCAGGAACGGACGTGTCTCGACAGTGCGGCCATACCGCTTCCGCAGCAACACCTGAACCAAAGCAGCGCTGGTACGGGAACCCTCATCGAGAGCGAGCGTCCGCATCTGTTGCCAAGGCACTTTGCTAAAGACGGTTACGCTGAGCACCGGCCCGCTCGAAGCAATGGCCATGTTCGGCACGATGCGGTAGCCATGCCCACGAAAGACTTCAACGATGGGAATGAGGCCGACATCCAACTGCCCGGCACTCAGCTGATCGGCCAGCCGGCTCGGCAAATCGAGGATCACGTCCGCCTCAGGAGCCAACTGCTCCAACTGATAAATGAGCGGCTTGGTGTTCAAATACGTCACTGCGCCGATACGGATGCGTCGTGACATGGTGTGGGGGTACCTCGTGTTCGATGGGGGCATTTTAGGGGCTGGGGGTGAGGTTTCAATGTTTTCTGAAAGATGGAGATGGGTCTTCCTCCCCTCTCCCTCCTGGGGAGAGGGGCCGGGGGTGAGGGGTTTCTTCTCGAATTAAACCCGGTTGAGAACCTTGATGCCTGGCAGTGACAAAATACCAACCGGGGTGGACTCGATTACGGAACCCCTCACCCCTAACCCCTCTCCCCGGGAGGGAGAGGGGAACCGGACAGATGCGCAGTGTCTCCGGCCTCATGAGCAGGAAATATCTCGTACTTCCTGCTCATGAGTTGACGAAAAGTTATCCGCTGGGGCCTGGTGCTGCGAGAAAAAACGAGGTTGCGACGAGCTGAGACGGTGATTGACACTCATCGGTAGTAGCGATGTCCGGGTGATGGATGATTAGATTCTGTGTCTGCGCATCTTCGACGATCATGACATCAGTTATTCCGAGCGGCATCACGATGGCCATCGCTGAAGGGACAGTGATTAGCGTCAGGCACATCCAGGCGCAGAGGAAGGCGAGGAGGATAGTGATTACTTGGGTGGCGACTTTGGCGAGAGACGGGAGCGGAGCGCTCGGGGTAGCCGGGAGACCTTCGGTCGGGGTGAGTGGCACGGTCGGAGACCGGCCACAGCGCATATCAAAAGCTGAGTCCTGAGTATTCTTGTCGGGCGGTGGACTTTCGGCGACGTTTGCCGGGGTTGGCTCATTCAGCTCGGCTGCGATGTTCTGCTTCAGGCTCCTGGTCAGTGCGTTTTCCCAATCGGGACCATGTGGGAACAGGGGCTTCTCATCAAGGGCAGGCGGCCTCACCAGAGAATGGCGGGCGACCCATTCCTTGAGTTCCCTAATCGCTTCCTCGTCACCCTCGGCGGCTCGCTTGACGAGGGGAGGAATGCCGACGGGATGAGCGTCGGGGTGGGGCTTGATGCCCTTGGCTGCCATCAACCCATCGACATGCGACTCGGCCTGGGCCCAGACCCGGTTGTACTCTTTCGCCCGTTCAAGGAAGAAACGCTGGGTGAGGATGCTTAAATGCTTGTAGTCGGTCATGCCGGGCTTGGCATCTTTGAGCGCACCCCAGGTTTGCAGCTCGGTCAGTCGTTCTTCCTTGCACAGCGTTTCGGGGTCGAGCTTCTTCTCTTCCTCGGTCAGAGCGTCGAGCGCCTGGGCGATCATGTAATCTTCGTAGGGGCTCTTCGGCAGCATCCGCATGCGAATGACATCGCGGATGGCGAGAGTCAAGCTGGTGAGATTGCAGTGTGGCTGCATGATGCCGTAACGGGGATCCCAGAAGTAGCCGGACTGCCTCATCCGTTCCGCATCCCTCATGTGGAGGTCGGCCATTTCCAGTTGCTCCTTCTTGCGTTTGGCCTTTTCCTCGATGGGAATACAGTGATTCCGCCCGGTCTTGTCGCGCATTTCGTGCATGACGAGCAGCGTGTTGCAACTATCCTTGAGGAGCTTGCGATGGGTGTTGAAGAAGCTGGCCTTGAGATCGTCCTTCCGCAGTTCGCGCGACATGATGTCGAGCGTATGTTCCTGCTGGCGATACTTGAGCATGAGCTCGCCGAGGATGTCGAACGAAGTCGCTTCCATGACGAGGTGGCTGAGAGCCTTCCGCTGTTCCTTGCGAGCCTCGGAAGGGGGCAAATCCCAAAGCTGGGTGGCAGTGGTGTAGATGGTCTGCGAACTCAACCCTGTCCGCCGCATGCGGCGTATTTGTTCATGTCGAGATTCAGGAGCGGGCATGGGGGTGCCTCCGTCGTGGTGTGTTAATTTGTACATGTAGCACGATGGCGGGCCGGGACACAACAGCGGTAGTGCGACGGTGAGATGTGGTGAGACGGTAGCATTCTCCCCTCTCCCTCCCGAATGTATAGACTCTGGAGAGGGGCCGTGGGTGAGGTTTTCTTTTTGATAGACCCTCTAAATACTCTGCACCGTCGCAAAACGACTTTTGGTTTACCCATCGAGTACAACGCAGTATGTGATTGTCAAAGCACAAGAGGATGGTGATAATACCCGCATGACGACTAAACAACGTGCGCCGCGCAACAGGACCATTGAAGTTTCAGACGCTGAAGCACGTTCGCTATCCACTCGCTTAGTGTCCCTCGATTCCAAGCAATCAGCTCACGCGCTTCTTGGCAAGACGATTTGTCAGGACTTGTTCGAAGTTATTCCATACTTGCCGGACGCTTTTGTTGATCTGCTAATTGCTGATCCACCCTACAACCTTGATAAATCGTTCAATGGCACCTCCTTCAAAGCTTGTTCATCGGAAGCATACGAATCCTGGTTCGAATCCTGGCTTGCTCCGCTACGTCGAATATTAAAGCCAACCGCATCACTTTACCTTTGCGGTGATTGGCGGTCGTCTTCCGCCATTCAGCGAGTAGCGGAACGGTATTTTACCATTCAAAACAGAATTACTTGGGAACGTGAAAAAGGAAGAGGCGCTTTGACGAATTGGAAGAACTGCTCCGAGGATATTTGGTTCATGACAGTTTCCCGGAACTACCTGTTTAATGTCGATGCGGTTAAGGTCAAACGAAAAGTAATTGCCCCTTACAAAGATGTTGCCGGAATGCCGAAGGATTGGGATTCATCTGATCAAGGCAACTTTCGCCTTACCTACCCATCCAATTTATGGACAGACATTTCAGTCCCTTTCTGGTCGATGCCAGAAAACACCGATCATCCAACACAGAAGCCTGAGAAACTCGTAGCCAAATTAATACTAGCTAGTTCGACCTATAACTCTGTTGTTTTCGACCCATTCTTGGGTTCTGGCACAACTTCTGTAGTTGCTGATAAACTTGGCCGTAATTTTGTGGGAATCGAAATCGATAGACAATATTGCTGCCTAGCTGAGAAGAGGCTTGCTTTGGCTAAACTAGATCATTCGATTCAAGGCTATCATGATGGCGTATTCTGGGAGCGGAATAGTCTTGCTGAACAACGCCCGCTTAGGAAGTCAAAAACAACTACCAACAACAGTTCTCTCTTTGACACAGAAGACACGTAATGAAAAGCCTACTTTTTGGCAGTGATCGCTATCTAACTGTTCAGAAACAAGTCAAAAAGTTCCTGAATGAGCATAAGGACTATCTTTCAGGAAGCACGGCAAAGAGTACTCGCGCAGTTGGAGACGCCATTCAGGAGATTCTATCAGAACATTTTCCTGATATTGTTGGTGATGTATGCGGCACCTATTCCTCAGACTTTGCCAGACGGGCCATGGCTGATCTTGCGTTTGAAGACACCGCTGGTCTCTACTACGTAGTTGATGTCAAGACACATCGGTTGAGTACTAAGTTTAACATGCCTAATCTCACATCCGTTGAACGTCTTGCGCGTTTTTACGAAGACGACAAGAATCATTTCGTTCTCCTTATGATCGCCTACGATATTGAAGGTGTCCGTGCAAAGATTGAGAAAGTCACATTCGTCCCGATCGAATTTCTTGACTGGAACTGCCTTACGATTGGAGCATTAGGTTGGGGGCAGATCCAAATAGCGAACTCAAATCACGTCAATATTAACCCTCAGTATTCTCGGAAGAAGTGGATGCTGGAACTCTGCGATACGCTTTTAGAGTTCTATCCCAAGGAAATAACCAAGATAGATAAGAGAATAGCTCACTTTCAGAAAATTCGAGAGGAATGGAAAAAGCGTAAGGAGTCTTAGGATCACATCCAATTCAGAATCCTCTGTTCCCAAAGCCATCGTCATGTCTTTATCATCCGCATGCCAAAGCCCCTCCACATGACCCTCCAACAACTCCTCAACATCCCGCTGCCCATCATCCAGGCCCCTATGGCGGGCGTGCAGGATCATGTGTTGGCGGCGGCGGTATCTGAAGCGGGGGGATTGGGGTCGTTGCCTTGTGCCACCATTGGCCCGGAGGAGATGCGGAGACAGATTATTGCGCTGCGCGGGAAGACGAGCGGGCCGTTCAATGTGAACTTCTTTTGTCATGCGGAGCCGGGGGTGGATGAGGGGCGTGCGGCGGCTTGGCGTAAGTTGCTGGCTCCTTACTTTGCCGAGTTTGGGGTGGATATCAACACCGTTCCGGCGGGGCCGCAGCGGTTGCCGTTCAATCATGATGCGGCGGATGTGGTGTGTGCGTTGAAGCCGGCGGTGGTGAGCTTTCATTTCGGGCTGCCTTCGGCGGAGTTGCTGCAGCGGGTGCGGGGGTGTGGGGCGAAGATTCTTTCGACGGCGACGAACGTGGCGGAGGCGAAGTGGCTGGAGGCGCGGGGGGTGGATGCGATCATTGCTCAGGGGAGCGAGGCGGGTGGGCATCGGGGGATATTTCTGTCGAAGGATTTGAACACTCAATGTGGCACTCTTGCATTGGTGCCTCAGGTGGTGGCGGCGGTGAAGGTGCCTGTCATCGCGGCGGGGGGTATTGCCGATGCCAGGGGTGTTGTGGCGGCGATGGCGATGGGGGCGGCGGGGGTGCAGGTGGGGACGGCGTATTTGCTT
>DAOMFV010000176.1:0-8550 GCA_035430005.1 Gemmatales bacterium
GCATTCCAAAGGAATGATATAAATGTACACTTAATAACATGCAATACTGTACAGTAATCTTTTAATCTGTTCATCAGTGTACAGTGCGTTTCTCTTCGTTTTGCCTATCTACAAGGACGCCCGTTTGGGATACTATGAACACCATTGCAAAACCCCGCCTCATGATTCTCGCTGAGAATCGCTCATGACACTAACGCCAGCATGCCGAGGTTTCTTCGAATCGTCCCCGATGGGGCGCCGGGAGTTTCTGCGCGCAGGATCGCTCAGTTTGATAGGTTTGTCGTTGCCAAGCCTGCTAAAGGGCCAGCAGGCGGCATCAGCAGGCAATCTCAACGTCAAAGTACCAAAGAAATCCGCCAAGGCATGTATCCTGCTCTTCATGTGGGGCGGGCCGGCTCAGCAGGATACTTGGGACCCCAAACCCAACGCCCCGGCTGAGTATCGTGGGGAGTTCAAGCCGATCCGCACCAAGGTGCCGGGCATTCAGATCTGCGAGCACTTGCCTAAGCTCGCTCAGCGGATGGATAAGCTGGCTCTGATTCGCTCGATGACGCATGGAGATGTCAATCACACGACTGCAACCCATGAACTCCTGACCGGCCATCCCTTGCCACGCCAGGGAGCGAAGCTGAATGAAGATTGGCCCCATATCGGTTCGGTGTTGACAAAGCTGGGAAAAGGCAAAGCACCGCTGCCTGCTTTTGTTTCCATGATGCCTAAAGTCTTAAAGGATCCAGCACCTCGATTCGTTGAAGAATCACATGGGCAAGGGGCAGGCTGGCTGGGGCAACTCTATCAGCCGATGCGTATTGATGGCGATGCCAGCGCCGCCGATTACAAAGTGGCTGACTTTACACTCCGTGCTGATGTGCCCGCGGCTCAGTTTGAACGTCGTCGAGAATTGTTAGGTCAGATTGAAAAACAAGTGCATGGCCTGGAGCATGATCTGCCATTTCAAGCGATGAATATGCACTATGAAAACGCTCTTTCCATTCTGACCAAGCCTGAGGTGACAGCTGCTTTTGACTTAAGCAGGGAAGACCCCAAGCTCCGTGAACGCTACGGCATGAACATGCATGGGCAAGCAGTGTTGCAGGCACGGCGACTGGTCGAAGCGGGAGTGCCACTCGTCACGGTGTTCTGGCAGAACGATGGGCTCACCAACGTCTCGGTCTATTGGGATACCCACAGCCGCAACTTCATCGATTTGAAAACGCGACTCTGCCCTACTACTGATCAGGCTTTTTCGGCACTCCTCGATGACCTGGAACTGCGGGGCATGCTCGATGAGACGCTCGTCGTCTGGACCGGTGAAATGGGGCGGACACCGAGAGTCGGTCAATCCGTCGTCGGAGGAGCTGGGGCAGGCCGTGATGGACGTGACCATTGGGCACAAGTCTTCACCAGCGTCATGGCCGGCGGCGGCATTCGTGGCGGTATCGTGCACGGGGCTAGCGACAAGTTTGCGGCTCAGCCGGTACTCGATCCTACCTCACCGGCCGATCTGGTGGCGACGATCTACCATTGCCTCGGCATCGATCCGACCACACAAATCATGGATATGCTTCAAAGGCCGCATCCTTTAACGTCCGGGAAGATCATCGAATCGATCCTGGCATGAGATTAGAAGATCTGATCAGTGGCTGGTCAGGATGCATTGCTCAAAAGTCGTTGTTGATCAAGGCTTTCAGCGGTTCCATGCCATTCCTGTTACGCGCTTCCTGACATTGACTACTGCCCGCCTGGAACTCACGGCAGATGTTTGGTCGTGTGGTGTAGATGGTGCAACGCTGGTTCATATCGAGGAAACAACAGGCCTGATGAAACGGTAACGGGAACAGGCAGTAGGGATGTTGTTTGTCATCAGAAAGTTGCAGCGATTCAAGAGCAATCCTTGACTCGCGCCGGGCATCTGCTTCGCTGACAAAAATGGGAAAGGTTTGGCAACAAGCGCCGCATCCATCACACTCAAAGATTGGTAGGAGCGCCATTTGAAACTTGACTTGAGGAAACCACAAAAAGCTGCAATTAGACTGCTGCTGGAAAGCCAGGTACAAACCAGCGAAGAAAGGGGAGGTTTATTAGTCGCTCTGTATATCATAGGTAGATTCCTGATTTTCTGTAGTATCACTCTAAAAGGCTTGAATGCCACTGGTTGTTCCTCCCCTTTACTAACTGTTGTGTGGGATTGCCTAAGTAAGCTGGCTCCAAAAAAAACCTGCTACCAAGCAGGGAATGCAACCCGCCCCACAATACTTAATTCTGGCCGTCGTGTTGATGGTTAGTAAGAATACTTCAACTTTTGTTACAGTAGTAAGTAGATCGCAAGCTACGAAGACCACGGTATTTACAGCGATGCATCTGTTACTGAAGCATTTCTCCTTCCTGTCGAGGTCGAATCGATGAATACGAGACTTCCTATCGATCAAGTCGACAAGTCCGACTATATCTCCACCGGCCACTTGCCCACGCCTGATGTGGTGAGAGCATTGGTGAACGAAGTGCATCATCGCTATCAGTCAAATACCGAAGGGCAGAACTCCCAAGTTTACCCGGCTTTGGCGCGAGTGCCCGGTCAACTCTTTGGCGTGTGTATCGTCGGAACGAGCGGCAGCATTTATTCCGCCGGCGATGCCGAGCATGAATTCTCCATCATGAGCGTGTCCAAGCCGTTCCTGTTTGCGCTGATTTGTCAGCAGATCGGTGTGGAAGAGGCTCGGCTCAAGCTCGGTGTCAATGCTACCGGCCTTTCCTTCAACTCGCTGGCAGCCATCGAGCAAAGCGGCGATGGGCGAACGAACCCGATGGTCAATTCGGGAGCGATTGCCACCACGAGCCTGACGCCCGGCGAGACGATGGAAGCCAGGTGGCGGTTCATTCATGAGGGCTTGTCTCAGTTCGCCGGACGCACGCTGCCACTCAATGAAGAAGTCTACGCCTCCGCTTCGGAGACCAACTTCCGCAACCAGAGCATTGCCCGGTTGCTACAGAGTTACGGTGCGATCTACATGGATCCGTCGCAGGCGACCGATCTCTACACCAAGCAATGTTCGCTGAACGTCAGTGCCAAAGACCTGGCGGTGATGGGGGCGACCCTTGCCGATGGCGGTGTTAACCCCCTCACCAAGAAGCGTGTTGTGGACGGTTCCATCTGCCACTACGCCCTGGCTGTGATGGCTACCGCCGGGCTGTACGAGACTTCAGGCAACTGGCTCTACGAGATCGGCCTGCCGGGCAAGAGCGGCATTGGCGGAGGGATTGTCACCGTCTCGCCGGGTAAAGGTGGGCTGGGGACGTTTGCTCCGCCACTCGATAAGGCCGGCAACAGTGTCAAGGGGCAACTGGCAGCCAAGTTTCTATCGCAGCGGCTTGGGCTTGATCTCTTTGCTTCCAAACCGGATGCTTGAGAGCAGAGGCCCAAGTTACACATAAAAGGAGAGAGACGCCTTGAGTCCTGTAGTGCTCACTTTCACTATTGTTGCCGCGGTCGTGGTGCTTTTCATCTGGGACATTTTCCCCGTTGTTATTGTAGCGCTCGGCACGGCACTGGCACTCTACTTCACCGGTGTTCTCAGCTTGAGTGAAGCCCTTTCGGGAATGGGCGATAACACGGTGCTGTTCATCGCCTCGCTGTTTGTGGTCAGTGCCGGGCTGGACGCGACTGGCGTTACTACATGGGCAGGGCAGATACTCATCGCCCGTGCCGGGAAGAGCCGAGCACGCTTGCTGATTCTAATCATGCTCATGGTGGCTGTACTGGCTGCGCTGATCAACATCAACGGCGCGGTGCCGGCGCTGCTGCCCGTCGTTGTGGTAATGGCACTTCGGCTGGGTCAGCCGACTTCACAGTTGATGATGCCGCTGGCCTTTGCCGCCAGCGCCGGGTCGCTGCTGGCTCTCACGGGCACGCCGGTCAACGTCATCATCTCCGAGCAGGCCATAAAATCGACGGGTGCTGGGTTTGGTTACTTCGAGTTCGCGATCGCCGGCATCCCATGTCTGGTGGGCTGCATTCTTATTACGGTGTTCTTCGGAAAGAAGCTGTTGCCTCATCGCAACGGGGCTTCGATGCCAGCTGATCTCAGCAAGCATGCCCTGACGCTGGTCGAGCACTATCGCATCTCCGATGGGGTCTTCCAACTCAAGGTACGAGCCGGATCGCCTCTGATTGGCACACTGGCAGTAGGTCTGAAGCTGGACGACTATCCAGGCATGTCGCTGATCCGCATTCAGGATGGCGGCAAGGGTGGCCCGCTTGAACAGCGCGGGTTGGCCGAGGGAGATCGACTGATTGTGCGCGGAGACGCTGCGACTGCCGCCAAGCTCGCCACCGACAAAACCCTCGCTTTCCGTTCTGAAGATGCCCCGGAGGGCAACATTACCGATACGCTCTTCAACAGCGATTCGGGACTGGCTGAGGTCATCATTCCTCCCCGTTCCGCCATGATTGGGCAAAAGGTGTTTCCCGGAATGGTGACCGAGAGCGGCGATCTCATCATTCTTGCCGTTCAGCGGCAGGGAGAAGTCTACAACACCCAGGAAGCGATACTGGCAGCGGGTGATACTCTACTACTACAGGGCACCTGGAAAGGCTTGGACAAGAACCTCAGCGACCCTGAAGTGCTGGTCGTTGATTCCCCGGAACTGGTTCGTCGGCAGGCTATCCCGATGGGACCCGGTTCCAAACAGGCGGTGGCCATACTTGTCGTTCTGGTGGCTCTTCTGGCTACCGGTCTGGTGCCGGCTGTCGTAGCCGGGCTTCTGGCTGCATGTGCCATGGTCGTATTCCGTGTCCTGACCGTAGACCAGGCCTATCGTGCCATCAATTGGACCACGGTCATCCTCATCGGTGCAATGACTCCGCTTTCATTGGCTATGCGCAACAGCGGGGCAGCGGAGTTATTGGCGGATCATTTGGTCAAGCTTGTCGGTGATGCCGGCCCTTATGCACTTCTCACCGGGCTCTTTGTGCTTACCGCCATCCTGGGGCAGTTGATCAGCAACACTGCCACGGCTTTGATTATTATCCCCATCGCCGTGACTGCTGCCGCGGATCTGCACATCTCGGCCCGGCCGGTGCTCATGAGCGTTTGCGTGGCTGCCGCTGCCTCGTTCCTGACTCCCGTGGCCACGCCCGTGAACCTCATTGTGATGGGGCCGGGAGGATATCGCTTCGGAGAATACTGGAAACTCGGCCTGCCGATGTTACTATGGTTCTTCATTGTTTCGGTATTCCTTGTACCGCTTGTCTGGCCGTTCCATTAAGGGAGCCTTGTGATGAACAACGAGGCTCAAGCCCGGCCACCAGCCCAACCGGTTGACTACAAGTCTGCCCTGGAGTTCATGTTCAGGCTCGGGCAGGCCTACATCGGTTGCGGCGAGCAGACAGCTACCGTCGAATTGCTTCTGCGTCGCATCGCCACTACTTATGGCTTGCGACGTTCCCGCGTGGTGGCCTTTCCCACAGCCATCTTCATCAGCGTACACGACGGCCAAGAAGAACGGATAACCCTGGCTGAAGGCCCTACTCAAACCCTGCGTCTCGATCAAATCGCCGACGTGTATCACCTGGGTGCTGCCGCCCAGCGGGGTCAGGTCACTCCCCAGGAAGGGCTGGAGCAGCTCAATACCATCCTGAAGACCAAAGCCCGTTTCGGCGTTGTTGGTGCCATTGCCGGTTACACGGTCTTGTCAATCGGGTTGGCTCTCGTGTTAATGCCGACGTATGTCAACATTCTGGCGGCGATGGTTCTTGGTACGCTGGTCGGGGCAATCAAGGCATTCAATCGCAATCGGCCACTGCTGTCGGTACCCATGCCGGTGGTGGCTGCGACGCTGGTCTCAGCACTGGTGTTCATAGGGCTGAAATACGGCCTGCCCGTTGAGCCGTTGCATGCACTGATACCGCCTCTGGTGGCGTTCCTGCCAGGCGGCATGCTGACCCTGGGCATGGTCGAACTGGCCTACGGAGATATGGTCAGCGGTTCCAGCAGGCTCATCGCCGGTTGGGTGCAACTTATCCTGCTGGTGTTCGGGCTCGCTGCGGGAGCGGCGTTCGTCGGCTACAGCTCAGAAAACCTGGTGGAAGCCAGTAAGGTGGTGCCTTTAGTCATTCCAGAGCCTTGGGCCGCCTGGGCCGGGGTTATCGTCTTCGGCGTGGGAGCCTTCCTGCATTTCTCCGCTCCACGCCGTTCACTCGGGTGGATGTTGCTGGTGCTACTGCTGGCTTATGCCGCTCAGCAACTGACCATCGACACGTTTAACAAGGGAGGCAGCGGCTTCTTCGGCATGCTGGTGGCTACACCGCTGGGCTATCTCATTCAGTTACGGTTCAAAGGACCGCCTGCGATGGTGACCTTCCTGCCCAGCTTCTGGCTGATGGTGCCAGGGGCGATGGGACTGCTCAGCCTTAAGCAGATTCTGAGCAATAGAGATGCCGGGATCGACAGCCTGATCTCGGTGATCTTTGCTGTGGCTGCCATCGCACTTGGCACGCTGGTGGGTGCATCGCTCTACAAGTGGCTCACCGAGCGGTTCGGCTGGTGGCAGCTACAGATCAGTCGGGTGGGAACCTATTTCAGCAGCAGGAACAAGCGGTAGTGGTTCCTGCAGTTGTGGCAGGGTCGTAACGGTACTCCGTTTCGAGCCTGATGCGTTGACATGGCGTTGTCACAGAGAAACAGGGTCGAGTGGAGTACCACACGACCCTGCCACATCTTTCAATATTGGTATAGTCTCTTAACGGCGCAGGATGGCGGCGATACGCTGGTGAATGTCCAGATCGCCGTCGGCATAGAAGAAGACCTCGCCGCCTGTCTGCATCACCCGTTCAATCACTTCATCGACAGCGTCGTCCAGCGCGCTAGCACCCTTGCCGGTGTATTTGGTCAAATGCCCCTCGGCACTGATATCAGCGGGATACTTGAAGTCCTTTTCCACTAACAGTGTCTTGACCCGGCCTTCCTGGGCGGCTCGCCAGACCTGGTCAATGCCGGAGTTGTGCCGCTGCATCCCTACCGCTTCGTCGAGCTGAACGAGAGCGTCGGTGCGCTTGACGATGGCTCCCGACTCGAAGACGGGCCACACCAGTTTGCCCAGTTCCGTGGGCGAGGTTTTGTCGTAGTTGCCCGCCAGCATGCCCACGATGGACGAAGACTGGCGTGTCACTTCCTTGAAGAACGCCAGGTTACGATCCACACCGGCGACGATGAGCGGCAACGGATTCACCTTCTGCAGAGTCTCCAGGGCATCATCTACACTGCTGAAAAACTTTCGTTGAGCGTCATCGCGCTGGGCGGAGATGTTGATGCCTTTGCCGCCGGGCAGTTTCGATGCCCCGCCCGGGCCACGGTGCGACATGGGGAAAGATTTGTCCCGATGCTCATGAAGAACAGTCGTCCAGGCATCGAAGAGTCGAACCTGATGCCCCAGTGACAGCACCCGGTAAGCCGGAGCGCGGTTGAAGGAAAACACCAGGTCACGGGTCGCAAACGTCTCGTCGATCATCGCCCTGGGCTTGACCTTGAACGGCATGCTGAACGCCACAGCTTTGGTGCTGGAAGCATAGAGCGCCAGGCCGTCAAGCGTGTGTTTCCAGTCAACATGGCGGGCTAGGCCCATGAGATTCTTGACGACCGTCGCCACTTCCCGTTTGGGGAACTCGTCGTGCAGACGATCAACTGCCTTCTTGATGAGGTTGGTTGCCTTGATCTTATCCTGCTTGTTCGCCGGGGCATGGCGATGCGTCGGCACCAGGATCGATACGGAAGGGTATTCTCGATGTGCCTGCAAGGCTTTCAATTCGGAAAGGGATAACACAGTCTGACTCCTACTGAGAGGGGAAGATGAGACCAGACGGGGGTTGAAGGCCGCCACCTGAAAAAGATGGCAGAAGAGATTACCGGGTTGTCGAGTTGGCCCGAACGCTCATGGCGGTGATGACCGATGACCATCCGTGGAAGAGCAGATCGATGCCGATGAACAGGCCGATCACCCACAGGCTCGATTCGGGCCACCGGTTCCAGATGAAGGTGCCCAGCATAAGGTCCACCAGCCCGTTGACGACCACCCAGCCCCAGCCGTGAAACTGCATAGCCAGGGAAAAGATGATGCGCAGCACGCCGCCGACGATGAAGTAGGCAGCCAGGATCTTGGTCAACACCAGCGCTACCTGAAGTGGATCTTCCAGCATAAAGAGGCCGACCACCAGGTAGAGCGCCGCCGCAAGCAGATGGAGTGCAAAGCCTTTGAGATTGCGAACCACAAACGCATGGATGATTTCCGAGCCGCCGGCCACCATGAGCAGAATGCCAAAGAATGTGACGGAGGCCAGCGTGACCATGACCGAATAGCTGATGGCCACAAACCCGGCGATGATGGAGATCAACCCCAGCAGAAAAAGCTGCCCGGAGACACGCCGCAAACATGCCTTTTCTTCCGGCATCGACAGATAGGAACTCATGGTGGAGCAATCCTTGGTGTGGAGAAGCAAAACGATACCAGCCCGACGCGCTAGTGTAGTGTTTCAAGCTGATGAGGTCTTATTCAAAA
>DAOMFV010000177.1:0-7899 GCA_035430005.1 Gemmatales bacterium
CTGCCATGTCGACCATCCTGGCATGAGATGGCGTGCCGCTCACTCGTGGCCCTAACTCACAAATCTCCTTGAGGTACTCCATCGCCCGCTTGCCATCGAACGGAACCAGCGGGGGAGGGGAGTTCTTCACAGCATCACCTGGGGAGGGGGCGGTCTGTTTGAGGGCGGGCTTCTGCAGCATCAGGTAGGCACCGCCGCCAAGCGCCGCCAGCACCAACACCAGTCCCAACAACAGGTCGCGCTGACTCTTGGGCATTTCCGCATCCTTGAACAGCAAAGAGGCATTGTAACAGTGGATGCAGTGAGCCGCCAGTCTGAAGCCGAGTCCTGGACCTCAGGTGCCAGATTCTTGCGGACTTGAATCTTCTGGCATCCCCCACCTGTCTACATTACCTTAGCAGCATGTCCGAAGTCACTCAACTCCTGAACGCCGCGCAGCAGGGCCAGCCCCATGCGTTTGAAAAATTACTCCCTCTTGTCTATGAGGAGCTGCGCAAGCTTGCTGCCCAGCAACTTGCTCAGGAAAAACCGGGCCAGACACTTCAGGCCACAGCTCTGGTTCATGAAGCTTGGCTGCGGTTGGTGCCTGATTTGAACAGTGGGCAACGGCTTCTGGACAATGTGCAAAACGCCGACCAGCGACGCTACTTCTTCGCCGCTGCTGCCCAGGCGATGCGCCGTATCCTCATCGACCGCGCTCGCCGAAAACAGCGACGCAAGCATGGCGGAGCCATGCAACGGCAAGAACTTCACCCCGACCTGGCTGCATCCGCTAAACCCGATGAAGAGCTTCTGGCACTCGATGAAGCACTCAACCGACTAGCCCAGGCACATCCCCTGAAGGCCCAACTCGTGGAACTCCGCTACTTCGGCGGGATGACCAGCGAAGAAGCAGCTGCCCATCTCAGCATCTCTCCAGCCACGGCAGATCGCCATTGGGTTTATGCCCGCGCCTGGCTGCAACGGGAAATAATGGCTCATTCTGAAAAATAGTTGGCATTCACTGACGCTCAACGGGTACATTTGTCGCAGGGATGTCTGAGCATCTCACTGACCAGAGAACTACCCAGCCATGATCGAAGAATCAATCTTCCACGCTGCGCTGGCCAAGACCATCCCCGCCGAGCGTGTTGCCTATCTTGATGAAGCCTGTGGCCCTGATCTGGAACTTCGTCGTCAGATCGAATTGCTACTGGAAGCCCATCAGGTTACCTCGAACCTGCTTGATCGTTCCCCCCCCGACCTTCATGAGGCTTCCACTAAGGAGCACAGTACCGGGAACTACACCAGCAAAGAACCAGCCTCAGGAGTCGTCGTTGCTGGCCGCTACACCCTCGAACAGAAGCTCGGTGAAGGCGGCATGGGGGAAGTCTGGATCGCCGCGCAGAATGACCCTGTCAAACGAAAAGTCGCTCTCAAATTCATCAGGCCCGGCATGGATTCACAGGCCGTATTAGCTCGGTTTGACCAGGAACGGCAAGCACTGGCCATCATGGATCATCCAAACATTGCCAAGATTCTCGACGGCGGGGCGACCGAGACAGGCAGACCCTTCTTTGTCATGGAACTGGTGCGCGGGCTGCCCATCACCAAATACTGCGATCAGGAAAAGCTGACGCCCCGTGAGCGGTTGGCCCTGTTTGCCCTCATCTGCCAGGGCGTGCAACATGCTCATCAGAAAGGGATTATCCATCGCGACATCAAGCCGTCGAATATCCTCGTGGGCCTGTACGATGGCCAGCCGGTTCCCAAGATCATTGATTTCGGCGTGGCCAAGGCGACGGGGCGGTGCATTTCTACAAAATCTGTCCACACCGAAATAGGCAGCCTTCTTGGCACCCTCGAATACATGAGCCCCGAACAGGCCGATCTTACTAATTTGGACATCGATACCCGCACCGATGTCTATGCCCTGGGCGTTGTACTGTACGAACTGCTCACCGGAACGGTCCCTTTCACGAGGAATGATTTTGCCGAGGCGGGCATGGTGCAAATGCTCATGATGATTAAAGAAAAGGAGCCGCAGAAACCCAGCACCAAGATTTCCACGCTGGAAGAACTGCCCAACATCGCTGCTCACCGCAAGTCCGATCCCGCCCGTTTGCAGCATCTCCTGCAGGGAGAACTTGATTGGATTACCATGAAGTGCCTGGAGAAAGTTCGTGATCGACGGTACGACACGCCGGGCAGCCTGGCCCTCGATATCCAACATTATCTTCACGATGAACCGGTACAGGCTGGCCCCCCCAGCGTCAGTTATCGTTTTCGTAAATTCGTTCGTAGACATCGCGGCAAGGTCTTTGCAGCCAGTGTCATTCTCGGCATTTTGGTAGCCAGTATTATTGTGACAACATGGCTGCTGCTTCGGGCACTGCATGCAGAGACGATGTGGCAGGAAGAATCAGTGAGAACGAACAAAGCCGCTATACAGGCACAGTCAGCCGAGGAAGTGACCGCCACGATCAATGCTTTCATCACGAAAGATATTCTATTTAGTGTCGATACCTTTCGCCGATCCGGGATTAGGAACAATCCTTTTGGAGAGGTACCACTTCGCGAATCACTTGATCGAGCGGTAGAACGAATGAACACTGCCTATTCTAAAAAACCATTGGTGGAGGCAGGTCTTCTTTTGACGATCGGAAAGGCCTACCGAATTTTGGGCTTTCCTGAGAAGAGTAAGCCTCTTTTGGATCGTGCATTAGCCATTCGTATAGTGGAGCAAGGTGAAAATCATCAAGCTGTTATCGAGGTTGAAATAGAACTGGGTCGAATATGGATCGAGCTGACACACTACAAAGATGCCGATCGTTTTTACGATACGCTCATCAAGAAATGCTGGCGGGAACTGGGACCCAATCATAACGATACCATCACCGTTACGGAAGATTCCGCTCTCGCCAAAGAAGGGTTGCGTGAGTTTGCAACAGCTGAGCAAATTCACCTGCGCACCCTCGCCTTCTTCAAGCAAGCTCCAGGCCAACATGATCAGGAGATTCTTGATACCCGAGCCAAGTTTGCGAATAACCTTATGCTCCAGGGTAAGTTACCGGACGCGGAAAAGGAATTTCTTGAGGTCTTGCAGGGGCAAAGGAAAGAGTTTGGCCTTAATAACTCGGTAACCATTGGAACGATGACTAATCTGAGCATAGCTTATCGGCACATGTTCATCGATTCCGGCAGGAAAACCAAGAGTTACCTGGAGAAGGGGGAAACACTGTGTCGCCAGACTTTGAGCCTGGGTGAGCAGGCATTCGGGAAAGATCACCCAGAATATCTCATCGCGGAGTTAGTGATGGCAAATATCCTTTACGATGCAGATAAACTTGATGAAGCAGTGGCACTATTCTCCAGCCTTAATCCGGCTCTGGAACGCCGAGCCGATCCGAATCATGAATTAGTATTGTCTTCGCGATTAACTTATGGGGCACTTCTCACGAAGAAAGGAAATCCACAAGGAGCCAAGCCCATATTACTTGATGTCTATCAACGACTCAGCAAGAAATATCCGTCTAATGATCAGAGAGTCAGGACAGCGCTGCTTCATCTTATCAACTGCTTAAAAAAACTTGGCGAGGCTGACCTTGTCAAAGAGTACGAGCAGAAACTTTCAAAACCCAAATGAGAGGAGGAGGTTACATAGGCTAAATTGGTTGAAACACAGCGACTGACTTGTTTGACCAGCGTGTCTATCGCTTTCCACAACTGGTCATTGCAGGGAGAAATCAGTGTCTTCTAATGGGCTTACAACATCAACGAGTAAAACGAATCCCTATCCGGCATCTGGCACTATCGACTGGATTGATCCTCCAGAAACGATTGATAACTTGACACGCCATTTTTTTGCTGGTCACAATCCGACCGGTGTAGCCTATTTCTACATCGAGCACGCGAGTGGTCCCTGCACAAATATGTGCACAGCGCTCATGAACGCAAATAATCAGACAGTCACGGGGACTTTTGATCTAGACCATAACAGACAGCATTCTCACGGAGGGGGCACAGGAATGCACATGCGAGTGACCAGCCTGCAAATTGTTCAACAATCGACAGGCGGCTAGTAAAAAAGAATGTAACGTAATTGATGAATATTGTTCATCAATAAGAAGCCTTCCAATGAAGAGATAGCAAGGTGACTAAGTTGATGGAGCGATCATACGGCCAGATAGTTCTATAACCAAAAACCGTCGGGATTGAACGATCCCGTCGGTTTTTTCATTGAGTGGACTTCAATCATGACAAGTTAATACGCTACTTCGGCAGGATGACCAGCGAAGAAGTGGCTATCCATCTCGGCATCTATCCCGCTACTGCAGATCGCCACTGGGTTCATGCCCGCGCGTGGCTTCAACGGGAAATAGTGGCTTATTCTGGAAAATAGTTGGCTTTCTCTGATGCCCAACGGGTACATTCGGCGCAGGGATAATAGCGAGTAGGCTATCCAATCTCGCCCACTCTCCTTGCTGAATCCTTGCACAGATGTTGAAATAGTAGTGAACATCATGACCGAAGAATCCCTCTTTCATGCTGCCCTGGCCAAGACCAGTTCCGTTGAGCGTACCGCCTTCCTCGACGAAGCCTGTGGAACTGATCTGGAACTTCGTCACCAGATCGAATCGCTTCTGGAAGCGCATCATGTGACATCGAACCTGCTGGATCGTCCTCACGCCGACCTTCACGAGGCTTCTACTGCTGACCACAGCACCGACAACTACACCTGCAATGAACCCATCTCCGGAGTTGTCATTGCAGGTCGTTACACCCTCGAACACAAGATCGGCGAAGGAGGCATGGGGGAAGTCTGGATCGCAGCGCAGTGTGAGCCGGTCAAGCGAAAGGTGGCCATCAAATTCATCAGGTCAGGAATCGACTCAAACGCAGTGCTGGCCCGGTTCGACCAGGAACGCCAAGCCCTGGCCATCATGGATCATCCCAACATTGCCAAGATTCTCGATGGCGGTACCACCGAGACGGGCAGACCGTATTTTGTGATGGAATTAGTGCGAGGATTGTCCATTACCAAATACTGCGATCACGAAAAGCTGACTCCTCGTGAGCGCCTGGCCCTGTTTGCCCCGATCTGTCAGGGTGTGCAACATGCACATCAGAAGGGGATCATCCATCGTGACATCAAGCCGTCGAACATTCTGGTGGGCATCTACGACGGCAAGGCAGTTCCCAAAATCATTGACTTCGGCGTTGCCAAGGCCATCGGACGCTCTCTGTCCACGAACTCGGTCCATACTGAGATGGGCAGCCTGCTTGGCACTCTTGAATACATGAGCCCGGAGCAGGCTGATCTGACCAACCTTGACATCGATACCCACACCGACGTGTATGCTCTCGGCGTCATCTTGTATGAACTGTTAACCGGTACAGTTCCTTTCACCAGAAATGAACTTGCTGATGCGGGCCTTGTGGAAATGCTCGTAATGATCAAAGAGAAGGAGCCGCAGAAGCCCAGCACCAGAATTTCCACTCTGAAAGAACTGCCCCAAATCGCGGCACGTCGCAGATCCGATCCCGCCAGTCTGCAACATCTCCTGGCAGGTGAACTGGATTGGATCATCATGAAGTGCCTCGAGAAAGAACGCGCCCGCCGTTACGACTCGCCACTCTCACTGGCCGGCGACTTGCAGCGTTTCCTGGCCGATGAGCCTGTGCTGGCGGCTCCTCCCTCAGCCTTCTATCGAATCAAAAAGTTCGTGAAACGATACCGGGGACAAGTGCTGGCAGCCGGGTTGCTGTTTTTCGTTCTAATTGGCGGTGTGATCGCCACCTCTATTGGCATGTGGATGGCCTGGAAAGCGGAACAGAAGGCTCTTCATGCTGAAACGGTAGCAAGGAATGAAGCTGATCTTCACCGCGGGCTGCTACTGTATCTTGAGAGTGATTTGTTTGGCCAGTTCGACCCTGATATTCGGCGCCAGATAGATTTTCCACCGAACAAGAACATTACCGTCCGCGCCCTCGTGGACAATGCGGCGAGACGGATGGGCAAGCGATTTGAAGATATGTCCAGCAGAGTTCAGGCTGCCTCGCGAAGAACACTCGGAATCGCGTTCGGTTCTCTCGGTGAATATTCCGAAGCGCTGGCACAACTTGAGGCTGCCAGGAATCTCATCCCCAGGGATGATCCGTATGCTGTGGAAATCGAAGAGGCCCTGGGAATCCTGTTGTTTGACATGGGAATGTTTCCCGTCGATATGAGGAGATTGAAAGAGTCTGAGAGCTACCTTGTTGAGGTAGTGAAGAAACGAGAACAAATGAACGGTCTCCAAGACCTGGCGACGCTTCATTCCCGATTTGCTCTCGGCTCGTTGGAACGGTTTCTCGGTAAATGGACAGACGCCGAGAAACGACTGACGCTTCTTCTCGAAGATCAGCGCAAGGTCTTGCCGATGGATCATCCTGATATTCCCAGGACCATGAATGTTCTTGCAGACATTGATAATCACCAGCGGCGTTACGAAGCTGCTGAAAAGAGGTATAAGGAGGCTCTTGCGGAATGTCGTAAGAATCTGCCTCTGGAACATCCCCAGACCATAACTGTTATGAACAACCTGGCGCACTTCCTGCGCACCCAGGGCAAGCATGAGTTGGCCATGAAGCTTTATGAAGAGTTGCTCCCAGCTGCCGGCTCTGTGTATGATCGAGACGAACCCCTCTTGTTGATCATGAAGAATAATCAAGCTGTCTGTTACTGGCATTTGGGAAGCATTGACAAAGCCGAGGCTCTTTTTCAGGAAGTTCTGGAGGGAGCCTTGCGTATTACTGAACCCGAGAGCAAATTTATTCTGGAGTTGAAGCGAAACATGGCAAGCATCCCTTTCAAGACGCAGAATTGGCAAAAAGCTGTTCAACGCTACGACGAGATAGTGGAGGACTTCACAAAAGAGTTCGGCACCGGCAACGTCAAAACCTGGGAGGTGATGGAAAACCTGGCTTATGCCCGCTTCAAAACCCAGGATCATGACAAAAGCCTGATGGTCTCAAAGGAGTTGATGAAATTCCTGACCGATCAAAAGGAAAAAATCGACGGCAAAAGATACTATCGGGTTCTGCGTACTGCCTTGGATATTCACATGTTGCAAAACCATCGCAGCGAGGCCGAGCAATTGCTGCGAACGGCTTTGCAGGCCCTTCCCAAAGAAGGTCCAGAGTATGGCAAAGTGAAAGCACTTCTGGATAAGTTGCTGAAAGAACAGTAGAACCAGTCGTCAAAGAGCCTACTCGGAAGCGACGGCTGGGGGAAAGTTCATTGTTTTTTTGTTTACACCAGCCAGCTTCATACCCACAATGAGAGCCGATGTTGCAAAACTGAAAGTGGCATTTTGCCATTAACCTAAGAAGGAGACCTAGCTATGGCAGCAGGAACAGGCAGATGCATTGCAGCCACCGAATTGACTATTGATGCCATTTCCGTGTCGCCGCCGGAACCGGTTGATCCCAAATGGGTGCTTCTGGACGTATCAAACAACCCAGTCAACAAAGCTAAGCTTGCTCGACCCTATCCAGAACGGACGAAGTTCAATGTTGGTGATAAGATCAAGAATGTGACTACTGCAACGCCACTACAGTTCGTATATGGCTACGTCGTGATAGCCGATACCTATAAGGTGGTGTCCACTTCTGAATAATAATGTATTTCAAAGTAAAGGCACCTTCACTAACCCCGCCATTCCCCGCTGAAGACCTCAGTCGCCGGCCCCGTCATGAAGACATGATTCGTCGCCGCGTCCCAGTGTAACTGCAAATCGCCCCCCGGCAGATGAGCCAGAAGGTGACGATGTGTCTGGCTCGTCAGCACACCTGCCACCGCTACCGCACACGCCCCGGTGCCACAGGCCAGCGTGATGCCGCTGCCTCGTTCCCAGGTGCGCATCGTCACTTCATCGC
>DAOMFV010000178.1:0-7863 GCA_035430005.1 Gemmatales bacterium
AAGGAACAGGGTGCCGCCGTTGGCGACCTCAAAGAGTCCCTTGTGCTCACGATCCGCCCCGGTGAAGGCGCCTTTACGATGGCCGAAGAGTTCGCTCTCTGCCAGTTGCTCGGAGAGCGCCCCGCAGTTGACCGGAATGAAGGGCTTATCGGCCCGCAAGCTCTGCTGAACGATGGTACGTGCCACCAGTTCCTTGCCGGTGCCCGTCTCGCCGAGGATCATGACCGTGCTTTCGGTCGGAGCGATCCTGCTGACGAGCTTGTTCACCGCCTGCATCGGTGGCGAATCGCCGATCAGAATCGTTGGCCCTTCAGCCGCTTTCACTCGGCGTTCCAGGGCAATGGTCTTGTTGACCAGGTCACGCTTCTCCGCAATCCGGCGCAAGAGGCCTTCCAGATCAGCGAGTCGGCAGGGCTTGGTCAGGTAGTCGAAGGCCCCCAGTCGCACCGCCTGCACAGCCGTATCGACGCTGGCATAGCCGGTGAGCAACACCACTTCGGTGGAGGGGCTGAGGTGTTTGATTTGTTCCAGCACATCTATGCCCGTCTTGTTAGGCATCTTGATATCGAGCAAAGCGACATCGAACGGCCCCTTTTCCAGAGCCTTGATAGCAGCCATCCCATCTGGACAGATCGTCACTTCGTGCCCCAGACTGGGCAACTCCGTGCGCATGAACTCCCGCAACGATGGTTCATCGTCGGCGAAGAGTATGCGAAGACCTTTGTTCGTAGCCATAGTCAATCCTTACCGAGTCCGGCCATAGCGCGGGTGTGATGACAGGGATGCCTGATTTCGTCAAGAGGAGTTAGGGTTTCGATCATGACCCCGATCGAGACCACAGCGATTAGCCGGTGGCTGGGCGAAGCGACACCACCGTTTAACCTCCCCCATTATTCCTCCAGCACCCTGAAAGGGTGTCAGCTTAAAACTGCCTGTTACTTGATCTCTGTTACATGCACTTCCATCCAAACCTTGTGGCCTAACAAGGAATTTGCCTGTATTCCACCGCGCTGCCGGTCAGTCTTTTCAGAATAAAACGGCACGATCACCTTCTCAGCAAGTTTCAATTCGCGCGTGGTGGTGATCATCTGTTGATTGATGGTGGGATAGGCAGATGCCCCAAGTATTACTTCACTGATGTCGACTTGAAGCTTGGCCATCAGAATACCGTCTTTCGAACCTGCCGGCTTGATCTTGATGCTAATGCCAACCTCTTGATCCTCTACCGTGTTTACGATCTTTCCACCCACTTCTTTCCTGCCTGTGATGATGGGAACTTTTTGCCCGACCTTGATCACAGCTTCCTGTTCATTCCGAGTGAGTATCTGAGGACTGGAAAGCAATTCCACGTCCCCCTTTTCCACTGATCCTTTGGGATTGCCCTGGTACAGCTTAATCTCGAAGCGATACTGCGTCGCTTCCTGGTTCATCGGAAGCGTTAACGCCAGGCCGAGCAGAATAGACAACATGGTTTTCTCCTCCTTAAAAAAAGCCAGCGTCAGGAAACCGGTTATTGCTTATGTTCAGTGATCGTAAAGTCGAGCCAGGTTTGTTTGCCTTCGTCGCCGCCCGTCAAGCGCACCGACATCTTCTTGTTGAGTTCAATTTTGCCCCGCACCTTCACCTGGTTGCCCGACTGCACGAGCAACTCGTCGGTCCGAACTTGGGCATTGCTCTCTTCAGCATTCAAGTTGATAATGCACGACTTGCCTTCCAGTGCGGTCATCGTCATCGAAACAATCATGCCGTTTGGCTCATATTCCAGCGGATTCGTATGTGGAATCGGGTTTTCTCCTCCCACAATGAATCTTGCTTGTCGACCACTTAGCGCTGTCAAAGTAGGTGAAGTCAACATCTTTGTTTCCTTTTTGACATTGCCTTGCATCTCTGCTTGGTAGCAGCGTAGCTCGATCTGATAGACCTTTTCTGTTCCTGGCCTCTGTTTGACACCCAACATCGGAACCAGCATCAAGCAAACACTCACGAACGATGACATCAACATGAAAGTTCTCCTGTATGGCTGAACGCTGTCGGCAGACAGCTGAAAGTTCTCTCTTACGCCGCCTTCTTTAGCACAACCGCCACCGGATCTTCCTGCGGGGCGTTCTCTGCCTGCCGTAGTGGAATGCGTAGCGTGAAGGTGCTCCCCTGGTTCGGCCCAGGGCTGCTGGCTTCGATTTCGCCGCCGTGCTGATTGATAATGCGATGGCTGATGGACAAGCCCAGCCCCGTGCCTTTGCCGGTCTTGCTGCGAGTGAAGAATGGCTCAAAGAGGTTATCGAGCACTTCCTGCGTCATGCCGCAACCAGTATCGGTGAAGGAGAGCAGGGCATTATCGTTGGCTACATTCAAGCGAATAGTCAGCAAACCACCCTGATCCATGCTTTCGAGAGCATTAACAATCATGTTCAAGATGACCGATTTGATTTCGGGTGCCGATAAGAGCAAATGAGGCCGCTGCTGCACTTCGAAGACAATTCGCTTCTCTTGATGATTAGGCAGGTGCTGTACCATCTCAAGTACACCCTGCACCAACTCTGCCAAGTCAGACATCTGCTTGGGTCTATCACCCATTCTGCTAAACTCGAGCAGCTTCTGCGTGATCTCTTTACAGCGGAAGGCTTCCTGCTGAATCATCATCACATAACGGTTGATGAGCGGCACATCGGGGTTCCCCGTCTGTTGATCGAGAATACCCTTGAGCCGGCGCTCCAGCGCCTCGCCGCAGAAGCTGATGCTCGCCAGCGGGTTATTGATTTCGTGAGCCACGCCGGCTGCCAGGAACCCCACTCCGGCCAGCCGTTCGCTTCGCACCAATTGCTTGCTGCGTTCCTGTACCTGATGTTCCAAGTCGTGGTAAATGCCCTGCAACCGGTCTGACATATCATTGAAGGCTGTTGCCAGGTCCTGCATCTCATCATTACTGCTGATCTGCACATGACCGGTGAACTTGCCCGCCGCCATCTGGGTGATCTTGGCATGCAGCTCTCGAATGGGGTTAGCGATCCAGCCATACATGACTCGGGCCATGATCAGCATCAGCACGAACCCGCCGATACTGATACCTAAGACCATCTGCCGTGTCTGGCGGTAGGTGGTTTCCGCCGCGGTGACCAGCGAACGAACATCAGAATCGATGACGTTGCTCAGTTCCACCGTACGGCGTTTGAGTTGATCGGTGAGGGGCAGCCAACCGGAATTGATTTTGCTGTCACCTACGATGAGATCGTCGGGCTGGATACTCTGCTTGAGTTCCTTCACCTTGGCACGAATCATCGCCAGGTAGGCAGTCTCCTCCTGCCCGATTCGTCGATCCGGGCAGGCTTTCTGCGTCTGAAACAGGAACTGTTCATAATGGTCAGCAGCATCGGTGAGGCGTTTAGCCAGGTCTTCCTGCTGACTGGGGCTGGCGACCGTGTTGGAGCCTAGCTCTTTCAGCCAGTTGGGAATGACATCTTGCAGCTTGGTAGCGGCAGTCTGTTCGCTTTGCCTGGAATCAATGCTCTTGACCGTAATGCGATGAGCGGAGAGTGCGTGCAGCATCGCTCCGAGCAGAATCAGCATTGGAATGCCGATCAACACCAGGCCAAACAACAGTTTCAGACGAATGCGCAGGCGCAACGCCACGGTTCCCCCGTCTTCCTTGACGAACCCCCGGAACCCCGGCAGCGAGCATCCCTGCCGCCGGTGACTTTGTAACTATTACCAAATGATGGAAAACCTTGCTAGCCCGATTTACCAAGGTTAGCTTCAGAAACCACTATACTGCTCTGCGATGGTTCAGGAGCATACCGCAGAAGCCAGTCTTCCAAAATAATGTGCGATACAAACGGAGCCCGCAGCAAAGCGGTGCTCTGAGCCATCAGCCGGGTAAGCCAGGGCCGGCGGATAATGGGCCGCATCGCTCGCAGTCCTAAGCCGCTCCAGGTTCGCCCTGCTGTCTGCCCTGCCACGTTATCACTGATGCGCTTGAACGTAGCGGGTATCAAATTAGGATCGGGGCCAACGTGTACCACGTTTTCGACGCCGGAAGCGAGCGTCTGAAAGACCATATCCCATAGCTTCATGGGATGATCGACCCATTGCTGCATCAGATATCGGCTATTATTCTCAGTGAAACTGAGCTTGCCGGTAACACTGCTGATGAGCGGCACGCTGGGCTTCACCAGGCCGCCGGGCGAGTTCTGAAAGATGACCGCTGAGCGGTTCGGAATGTTCCGCTGCCAGACAATGGGCGTATGCATAGGCGGCCAGCGATGCGGATTAGCCCGCAAATGCACTTTGTCGTTCAGCTTTTCATTCATCATCGATTTGAAACGGTTCAGTGTATCATTCTGGGCCAGGAGCAGCAGACTGTTGGGTGACAGATAGGTCGAAGGAGAAATGATCCCCTTGCCCTCGATACCGATCTCGATGCAGAGACGGTTCACCGCTTCGAGATCGAGTTCCGGGCCGCGGGAGAAGAGGATACCCATCGTTACGTTGTGCGACAATTCGATGCTGTCCGCAGCCATCGCCAGTAAAGGGCGCAGTACAGCCTCGGCAGTATACATTCCGGTTGCATGCAGAGCCGTCGGTTCGCCCAGGCTATACCCAAAAGCGATCTTGGCCGACTTGAAAGGAATGTCAAAATACTTGTTAAGCAGCTCGATCTGCACCAGAGACATGGCGACGATCATAACGATATCTTCCGAGTAGGTCGAAAGATCGCAGGTTTCCTTGTGTGACCTGATTCGCTCGACGAGATCCATCGTAGCATGGGACAGATCGCTGCCCATTACCGAGGCTTCTCGCAATGCCCGTTCCACCTCGCCGCCATACAGCGGATGCTCAAGAAGTTCAGCCGAGCGGCCCAGGTTGGTCGTATTGTAGCCACGAAAAGTGAAGGCAGAATTGGCGATCCTGGAGCGGAACTGTGCCGGATCGAGCATGTCCAGGTTCCTGCTGAAGTGAAGTCATTCCAGACAGCAAGGCAATAGTACACCAAATCGACTTGTCAAAACAAGCGATTTGGCTCTCTGGACAAGGGAAACCAATCGACCGGTTTTATTCCAAAGAAAGACAAACGAACGGTGAGAGAATCAGCAGATACACTCCAAACCTTCTTGGGACACAGCGTATTGCAATGTTGATCCTGTAAGGATTACCTGCAATAGCCTGGCACTTTAGTGCCAGGTTGCAGACCATATCCATTCCCTGGTCCTGAAGGGACTACCTAATGCAATAGCTTGGGTAGTGCTTTCAACACCATAAATAGGTTGCGCTGCACCTACTACCCAGGACTGAAGTCCTGGGTTATTACAGGTCGTCCTTTCAGGACAAAAAATGGTGATGATCTCTCACTGCATCAATACGTAATCAAACTGAACCGATCATATTCCAACAACTTCTTGGAACCTTCAAGAAACGCCAGTTCGATGAGGAAAGCACACCCAGCCACTTTGCCCTGCGACTGCTCTACCAGCTTGCATGCCGCCTGCATGGTGCCCCCGGTCGCCAGCACATCGTCCACCAGAAGAACGCGATCACCCGGTTTGAAAGCATCGACATGCATGTGCAGCGACGCTGAACCATATTCCAGATCGTAACTGAATGACTTGGTAGTGTAAGGCAGCTTGCCAGGCTTCCGCAGCGGAATCAACGGCTTCTTGAGCACATAGGCCAGCGGCGCAGCCAGCAGAAACCCCCGAGCCTCAGCGGCGGCGATGGCATCAACCCGGACATTGCGGTACTTTTCCGCCATCTGTTCAATGGCGTTCGAGAACGCCTCCGGCGAGGAGAGCAGAGGGGTGATATCCTTAAACAGGATGCCCGGCTTGGGGAAGTCAGCCACATCACGAACGTACTTCTTCAGATCCACGCCGTTTCTCCTGCCAGGCTCCGTAACATATCCGAAGTAAAGCCTAGCAAGCCCGGAGAGCATTGCAACCATGACTTACCAAATACGCTTAGCCACATTGAAAGATGCCCAGATCGTCGCTGACTTCAATAGTCAGCTAGCGATCGAAAGCGAAGGCAAGACGCTGGATCAATCCAAACTCCTGCCCGGAGTGAAGGCCCTCTTGCAGGACGAGCACAAAGGCATCTACCATCTGGCCTGCGTTGCTACTGGCAAGCCCATCGGTCAGGTGATGTATACCTACGAATGGAGCGACTGGCGCAACGGCTGGTTCTGGTGGATACAGAGCGTCTATGTCGTCGCTGAGCACCGGGGGAAGGGGGTATTCAAGCAAGTCTTTCAACATCTTCAGCAGCGGGCCAAGGCACAGGGCAATGTCATTGGCTTTCGGTTGTATGTGGAAGAACAGAATACTCGTGCTCATGAAGTCTATGCACGAAGTGGCTTTGAGAGGGCAGGGTACTTCGTTCTGGAACAATTACTTGCGTAAATGCTGCTGATCTTCTCAGCGTTTCCTCAGCGTTCTCTGCGTTTCAATTCTAAACGCAGAGGACGCAAAGAGCGCAAAGCATTACCGTACCAGCGATTCTCCCGGCACCACCTCGAACAACTCAATCGCCGGCTGTAGGTCGCAGTACAGAATTCCCAAGCGGCCATACGAGGGTTGATCACTCGAAAAGCCAGGCCACGCTTTCATCGCTGGGCCGGGTTCCAGCTTCAGATACTGCGTCACTTCAATATGCCGTAACACATCATGCTCGATCAGGATATGCCCCAGCGGAGTATCCTGCCGCAGGATGGCTGACTGCACCGCAGGATCAAGCATCGAGAGATGAATACGAACGATACCGCCCTGCACCACTTTCTTGCTGCCAAGCGTCAGCAGCAAAATCTGCCTCGAATACCAACTATCCTTTTGCTGACTTTGCAACACCTTGACAGTCACCTTACTCTGATGAAACGCCTCCATCGACGTGGTCATGTGCCGATCATGCACCAGCAGTTGATGAAACGGTTCCGGCACTTCGATCTCGTGAACGAAGTGATAAGGAGGAACCATCACCGGCGTGGGCAAACTGTCGCAAAGTTCTTCAAGGGTAGGGCTTGCCATAGAGAGTCATTATAGATGTCGATATGAAAGATTCGTGATTGCACAACACGGTTCCCTGCGCCATTGTTTCTTTCCGACTCACGGAGGTCAATTGGGATGACAGCGATAACATAGCTAACAACTACAAAGACAGCATCATCGGGAGGCAGACAATGCCACTGCAATTACGACAGGGCGCAAGCAATTCGGGCGTTGTCTCGGTAATACTCCTCGTGATCCTCGGCGCTTTCGCGATCTGGTACAACTCAGAGGGGTTTGCACCCAGACCGATACCTACGGCGACGCTGTCTACCAGACTGGTGATACCAACCACTACAAGCAGCATCAATGGTAAGTAAGACTCACGAAAAATAGATCAAAGCTATCACTGAGAAGCATTGCCCACCCCCAAAACTATCGAGGCCAATTCGCCTGAGGGCGATAACATAACCAACACCCATTTTAGGAGGCTCACCATGCGATTACTGACCATTTGTCTGTCTATGGTGGCATTGCTCTTTTGCACTGAATCGGTGAAGGCTCAATACAGCCCTTATGTAGTTCCAGGACAGGTTTTCTATAACGGCATACCGGGGTATTACACCACCAATGGTTATGGCCAATCGGTCTGGGTGCCCAATCCCTATTACGGCACCTACCCAACCCCCGCTGTCCCCTACGTCGTGCCGGGCATCACAGCGTATTATCCCTACGGCTACTATCGCCCCTACCGTCGACTCTACCTGGGAGGCCGCCGCTACTTTCGCTAACCGTGAACAACTGGCGGCGTACGGTGTCTGAAGCTATAGTGAACTCAAAGCACGAGTGGCGGAACTGGCAGACGCGCTGGACTTAGGATCCAGTACCGCAAGGT